>CAINXC010000134.1 GCA_903854655.1 uncultured Verrucomicrobiota bacterium | reverse complement strand
GGGCTACAAGTTGATCGGACCATCACCATCACCACGGTTGATATGGGCGTCTGGCACGGTCTGGGAGAGGGGATCGAGGTGTTTTTTGAGGGAGGGGCTGATGGCCCAGACAAAATTGGAAGGGCCGCTGAGGAAGCCGCCGCCCTTCAGGGCCTTGTTCCAGGCTTCATGCATTTGGTTGGTGACGATGATGTCGGCCCCGCGCCTGCACAGCTCGGCCTGGGCGGCGCGCACCACGAGTTCTGCATCGGCAGGGGCGCTCAGGCAGTCGGCAATGGATCCCAGCCGCATGGAGCCAAACTGCTTGTGGTTGCGCACATCGGAGCAAAGCAGCAACGCCCAGCCGACCGGCCGGCCCTTACGGCGCACGACGCAGCGAATCCAGCGCGGTTCGTCCGGCGGATAGAGGGTGTCGAGCAGCGCCGCAGTGCGCTGGCCGCAGAAGGAGTAGTGGGGGGCGCTGTGTTCCCAAACCTCATCAGCCCAGCCAGCAAAGGATGGCTCGCAGGTGGCTTCAATGTGTGGCTGGCGGGGCTTGGGCAGGCGGATCTGCAGGATCTTGAATGCTAGCCAGCCCAGGCCGGTCCAGGCCGCAACCTCGCATGCGGGTGTCATGGCCCGCCGCTGCCTTAGCACGCGGGCGTTGCGCAGGAAGGCGAAGGGATGCAGCACGTAAAAGTGGAAAGGCACCTCAACCAAGTGCCACCCAAGCCCGGCCAGGAGCCGGGGCAGGGGGCGCTGAATGCCGCCCATGCCCAGGGCGCAAAGCAGAGGCTCGCGCTTCATCGCATCACGCAGAATCAGCATGCCCACGGCCGCGTACTGCTTCTTCACCACGCCCTCGGACAGGGGCAGCTTCAGCCACCCATGGGTGGCACAGGCTCCCAGGTCCGAGCGGCGGTAGCCCTGGTATTGCAGGATGTAGCCGCCTCGCACTTCCAACCCACCGCCCTCTCCGGGCTCCTCAAGAGCCAGGAAGTACTGCTGCCAGATGGGTCTTCCGGGGCCTTCAGGCCGGAAGCTGGAGAAGGAGCTCTCCATCAGCTCAAATTCCGTCATGCCCCCCTGGCGCAGGCGCTCGTTGAAACAGCGCGCGGCGGCCCGTGCCTCATCCGTGTCGGGGAAACGCTCGATTCGGAACGCCATGGCTAGTCCTCGGTGATGCGCCGTCTCAAGCCTATGATTTGATCCACCAGCCAGCGGTTTTCCAGCGCCGACCGTTCGCGATCCGTGATGATGCGAGGCGTGGGCTGCTGGCTGGCGAGAAAATCCAGCATTGTTGACACCGGGACAAACCAGCCATTGAGGCTCGCAATGTATTCCATGGTCTTGACGAACTGGGGGTCCAGCCTGCCGTTCTCGTAAAAATCCTTGCCGAAGTGCGTGTAGAGGAAGCAGCCCCCGCGTTCGGCCACGAGCTTGTCCACAGTGGACTTGTTCACATTACGGTTGAATGCAAATCCGTGCGTGGCATCGGAGCCTGAGAACCATTGGTTCACCCATGGCCGGGCCGGGTCATAGTAGGGCATCTGGGGCACCAGGGCCGTGGTGTTCATGTCGCGAAAGGTCAGGTTGCGCACGTAGCGCACCCGCGTCTTGCACAAATCGCCCCAGAACAGAGGATCGCCCTCCACATGCCCGCGATACTTCTGCCCCCGCTGAAGCATCTTGTAAGCCCAGTGCCGCCAGCCCGAAAGGCGTGCAGGCCCCCAGTAGATGCCTTCGCGGTTGGTGGCGTGATTGGCCAGCGTGTGCGGGTCATGGCCGAACAGCTCGCGAAAGCGGTCAAACCCCTTCAGCGTCAGCGCCCGCTCGGCCGTATGGTAGGTGGCGTTGTGCAGGGCGAGTTCGAAACCCTCGCGCTGAAACTGCAGGCACATTCCGAGGTACTCCGGCTCGTCACAGGTGGGGCCGGGGATGTCCGCCTCACCAGGGCCGGCCAGGGGCCAGAGCGACTTGGTGGTGCGCATGCCCAGGTCTCGCAGCAGCCCGTAAATGGCGCGATTGTTTTCCACCGTTCCACGTTCGGTGTCGTCGAAAATGGTAAAGGCAAAATCTTTGCCGTCTGGCCAGCGGATGGTGGAAGGAGCGCGCAGCGCCATAGGGAGGTAGGAGATGAAGCTGCAAGTTCATGCTGTAGGTTGAAGGAACCGGCAACTGAAAACGCTGACGAATGCGAGCAGTTGGCGTGCGCTCAATTCGCGCTATGCTCCGCGGCCTTCTCAACGCGATGCCTCAGCCCGAACTCCCCCCTTTAGCCACTCCCATCGGCCGTGCCGATTATTTGCGCCTGGCGCGCGAGCTCGAGGCCTGTGCAGCCCCTGCGCTCAAGGTGGCGGTCCTGGCCAGTTTTACAGCGGATTTCCTGCGGCCTTGCATGGTTGTCGAAGCCGCGCGCCGGCAGCTTGTCTTCGACATCTGGCTCGCCCCGTTCGGCCAGATCGAGCAGCAGATGGTTGATGAACGCAGCGAGCTGCTGGCCACGCCGCGTGATGTCGTGCTGGTGATGGTGCGGCTTGAGGACTGGCTGCCGGACCTGGGGTCGCGTTTTGTTTCGCAATCGCCAGCGGCGCTTGCGGAGGTGCGGGCAGGGCTGCGTGAACGGTTCAATGCGCTGTTTCAAAACTTGCGCCGGCACTGCAAAGCGAAGGTCCTGGTGGGCAATTTCGCGGCCCCCACCTGGTGTGCGGCGGGTGTGGCCGATGTGTCCCTGGCTCCCTCGCAGATGAGTTTTGTGCAGCAGCTCAATGATGACCTGGCGGCAGTTTGCCGCAGTCTTCCAGATGTGCTGGTCGTGGATGTTGCACGCACCGCATGCGAGCTGGGCCTGGGCCGATGGCGCGATGAGCGGCTGGAATACCTGGCGAAGGCTCCATGGAGTTCCGAGGCCTGTGCAGCCGTTGCCATGGCGGTGGCCAGGCGCGCGCGGCCGTGGTTTGCCGCACCCAAGAAATGCCTGGTGCTCGACATGGACAACACCCTCTGGGGTGGTGTGCTGGGCGAGGCCGGGCTGGATGGCATCGCTCTCGGACCGGACTATCCGGGCAACGTTTTCCTGGACTTTCAGCAGCGGGTCCTGGCCCTGCGCGATGGTGGCATCCTGCTGGCCGCCGCCAGCAAGAACAATTCGACCGACGTGGAGGAGGTGCTCGCGCGCCATCCCTCCTGCCGGCTCAAGCGTGAGCACTTCTCCGCCTGGGAGGTCCACTGGGAGGACAAGGCCGCCAGCCTCCGCACGATCGCCGCCACGCTGAACATCAGCCTCGATGCCCTGGTCTTCTTTGATGACAACCCGGTGGAGAGGCAGTGGGTGCGTGAGCAACTGCCCATGGTCACCGTTCTGGACGTGCCAGCAAGCCCCATGGGCTACGCCCGCACCCTGGCGGACAGCGGTTGTTTTGATCTTTTGGCGCTCACCGCCGAAGACCGCCAGCGCGCCGCCCTTTACCAGGAGGAATCCACCCGCCAGGAACTGCGTCAGCAGACCGGCTCCTTGGAGGAGTTTCTTCAGGGCCTGCAAATGACGCTGACCGTGGGGTTTGTGGATGACGCCACGCTGCCGCGTGTCGCGCAGCTCCTGGGCAAGACCAACCAGTTCAACCTCACCACCCGCCGCCACAGCGCCGCCGAGCTGCAAGGCCTGGTCGCCGGTGGCGCCATCGCCTTGTGGGCGCGGGTGAAGGACCGCTTTGGCGACAACGGACTGATCGCCGCCGCAGTCGTGGTGCCAGAACCGGATAAGGCGGGGACGTGGCGCATTGACACCTTTCTGATGAGCTGCCGGGTCATAGGCCGTGGAGTGGAAACCGCTCTGCTCGCGTTGCTGGAGAAGTGTGTCCACAGTCGTGGCGGACGGCTGCTGGTGGGGGAATTCGTCCCTACCGCGAAGAACCAGCCCGCCGCAGGATTCCTGCCCGAGCACGGCTTTTCACCCGTCACGGATCATCTCTGGCACTTGCCCCTCGATCAACCGCGTGCTCTACCTGCGTACTTCATCCTCGAATCCCCTCCCGACCTTTGATGACTCCCGAACAACGCCAGCAGACCCTGCAATCCACCGTCGCCACCGTCCTGGGCATTCCAGCGGCCAGTGTGAACGATGACACCAGCCCTGATACAGTTCCGGGTTGGGATTCCGTGAAGCACCTCAACTTGGTGATGGCACTCGAAGATGCCTTCGGCACCTCGTTCACGCCGGAGGAAACCATGGACCTGACGTCCGTGAAACTCATGCGCCTCATCCTCGAGCAGAAAGGAGCCTAGCCCATGATCGCCTGGGTTCGTTCCGGCATGGGGTTTGGCAGGAGGGGGCGTGGGCTGCTTCGCAGTCCTGTCGGTGAATGCCTGCCCCCATTGACAAACGTGCTACGCTCCCGGCCTATGAAGACTCTGCTTGTGTTAGGGCTGCTGATGCTTGCCGGCGGGGCGCTGCGGGCCAAAGACCCGGGGTTGAGCGACGCTCAGATGCATCAGGTCCTAAATGACAGCGACTATGGAGTGCGCGGCATGGCCAACGTCTGGGTGTACCCCAATTCGCAGGAAACGGACGGCAGCAAGAGGGTGGCGGATTTGTTGAGGCTCAAACTCGAAAAGCAGCGGGTGCCATTGCGCAAGAGCGCCGGATCGGACGCCCTCTTTGTTGTGATGGAGGAGAGCAGTATTCCGCTGCAGAGCGGGCATTTGATGACGGTGCACCTTGAGGTCAAAGCCCTGGCACAGCGCACGGACGGGCATTGGTGCTGGGCGATGATCTGGAAGGGCAGCACAGCGTGCTTTGTGGCTTCTGAAGAAGATCTCAAAACGGATCCTTACAAGTACGCCATGAAGGGGGTGCCGGCCCTGGCGCAGGAGTTTGCAGAGACCTGGGACCGGGTTGGTAATCCTTCGCAGTGATCTGATGGAGCGCGCGGGGCGGGCGGGGGGGACTGCGCAAAATGAGCGGTTTCATCCATCCGGAAGCCATGTCGCAGGATGCCTGGCTGCGGTCGTTCAGCAGAAGACGGCCGCTTCCTGGTGCGTCTCCTGGCAGCGAGCATGGCCTGCCGCCTCCGTTTCTCCGTCGATTTCCCCGTTGACCAGCTGCCACTTCGGGGGCCTCGACTCCTTCGCGAGCACCTTGCCCAGGGCTCTCGACAGCGTTTCCGCCGAGAAGGGCTTGGGCAGGAACATTTTCGCCCCCAGCTTCATGGCTCGCGCCACACTGTCGCTGGTGGCTATGCCCCCGGCGGCAATGGTGAGAACGCCGGGGTTCATGCCAATCAGGGCCTGGATGGTGGAGGCCCCGTCCATCACGGGCATCATCATGTCAGTCAGCACCACGGCGATCTCCTGGCCGTGTCGCGAGTAGAGTTTCACGGCCTGCTCGCCGTCGGCGGCCAGCATGACCCGGTATCCGCAGGACTCCAGTGTCTGCTGCGTGATCTGGCGGATGGGCTCCTCGTCATCCACGATGAGAACCACCTCGCCATGGCCGCGCATCACCGCTTCGCCATCGGGCTCTGGAACGGGCGAACTCGCCCGGTCTTGGGCGGGCAGATAGACCTGAAAACGCGAACCCTTGTCGGGTTCGCTGAAAACACGGATGAAGCCCCCGTGGCCCTTGACAATTGTCAGCGAGGTCGCCAGCCCGAGGCCTGTGCCTTTGCCCACGTCCTTGGTGGTGAAAAAGGGGTCAAAAATGCTGTCGATAATGGAATGTGGAATGCCTGTGCCCGTGTCCTCCACCTGCAGGAGGACGTAGCCGCCCGGCCCGGCGTCGATGTTGGCGGCGGCGAACTGCTTGTTGAGGATGACGTTCTCCGCCCTGATGTTGATTTGCCCGCCTTCCGGCATGGCGTCGCGGGCGTTGACGCACAAGTTGAGCAGCACCTGGTGCAGTTGCGTGGAATCACCATGCACCGTCCACAGATTGTGGCTGAAGCTGGTGCGGATCTCAATGTTCTTGGGAAAGGTGTCTTTGGTTATTTTCTCGATGTCATCAATCAGGGTTCTCGTCTGCACCTGCACGCGCTTGCCCTCGACACCACGTGCGAACGTGAGCATCTGGCTGACCAGATCGGCACCCCGCCTGGCGCTGCTGCCGATGACGGTGAGCATGTCGTGTCCCCGCTTGTCGGTGACGGCAAGTTTCAGCAGGTCAATTGACATGATGATGGGCGCCAGGACGTTGTTCAGGTCGTGGGCGATGCCCCCCGCCAGGGTGCCGATGCCCTCCATGCGCTGCGCGCGCAGGTACTGCTGCTCCAGCTTTTTTTGCTGGGTGATGTCCGTGTCAATTTCCAGGATGCTCTGTGGCCGGCCGTCTTCAGCGCGAACAAGCGTCCAACGACCTTCGACGATCAGGGTCCTGCCGTCTTTGCTCGTAGGTTGCAACTCCCCAACCCAGCCCCCGTGTTCGCAGACATGTGCGGAAGCCACAAGGAAGTCGGCGGGTTTTTGGTGCAGCAGATTTGAAAGCGAAAGGCCGATGGCTTCCTCCGCCGTCCAGCCATAAATGCGCTCGGCGCTCTTGTTCCAGTAGGTGATGCGGTGCTGGAGGTCTCGTACGATGATGGCGTCACGCGCCTTGTCGAGCAGGGAGGCCTGTTCACGATATTGGGTTTCCAGCTTGCGCCTTTCCTGCGCCTCGTGGGTAAGCTCCTCAAACGCACGTTCGGCTTTTTGCCTGCTCTCCACAGCATCCTGCATCATGCCCAGGGCTTCGCGGCGGGATTCCTCCAGCTCCCGTGTCCGGGTTCTGACCATTTGATCGAGATCCCCAAGCCGTTTCTTCGAATCCTGCAACAGCCGCCATTTTTCGGTCAGAGCATTGGCCAGTTGCAGAACCTCGATGGTGTCGAAGGGCTTCTTGAGAATCAACAGCCGGTCCATGGGATTGATTTGTTCCTGCATTTCACTCCAGGAACAGTCGGTATAGGCCGTGCAAATCACGATTTGCAGGTCGGGGCATGCCTGCCAGATCAGGCGTGTGGTTTCAATCCCATTGATCCCGGGAGGCATGCGCACATCGACAAAGGCCAGGGCGTATGGACGCCCTTCGGTGACGGCCTGCTCCACCTTTGCCAGCCCTTCCATTCCTTGGGATGCGGTGTCAACCTCGTACCACACCGGCTGCTGGGTGCCGAAGAGCTGCTCTTCGGCCGCCTGCAACGCGGCGTCAGCAGCGGAGGGCTGGCCCAGAATCTTGCGGAAGTCTTCGTGGATGGCGCGGTTGTCATCAATGATGAGGATGCGCTGGTGTGGGAGTGGGGCGGATGGGATCCTCATTTGGTGGAGTTGTGCTGGAGGGGGAGTTCCAGGGTGAAGGTCGCGCCCTGGCCTGGGCCGTCGCTGTGAGCTATAAGCTTTCCTCCCAATTCCTGCGCCGCAAGCGAGCCGCTGTGCAGGCCAAAGCCGTGGCCGTCCGTCTTGGTGGTGAATCCGTGCTGAAACATCCGGCTCAGGTTCTCCTGCGGGATGCCGATGCCATTGTCGCTGACTTGGATTGTCACACCGTCCGGCGAATTCGAGCGCACCCGGACCATCACCCGCTTGTCCGGTCCGGCATGCTCCAGCGCGTATTTGGCGTTGCTGAGGAGATTGACCAGGATTTGCAGGATTTTGTGGCGGTCAGTGATCATCGGCGGAACCTCGGCATAGTCCCGGTCGAGGTTGACTTCGTGGCGGACCAGGCCGGCGTTGTTGATGCGAATCGCGTCTTCCACCATGTCGATGACAGGCACCGTTTCCAGCACGCCGGCTCGTTTCGCGTAGCTTTGCTGCATCGCCACCACGCCTTTGATGTGGTCGATGTTGTCCTTCAGTGAGTTCACCTCCTTCAGGATGGACTGCTGCGGCTCGGCCAGGCTTTCAGCCAGCTTGACAAGGTAGTCCGGCAGCGCCTTGCCGCGGGGATCGGAGGACAGAAATTCCGGCAGGTTGTCCGCATGCTCAGTCAGCAGCGTGGCCACGCCTTTGAGCCTGCCGACTCTGAAATCACGCACTTTCATGGCCACCGCGTCTGCGGAGACATTGACGCTGTTGAGCACGTTGCCCACGTTGTGAAGAACGTTGGTGGCCACCTCCGCCATCCCGGCGTGGCGTGAGTTGGCTAGCAATTGATTGTTAGCCTGAGCCAGCTTTGTCTCCGCGAGCTTGCGTTCGGTGACGTCGGAAAACACCACCACCACACCAATGATCTCCCCTTGCTCGTCGCGCACCGGGGTGCTGGTGTACTCGACCGGAAAACTGGTTCCGTCGTGGCGCCAGAAGACTTCGTTGTCCACCCTGCGCCCCCTGCCGTCAAGCTGCCCCTTGTGGATCTCACACTCCTTTTTGGGATACACGGAGCCGTCCGCACGGCTGTGGTGCATGGTCAGGTGTGCGGACCGGCCCACGAGCTCCTTCATCTCCCAGCCGAGCAGGCGTGCGGCGGCGGGATTGACGGAGACAATCCGACCGTCGTTGCCGGCCCAGTAAATGCCTTCGCCGATGGCGTCGAGAATCAGGTCCTGCCGGTGCTTGAACTGCCGCAGATCCTTCTGGGCGTTTTCCCGCCCGGCGATCTCCAGCATCAGTTCGCGTGTGCGCTCAGTGACCTTGCGTTCGATTTCCGAGTTAAGTTTTTCGAGGTCGGCACGCCGCCTGGCGTCCTCTCGCATGTCGCGAAGGGTCTGATCCAAGGAAAGAACCAGGAAGGTGTCTTCAAACAGCACCCAGCCAGCGTGCTCGAGCCAGCGCCATGAGTTCGGTGTGAGCACGCCGAAGACCGATTCCGGCCAGAACACCCCGCGAAGCAGGTGATCGGCGGCCACCACCACCGTGGCCGTCATCAGCACACGCCAGTCCCGGTAGAATGCCAGGAAGGCCAGGGAGCCGAAAATGTGAAAGTGCGTCTCGATCCGCCCTCCGGTCAGGTGAATGAGCAGCGCGGAGGTCAGCATCTGCGCCACGGCAATGGTGTGGCGCGTGAGCTGGCGCCCGGGCTGAGCCCAGGCGAGCATGACGGGGAGGGAGCTGATCACGCCGCCCAGGAAGATCGCCGCCCACACATGCGGATGTGTCTGGCTCGAGGCTCCCGTCCATGTCTTCGGTGAAATCCACAATGCGGCGGCGACACCGGCCAGCCATTGGATGATCATGAGCCCGGCAAACATCTGGTCGGTGCGCCGGTGAATGCCGTTAAGCGCTGCTTGATAGAGCGCCGCCGCCCGCTTCTCCAGCGGGGCATCTCGAAGGGCCGGGTTTGCGGCTACTGCTGGCATGCACTCCTCCGCAGGCATTCCGTGTCGGCGAGAGCGCAGCCAAAGACGGGGGTTGAAGCCGTGCCGGACAACTCATGGGCCACCAGCGCCAGCACGGCGCTGCTCCCAGGATTGTCTCCGAAATGACCGCGCGCCATGGTGATGCCGCCATGGAACAGAAGGGTGCCGTCACGGTCATAGAGCACGGTTTGCCCAGAAGTTTCAGCATGAAAGCGGCGGGCTTCAATTCCACCCCCGTCCAGGCGGGCTGTGACACCCGGAATTGCCTCGGCAGTGCGCCACAAATCAGTCTTCGCCCAGTCCTCAGTCATTCCTTCCGGCTGGAGAAACCACACTTGAGCGCTGAGCCGGTCCTGGCAGTGCGTCATCAGCACTTCCAGTTCCCCGATGGAAGCTCGTGAACAGGGGCACTGGGGATGAACGAACATTACCAGCGTCGGCAGCCTCGGGTCGTGCGGCGCCCGGCTTGCTCCTGGCCAAAGTGCGGGGGGCGTTCCTTCGGGCCCCGGCGACTGCGCATGTTGCACCAGATAAAACGATCCGGCGACAGCCAGCACCAACCAAAGCGCGGCTCCAATCATCAAGCCAAAAGAACGCACTGGTGCCCGTCCCTCTGCCTGCGCATCTATGATGGCGGAAGAGGAAACCTGGCCATCATCATGAGATGGTTGCGCATGGTTGTATTCGTCGTCGGGCTTCATTATCCGCTGGGACCGCGAAGCGGTCAGTATTGATAATCTGATGGGTACAGATGTTATGAACTTAACCGGAAATTAATAAAGTGTTGGTAAATATACATTCAATCGTAGGGGAGGTTTGAGCCTAGCGCGCAAGCAGGCTCAGAGCATGTCGGCGAGGTGATGCAACAGGCGTGCCAGCCTGCCCTCCCACATGCCTGATTCTGGCACCAATCTGCAGATCAAATCACTCCCTGGTGATGAACTCATCCGTGTTCAGCACGACGCGCGCGGTGGCGGACCAGGCGGCGTATTCGGCGGGAGGCCGGTCCTTTGCTGCGCCGGAACCGGCCATTGCCCCGGCATCTGCGGGATGGGATTGATACCAGGAACGCGAGTCGGCTAACAGGTGTTTGAGCGCACTGGCTTCCCGGTCCGTGGGAGTGCGTCCGAGGCAGAGGCGGAAGCAGCGGACGATGCGTTCCTCATCGGTCTTCAAAGGCTCGCTCAGGAGGCGACGGCCCAGGGCGCGCGCTGCTTCCGCAAAGGCGTCCGCATTGAGGGTGGTCAGGGCTTGCAAGGGGGTGTTGCTGACGGTGCGCCGGATGTTGCTGGTGTTCGCGTCCGGGCAGTCAAAGGTGGTCAGATCCGGGTGCGGCGCGGTGCGCTTGAAAAAAGTGTACATTCCCCGCCGATACTGATCTTCGCCGGTGCTTGCGGCCCATTTGAAATTGTTGGCGTAACTCAAGTCTGCGATATCCGGAGGCAGTGGGGGGAAGACACTTGGGCCGCCAATTTTGGGGCTCAGCAGACCGCTGGCCGCCAGATGCAGGTCACGGACGATCTCGCCTTCCACCCGCAGCCGGTTTTGCCGCCAGAGCAGCTCGTTTTTGGGATCGACGTCCGCCAGTTCGGGCCTCGATTCGGACTGCTGCCGGTAGGTGGCGCTCATCATGATGAGCTTGAGCATGCGTTTGCGGCTCCAGCCCTGGCGCATGAATTCGGAGGCCAGCCAGTCGAGCAGTTCAGGGTGGGTGGGCTTGTCGCCGCGCACACCAAAGTCACCCGGCGTCCTGACCAGGCCCTCGCCGAAGAGCCGGCCCCAGAACTGGTTGACGGTCACGCGCGGGGTGAGGGGATTCTCCGGGCTGACGAGCCATCGGGCCAGATCGAGGCGGTCAGCCCGGCCCGGACTGCGCGGATGCAGCGGGGGCAGAACTTCCAGGGAAGCGGGCTCCACAGGCTCTGCAGGATCGAGAAAGTTGCCGCGATGAAGGATCTTGGTGTTGCGTTCGTCCTTCGCTCGTTTGGCGATCACGCGCACATCCATCAGGGGTGGTTTGGGAAGCCCGGCCTTGGCTTTGGCGAGTGCTGACGCAGCAGCCACCACTCCTGGATCGACCTTTTCCATCCATGCGTACAAGGGTGCGATCAGGACGGGATTGCGGCGCACCGGCTCCTCGTTGAGCAGCTTGACCACCTCCGGAGGCGCGATGCTGTTCTCGGTTTCTTCACCGGCGGCCTGGAGGCGTAAACGGCCCAGCGTGTGATTGACGGCCTTGGCATCGTTTTGCGCGAGGGTGAGCGTGAGTTTTTGACCGGCGGGCAGCGGTTGGGCGAGGTGGAGAGTGAGGGTGTGGGGCTTGCCGGTCTGCCCGCTGACAGCCCAGCCGGTCTGGTTGTCGCCATCCAGGACCTTGGCGGCCTCAAAACCCTTCTGTTCAAAATCGGCCACTGGGCTGTGCAGCACCAAAGACTGGCCGTCCTTCTGGAGCGTCACTTCGCTGAGCACGAAGTTGCCGTTCTTGTTTCGCCCCGGCCCTTGCATGGGCAGCGAGGCGTCGGTGAGAGCTTCCAGGCGCAGAGTGGTGATGGGCCGGGTCGTGGGACCGATTTCGAGGGTGTAGGTGTCAGTTTTCCCCGCCTTCCCGGTCGCCAGCCACGAACCGTCATCGAGTTTCTTGAAGACGGTCTTCGACAATGCCGTCACCTTGCTCACGAGAAGAGGCGTGAACGTGTGCAAGACCTTGGATTGACGCGCGGCGGCGAGTCGTGCCTGCACTCCTTTTTCCCATTCGGGCAGCTTCACCGGCAGGCTGGACCGGGCTTCGTCCAAGGCTTTCTGCAGGGGCATCAGCCGCGCGGCCTCGGCCCCGTTCTGCTGCTGGTACTGAGTCCATTTCTCTGGCGACTCCGGCACTTGGCGGGTGACTTCATCGCCGTTGTTGAAAAAGGCGAAGAGCTGATAGTACTCCTTCTGGCTGATCTGGTCGTACTTGTGCGAGTGGCAGCGCGCGCAGCCCACGGTGAGGCCCAGCCACACCGCCCCGGTGGTTTCGGTGCGGTCAAAGACGGCCTCCACCCGGAACTGTTCTTGATCGGTGCCGCCTTCCGTGTTGGTGAGGGTCTGACGGTGGAACGCAGTGGCCACGATCTGTTCCTGGGCTGCGTCCGGCAGCAGGTCGCCGGCGACTTGTTCGATGGTGAACTGGTTGAAGGGCACGTCCGCATTCACGGCGCGGATCACCCAGTCGCGGAAGCGCCAGGCATCGCGCCGGGGGTTGTCCTTCTCGTAGCCGTCGCTGTCGGCATAGCGGGCGGCGTCCAGCCAGTGGCGGCCCCAGCGCTCGCCGAAGTGCTCGCTGGCGAACAGATGGTCGAGCAGGGTTTCGTAGGCCTGAGGCGAGGTGTCGTTGACGAAGGCATCGACTTCCTCAGGCGTGGGCGGCAGTCCGAGCAGATCATAGCTGGCGCGCTTGATCAGCGTGTGCCGGTCGGCTTCGGGCGAGGGCTGGCAGCCTTTTGCCTCCAGCCTGGCGAGGACGAAGCGGTCGATGTCATTGCGGGCCCGCGCGGCCTGCCGTATGGGCGGGGGGGCGGGATGGGCCACCGGTTTGTAAGCCCAGTGCTGGTCAAACTTTGCCCCTTCTGCAATCCAGGTCCTGAGAATCTCGATCTGTGCCGGCTTGAGAGGCTTCTTCTCCTTCGGCGGCATTCGCTCGTCCAGCTTGGACGTGAGCACGCGCTCGACCAGCGAGCTGCGTGCAACATCACCTGGAACGATGGCCGTGGCCCCGCTCTTGAGCGTTTTGGTGGCCCCCTTCAGCGTGGTCAGCGTGAGCCCGCCCTTGGCCTTGTCCATGCCGTGGCACTCCAGGCAATGCTCTGCAAACAAGGGCTGGATGTCGCGGGCAAAGTCCACTGTCGCGGCCTGAAGACCGCTGGCGCAGAGGAGGGAAAGCAAGGCAAAGCGGCACCGCATGATGGCAAGAAGAACGTGGTGCGGGACAAGAGTGTTGCAGTGGTGCGGCGCGGGTTGCTGAGTACCGCCGTGGGGAAAGAGAGTTCCATTGACGATTGACGAACAAGGAGTGCCGATTGTTGAAGCGCAACAAATCCAGCTTTGCCGCCTCAACCTTCAACAATAGGCACTCCTTGTTCGTCAATCGTCAATAAGCTCCGTCTCGTTGCTCAAGATCGGTCAACAACCGGGTTCACCGCCCGTGCCCGCCCATCCCGCGATCTCCCACAAAGATCATATGATCAAACCGCCGCGCCCGCTCATGGGACTTCGCGGGAATGGTCTTTACATTAAAGCCGGCTTTGGTGAGCCGTTTAACGAAGGGCTTGTCATCGCTGGCGGACCAGAAGGCGACGCGTCCTTTGGGCTTCAGGGCGTGGAGGATGACCTCAAAACCGGCGTCCTTGTACAGGCGGGCATTGGCGTCGCGGACCATGGCGACGGGGCCGTTGTCCACGTCCATGATGATCGCATCGTATTGGCCGGGGGCGGATCGGGCCATCACCTGGAACACATCTTCGACGAAGATCTCCACTCGCGGGTCGTCCAGCAGCTTGCCATTGACGGCTCCGAGGAATTCCCGGTTCCAGGCGACCACTTCTGGCAGCAGTTCGGCGACATGGACGCGGGCTCCGGCCGCCACCAGTTCAAGCACCCTTTTGAGGGTGAATCCAAAGCCCAGGCCGCCGATGAGCAGGCACGGGGCGGCCTTGGCCCGAAGGCGCTCGCAAGCAAGCTGGGCCAGCACCTTCTCCGATTCCACCGCATGGGTGCCCATGAGCGGCTGGCCATTCACGCGCAGGTAGAATTGCGTGTCGTGCTCATGGAGCGACAAACTGGCCCCTGTGGAGGTGCGGGCTTCAGCGAGGGTGAGGAAAGGTTTCAAAACAGATCAGGCTTTCACCGCCACGCCCACCGAGCCTGTGGGCTTCCAGGCGGGGTCAGGAACCAGCGGCACGCGCGGACAGATGGCGATGTAGCGCTGGAGGAAGACAACCAGGTAGAAGACCTGCATGCGCCACCAGATCGGAAAACTGTTGCCCAGGTTGC
>CAINXC010000133.1 GCA_903854655.1 uncultured Verrucomicrobiota bacterium | reverse complement strand
TCGAGATGGGCAAGATCTACTCTGGCATGAGCGTCACCGGCCTGGTCGTGACCCCGGAGAAGATTTTCACCACCAGTTCCAAGGATCTGCTGATGGAGGCAGTCAAGCAGCCCGGCGGCGGCTTCAAGTGGGGCAGGAGCATGGTGGTTCCGAATGCCAGCGTTGGCGATGCCCCTCATCCTGCCGGTCTGAGCCTGAACCCGGCGGGAGAATTGTGGGTCACGGCCACCCGGGGCAACTGTGTGCACAAGGTGGATGTGGCGAAGGGAACCGTTGATGCGACGGTTGCAACCGGCATTGCGCCCTTCGCCATCTGCGCCCCCTTGCCAGGCAAGATGTACGTGAGCAACTGGGGCGGCGACGCGCCCAAGGCCGGCGACTTCCAGGCCGAAAGTTCAAAGACCATGGTCCGCATTGATCCGCGCACTTCCGTGGCCAATGACGGAACGGTGTCGGTGCTCTCTCCGCAGGCGGGCTCATGGGTTCGCGTGAAAAGCATTGCGGTGGGGCTCCACCCCAGCGGCATGGCAGCCAGCCGCGGCGGCAGGTTCGTGTATGTGGCCAATGCAAGCAGCGACACCGTTTCGGTGGTCAGCACGACAACCGATGCCGTCGTGGAAACCATTCCCACACGTCCCGAAGGAAGGCTGCCTTTCGGCAGCGGCTCCAACGCCCTTGCCCTCGGTCCCGACGGGGCGACGCTGTACGTGGCCAATGGCACCAACAACTGCCTCGCGGTCGTTGCTCTGGGTTCCAAAGCGCAGGAACATCCTGCTCCCGGTCTGCCTGCTTCCAGCACACTGCGCGGACTGATCCCCACGGGCTGGTACCCCGGAGCCATTCAGGTTTCACGAGATGGCAAAAGGCTCTTCGTGGCCAATATCAAGGGGCATGGGTTGCTCGCCGTCATGAGGGAAAAGGAAAAGGGCCGGGCGAGCGGCGATTATCTTGGCTCGATCTCGATCATTGACGTCCCCGGCAATGCCCAACTGGCGGCTTACACGCGCGAGGTGAACGACAACAACCGTCTGGCCCTGAGCCTCGACGCAATGGAGGCGCCACGCTCCAATGCGGCTCCCCTGCCGCTCCCTGAGCGTCATGGCGAGCCTTCGCTGTTCAAGCATGTGCTGTACATCATCAAGGAAAACAAGACCTACGACCAGGTGCTGGGCGACATGAAGGAAGGCGAGGGAGACGAGCACCTGTGCATCTTCCCGCAGCGCATCACGCCGAACACCCATGCGCTGGCGCGCGAATTCACGCTGTTTGACAACTTTTATTGCAGCGGGGCCAAAAGCCCGGACGGCCATTCGTGGGTGAACGAGGCCTACGTGACAGATTACCTGGAGCGGTCCTATGGCGGCTTCACCCGCAGCTATCCCTATGAAGGCAGCGATGCCCTGGCCTTTGCTCCCACCGGCTTCCTCTGGGACAATGCGCTGGGGCACAAGCTCGCCTTGCGCAACTACGGCGAGTTCTGCAAGACGACCTACACCCCCAAAACCACGAAGTGGCTGGACGTCTTTGCGGACTACAAGAACCGGACTCACAACGTGGTGGCGCAGGTCGAACCCAACATGCAGTCTCTTGCCCCGCACACGCATCCATCCTGGCCCGGTTTTCCTCTGCACACACCGGATGTCTGCCGCGCAAAACTGTTCCGCGAAGACATGGCCCGATTTGAAAGAGAAGGCTCTTTGCCCAGCCTGCTCTACCTGTTCCTGCCGCAGGATCACACCTCCGGCACAACGCCGGGCTACCCAACACCACGGGCGATGGTGGCCGACAATGACCAGGCGCTCGGAGAAATCGTCGAGGCGGTTTCCAGCAGCAAGTTCTGGCCGGAGACCTGCATCTTCGTGGTGGAAGACGACCCCCAAAGCGGCTACGACCACATCGACGGGCATCGAACCGTCGCCTTGGTGATCAGCCCGCACACAAGGCGAAAACACATCGACCACACGAACTACAACCAGACGGGCATGGTGAAAACCATCGAGCTGATGCTCGGCCTGCCCCCCATGACCCAGCTTGATCTCTCCGCCACCGCAATGCGGGAGTGTTTCACCACGAAAGCCGACCTCACGCCGTACAAGGCGCTCCCGGCGCAGGTGCCCCTGGATGAGATGAATCCGCCTCTGGGCAAGCTGAAGGGAACCGCCCTCAAGTGGGCCAGGAAATCCATTGAACTCTCATTTGAGGAGGAGGACGAAGCGGATGATGACACCCTCAACCGCATCGTCTGGCATTCAGTGCGGGGCGATCAGCCCTACCCAGAGCAATGGGCGCTGAAGGGCGACGATTGAGACCAAGGCGCGCATCCTCTTGATTCTCGTATCAATTATTTGTTCGACCTTTGAATGAAATGACTCCTCCTTACGACCAATGGGGGTGTCCACAACGAAATCCGGGCACTTCCTCACCCACCATCCACAACGTCATGAAAACACGCAACATCCTCACCCTCTGCGCCACCATCGGCCTTCTCATCCTGACCCCTGCTCTTCGCTTGCAAGCCGAGCCCCCCTCCTACGAAGCCATCGAGCAGCTCGACAAAGCCAAGCACTCGGAGCATCCCATCGAACATTTGGAGCATGCCAAGCACGAAATCGAGGAGGCCGTGCGCCTCCATCGTTGGGATCGCGCTAAGGCCATCGAACAGGTCAATGAAGCCATCGAAGCCGAGCGCAAGGGCGAGCGTCACCGCATGGAAGAGCACATCGAGCGCGCCATCCACGAAATCAAGGAAGGCAAGCGCTAGCAGATCGCCATCAGGCATTTCTTCGTGATCAAAACCGGCGGGCACCATGTGCCCGCCGGTTTTTTCATTTCCTGGCGAGGGTGAAAAAAGGCGCATTTCGATACGCGCGGCGGAGGGGGCGGGAACGAACATCGGTTGTCTAACCACACCCCACACACATCATGAAAACTCGAAGCATCCTCGTAATAGGGGCCGCCATCGGCCTTTTCAGCCTGACCCCCACAACCAGTGTGCGCGCAGAGGCGCGCTCGCTGTCAGCCATCCAGCAGCTTGAAAAAGCCAAGGTCTCCGGCGATCCCTGCGCGCATCTGGAGCAAGCCAAGGAGTATCTGAAAACGACGACCGAGCACCTCAGGAGCGGGGAAGTCCAGGACGCCATCAACGCTGTGGACTACGCAATTGTGGATGTGCACAGGCGCGACCGCCACAACATGCTCAAGCACATCGAGTTCGCGATCAACGAAATCTACGACGTCCGGCATTGAGCCGGCCGTGGTGATTTTCACCCATCGCCACCGGAGCCGGCAGACAAGCCTTGCCTGCCGGCTCTTCTTCTGGCGTGTCGTACAGGAAGCGGGCGGCAACATTGCCGCGTCGAGTTGCGTTCCTTTGCGCTCCTGAAATCATGAGCGCCCTTTTCTCCCTGCTTCCCCGCCGCGTGGCGGTCATCACACTGGCTTCGGCCGCCTGCCTTCTTCACGCTGCAGACAAACCCAAAGCCGCCCCGGCTGCGCCACCTGCCTGTGACCGTGTGAGGTTCCTGCCGGAGAAGGATGCGGAAAAAGGCATGGTGGGAGGCACCTTTGCAGGTTCCAACACCACCCGCTGGGAGGGCTTCGAGCAGCTCGCCGAAATCAAGGAAACGCCCGCACCCGGCAAGTGGACCGAAATTGCCTTCAACAATCACAAGACGTACCGCTGGCTGCGCTACCAAGGCCCCAAAGGATCGCAGGGCAAGAAGGATGGCAAGATCGAGTGGTACGCAGGCGACAAGCTGCTCGCCGGCACGAAGTCCAAAGGCATTGAGTACGGCTCCTTCGACACGGAACACGCGTTCGAAGGGTTTGACCTTGTGGATTCGGGTTCCGCGCGCAGACCCAACATCAAGCCAGACCTGCTGGAGCAGGACGGCCCCCTGGATGTGGTGATCACTTCCTCGCCTGGTGCAACCATCCGCTACACGCTCGATGGTTCCTGGGCCGATGCCGCGCACGGGCTGATCTGCAGCGGCCCGATTCACATCGAAAAGACCACCACCATCAGCGCCGTGGGCGTCTTTGAAGGCGGCGCGCCCAGTCTGCCCATGACGGTCACCTACCTCCTCAAGGATTCCAGCAGGCCGGGGCTGAACACCGCCCACATCGGCAACAGCCTCACCGGCACCACCGGCGGCTTCTTCCGCTTCGCCCGCACCGCCGGCATTGATCACAAATCCTTCGCCTTCCTGCGCCCCGGCGCCCTTACCCGCGAGCTGTATGCCGTGGCGGATGGCAGCTATGTGAACGACAAGCTTGCCAAGGCCAAGGAAGAGCAGAGCCAGAAGCGGGGCGTCCCCACCTGGCAGGAGTTTTGGGGCAAGGTCGGCAAGGTGGACCTCCTCACCCTGCAACCGCGTGACTTCGATCTGGACAAGGAAACCGCCGCCGAAATCAGCTTCCTGAAGCTCTTTCGCGAGAAGTCGCCAGACTTGCAGCCCTGGCTCTACTGCGAGTGGGTGGAGATGGCCCGCCAGCGCCCCAGCGACAAGGGCGAGGTGCCCAGTTTTCAGATGAAAAAAACTTTCCCCGCGCTCACCTGGGAGGAATCCATGAGCGCGATGCTGCTGTACATGGAGGAGCTTCAGCACCGCCTGGGCGAGCAGTATCATGAAGGCAAACCCGCCCACATCATCCCTGCCGCGCTCGCCATGGGGTGGATCAGGAACATGATCGACCACGGCAGGCTGCCAGGCGTGAAGCCCGGTTCATTCTACCCGCTTCTGTTTAACGATCAGGTGCATCCCGCCGACGCCCCCATCCACGGCACCGCCAACGGCGCTTACCTTGTCGATATGACCTGGTACAGCACCTTCTACCGCGAACCACCGGAAGGCAAGGTGCTGCCCTCCGAAACCACCTTCACCCTGGAGCAGGCCCGCATTGTCGAGCGCCTTGCCTGGGACGTGGTCAAGAACTACCCCGACTGCGGCCTGTACGAGGAAGGCTCCCAGCCTTGCGCCAAGCCCGAGTTCGCCAACGACGGCAAGACCATCACCCTTGGTTCATCAACACCCGGTGCCTGGTTCCGCTACACGCTTGACGGCACCGTCCCCACCCGCACGCGCGGCTACGTGTACTGCGGTGTGATCAGCATCCAGCCCGGCATCCAGGTGAAGGCCGTGGCCTACAAAAGCGGCATGGCGGACAGCGGGGTTTCGGAGATGGCGCCTTGAATTTCGACGGACTCCGCCCGATCCCGTCCCGCCCAACCGACGATACCGCGCACTCAGACAAAGGAGGAGAGTCAGGCGCCGCCACGTCGCCTCACCGCGTTCGAATTCCTTCGTTTTGGCAGAACGAAGTAATTGAGAAAAAGTGAGTGTAGAATCGGTTGGCCGTGGTGAACAACGGGGTTTGGTAATAGATTTCTCAATCTGGGTCCCGGTTTGGGATGGACATCACCCTGGCTTCCTGTCCATTCTCTGGCGGCTTCTGGCCTGGGATAGGTCCAGCCTGAGCGTCTTGGCGCGCCTTCGCTCTCCGGGCTTTTGAAAGCTGGGGTGGGGTTTGCTTTGATGCCTCCGCGTCCTGTGAACCTGGGGCGCGGTTTCAAGGCTATTCCTCACCTCGCGCGCTACTCATGCTTTCGCCCAAGCCCCTCCCTTTTACCTCGTCGTTACGCCCTTGCCTGCTGTGGTTCAGCCTCGGCCTCCTGCTGTTCGGGGCTGCCGATCCGGTGTGGGCAGCCGAGGCGGCCTCCGCCCCTATTCCGTTTTCCGAGATCGGTGCCAAGGCCACGGCGGATTACAAGGGCGAGGCCATCGGCATCAGCGCCACGGCCCAGGGCGCGACCTTGCGCACCGGCTTCCAAAAGCTTTCCGGCACCGTCACCAGCGAAGGTCTTTGGCTCGACTCCACCGACAAAACCGGCGGCTCCCTCCACCTGGTGGCCAGCTCCCTCGGTCGCGAAGAAACCAAGGGGCATTCCTCACCAGCCATTGGTCATTCGTCATTGGTCATTGGTCATTCCCTTCCTCCCTCCGGCACGGTTTCCGTGACCGACAAGCTTGTCACCTTCACCCGGCCTGGCCTGACGGAAGAATACTCCGTGAGCGTGGACGGTGTGCGCCAGGATTTCATCCTTGCGGAGCGTCCTGCGGGCGTTGGAGAGCTGAGCGTGGAGCTGGCGCTTACTGGTGCCAGCGCGGAGACTGCGAGTTACGGGGCCAAGCTCACGCTGGAGGGTTCCCACCGTGCGCTGGCCTACAGCCGGTTGCGCGTGGTGGACGCCTCCGGCAAGGAACTCACCGCCACGTTACAGGCGCTTGATGGCCACCGCCTGGCGGTGCGCGTGCAGGATGCGGGAGCCACGTACCCGCTGCGCATCGACCCCACCTTCAGCGATGCCAACTGGGTCAGCCTGAACCCCGGCTGTCCGGGCACCGATGTTTTGGTGAGTGCGGCCGTCGTGGACGGCAGTGGCAATCTCTACATCGGCGGCCAGTTCACCTTTGTCGGCACTGTG
>CAINXC010000132.1 GCA_903854655.1 uncultured Verrucomicrobiota bacterium | reverse complement strand
TCCGGCACCTCCATTGGGGCCAATGTGGAAGAAGCCATGGGCGGGCAGAGCGGCAAGGACTTTTTTTGCCAAGCTGAACACCGCCTACAATGAGGCGCGGGAATCCCACTATTGGCTGCGGCTTCTTCACGACACCGGCTACCTGACCGAGTCACAAGCCCAAAGCCATCTTGCGGACACAGAGGAACTGCAAAAGATCATCGGTTCCATCCTTAAAACCCTCCGCGAAAAAGCCCCTCCGGCCTGATCCTTCCCAATTCTAAATTCTCAATTCGTAATTCCAAATTCTTCCCACCCAACACGGTCCTTGAACTTCCCGTGCGATTGACGTAGTTCCCCACCCCCGTTTACTCTTTTGTCATGGACCGCACGCTGCTTATCCTCGCCACGCTCGCCTTTTTGGGCGGGCTGGTGCACGCAATCGTGTCGCTGCGGGCGGGCACGTGGCGGGAAAACCGCTGGCACTGGGTGCCGATGGCGGCGGGCCTGGTCTTGCAAACGGCCTTCCTGTACCTGCGGGGTCAGGAGCACGGGCGGTGCCCGCTGACGAATCTGTTCGAGGTCTTCATTTTCATCGGCTGGTGCATCGTGCTGCTGTATTTCCTGGTGGGCGCCACCTACCGGCTGTCGCTTCTCGGGGTCTTCACCGCCCCGATGATCGCCCTGCTGCAGGTGCTCGCCCTTCTGTCCTCGCTGGACAAATCAGTGCCTGCGCTGCGCGGCCCGCCAAACCCCTGGCTGGAGATTCATGCGGCGGTTTCACTCATGGCCTATGCAGCCTTTGCCCTGGCCTGCATCACCGGGGTGATGTACCTGGTGCAGGCGCGCCTGCTGAAGAAGCATCGCATTCACGGGCTTTTCTATCAGTTGCCGCCCATTCATGAGCTTGCGAAAGCCATCCACCGGCTGGCCGTGCTGGGGCTGCTGCTGCTCAGCGCGGGCCTAGCGGCGTCCGTTCCGCTGCATTTGCCGGTGTCGAACCCGAAACTGATCTTCGCCTGGGTTGTCTGGGGCACTTACCTGGCGATCAATGTGGTCATGTGGGCGCGAATGCTGTCCGCGCGCCAGACGGCGTGGCTGGCCGTGGTGGGGTTTGTGGTGCCGCTGGTGTCGCTTTGGATCGTGACGGCGGCATGAGTTCAATGCAATCCATTTGCCTGGGCATCAACTACCGCACCACCCCAGTGGAGCTGCGTGAGCGCCTGGCCTTCCCGGAGGGCAAGGTTGCGGAGGCCGTGGAGGAAATTCGCAAGCTGCCGGGCTTCGCGGAATCCGTCATTATTTCCACCTGCAACCGGGTGGAACTCTACGCCGCCCATTCCCACGAGCATGCCGACGCCGCCCATCAGGCGCTGCTGAACTATCTTGTCCAGTACTTCCACCTGCAGCCGGACCAGGCGGAGGCGCTGGTGTGCTACCGGCTCGCCGCCGAGGAAACCGCCCGCCACCTGTTCCAGGTGGTGAGCGGCCTGGACAGCATGGTCCTGGGCGAGACGGAGATTTTTGGCCAGGTGAAACAGGCGTACAAGCTTGCACTGGCGACTGGCACTACCGGGCGCGAGCTCAACAGGCTGTTCCAGCGTGCCTTCAACGTGGGCAAGCTTGTGCGCGAAAAGACCGCGATCCAGCGCGGTTCCACGTCCGTGGGGGCCGTGGCCGTCGATCTGGCCGGAAAGATGTTTGATTTGAAGACCTGCCGGGTCATGCTTATCGGCGCAGGCGAAATGGCCCGGGTGTGCGCCCAGAGCCTGCTCTCACGCGGCGCCCAGAGCGTGATCGTGAGCAACCGCAGCCATGAGCGGGCGGTCGAGCTCGCCGCCGAGTTCAACGGCAAAGCCCTGAAGTTCGATGAGTGGGAGCATGCGCTGCATGAGGTGGACATCATCATTTCCTCCACCTCCGCACCCCACTTTGTGGTCAGGCCGGACATGATCGAGAAAGTCATGCGCGGTCGTCGCGGCCACCCTTTGTTCCTCATCGACATCGCCGTTCCCCGCGATATCGACCCGTCCGTCAATGATATTGAAGACGTATATGTGTACGATATCGACGCGCTGTCTGCCATCGCCGAAGAGGGCCGCCGCGAACGAATGCGCCAGTTGACCCTTTGCAATCGCATCATTGACGAGCAACTCGAAAAATTTGGCAGGGCCTCCGCTCATCCATCCAGCGGCGAAGCCCCCACTCTTAGCACCCCATGACAGGCAACCACCTCATTCTCGGCACACGCGGCAGCGATCTGGCGCTCAAACAGACGTCCATGGTCAAAGCGCTTCTTGCGGCGGCGCAACCGGACCTGGAGGTGACGCACGAGGTGATCGCCACGGCCGGGGACAAGCGTCCCGACCTTCGTTTCGAAGAGTTCAGCAAGGGCAAGAACGCCATCCTGGACAAGGGCATCTTCATCAAGGAGCTCGAAAAAGCCCTTGAGGACGGCACGATCGACGCCGCCGTGCACAGCCTGAAAGACGTGCCGTCCGATCTGGAAAAACAGTTTGTGCTCGCCGCCATCCTGGAGCGAGCCCCGATCGAGGATGTGCTGATCAGCCGGCAGGCTGTCACAATTGAGACCCTGCCCGGCGGATCAAGGGTGGGCACCAGCAGTGTGCGCCGTGCCCGCCAGTTAAAGTGGCTTCGCCCCGACATCGAGGTGGTCGAACTGCGTGGCAACGTTCCCACCCGCCTTCGCAAATGCCTGGAACCGGGCGGCCTGGATGCCATCATGCTGGCCGCTGCGGGCCTGGTGCGCCTTGGGCTTCTTAACGAGGCGCTTGACGCCGTTGCCATTGATGGCGCCACCCTGCACGCCCAGGTGCTGGATCCCACCAAATTTTTCCCTGCGGCGGGCCAAGGTGCCATCGCCATCGAAACGCGCGCTCGTGACGGGCTGGTCATTGACGCCATTCGCAGCCTGAACCATGAGGCGACGGAAGCGCGGGTGGTCGCCGAGCGGGAGTTTCTCCGCATCCTCGGCGCAGGGTGCCACACGCCTGTGGGCGCCCACACAT
>CAINXC010000131.1 GCA_903854655.1 uncultured Verrucomicrobiota bacterium | reverse complement strand
CGTGCTGCAGGCCCTCGTAGAAATGCAGGTGCGCCTTCTGCTGCACCTGGCGCTTGGTGTTCTCCAGGAAGGCGTAGTCTTTCGCCTCCGCAAGGTCCGGCAGGTCGATCAGGATGCAGATGCGCTTGCCCTGGGTGGGCTCGAACACCGAAGACAGCAGGCGCACGAGGTTAAAGGTGGGGAACTGCCGCTCATCGGCAGCAGACTGGATGGTGGGGAGAAGCATGGAGGTCATGATGGGCGGGCCAGGGTGCTGGGTAAAGGGCTTTACGGACCGAAGGCCGGGCGGGGCGGCATGGATTTTTGGGGAGCGAAGGTGAGCAGGGGCAGCAGGCTCTGGCGTGCGATGGCTTGACATCGCTCTGCGTCGTGGCGGCTTGCCGCCGGGGTAGCGTTCAATCTCGCCCGTCGCGAAGAAACACGGCGGCACGGCAGGGAGAAGAGCTGATGTCATTGGCCACACCATCGCAAAAGCCAGCCACAGGAAGACCGGACTGGATGAGTGTTGGAGAAACAGCTCAGGCGGCAGAAAGCATCAGCTCCCAGTAGCCGACATCGATCCACCGGCCGAACTTCCAGCCCACCTGCTCGAAATGGGCCACCTTCCTGAACCCGGCATTTTCATGGAGCCGCTGGCTGGCCTCGTTGGGCAGGGCGACGCCGCCGATGACGCAGTGGAATCCGGCCTCGCGCAGGTCGTCGATCAGCCGCGCGTACAGCTTCCCGCCAATGCCCCGGCCGGTGGCGTCGTGGCGAAGGTACACGGTGCTTTCAGCCGCAAAGCGGTAGGCGGAGCGGGTCTTCCAACCGCCCGCGTAAGCGTAGCCTAGCACCTCGCCCGCCTCTTCCCACACCAGCCAGGGCAGGGAGACAAGAGTCGCTTCGATGCGCCGCGCCATCTCGCTTTCAGGCAGCGTCTCCTCTTCAAAGGTGATAACGGTGTGGGCGATGTAGTGGTTGTAGATTGTGCAGATGGCCGGCGCGTCGGAAACGGTGGCGGAGCGAATCATGAGTCAACCTGTGAGCCTCCCAGGGGCGGCCTGTCAACGGCGAAAGGCGGCGCTGGACAGGCTCTTGCAGGGAGCAGCCCCTCGGCTTCGGCTGGACAATGCGCGCCGGCGGCGCAACGATCCGCCCATGAGCGAAAACCGAATCGTGTGCATCACCGGCTGCAGCCGGGGGCTGGGGCGGGCCATGGTGGAGGGGTTTGTGAAGCTGGGCTGGACGGTGGCGGGCTGCGCCCGGCATCCGGAGGCGATGGCGGAGGACTGCCCGGCGCCGCATTCGTTTCATCGCTGCGACGTGGCGGTGGAAGACGAAGTAGCGGCGTTTGCGGCGACAGTGCTGAAAAAGCACGGGCCGCCGGATTTGCTGCTCAACAATGCGGCCATGATCAATCCCAACCAGCCGCTGTGGGAGATGAGCGCGCAGGACATTGCAAGCATCCTGGATGTGAACGTGAAGGGCACCATCGCCATGATGCGGCACTTCCTGCCGGGGATGCTGAAGCGGGGCGGGGGCGTGATTGTGAATTTCTCCTCGGGCTGGGGGCGCGGCACCTCGCCGGAGGTGGCCCCATACTGCGCAACGAAGTGGGCCATCGAAGGCCTCTCCCAGGCGGTGGCGCAGGAGACGGAGGGCAAGGTGGCGGTGGCGGCCATGAACCCCGGGATCATCGACACGGACATGCTGCGCAGCACCTTCGGCGGCGGTGCCGGGCATTATCCCGACGCGCAGCGGTGGGCGAAGAAGGCGGTGCCCTTCCTGGCGGGGCTGGGTTTGCGGGACAACGGCCGGGCGCTGACGGCTCCTGGCTGAAATGACAGCCGATTCCCCTTTCTCTCCTGGCCCTGACACTGCTACGTTGAAATTGGAATGAGCATCCTGCACAAAGTCAAACGACCATCCTCCATCACGGTGGGCCAGTTTTTCCAGCACAACCAGCAGTCCTTGAAACTGAAGCTGGTGGGCACGGATGCGGGCATGGGGCGCAAGATTCAGGAGCCCTCGATCAACCGCCCAGGCCTGGCGCTGTCAGGTTTTTTTGACTACTTCGCCTACAAGCGGGTGCAGGTGATCGGCAATTCCGAACTGGCTTACCTTGAAGGGCTGGACAGTGCTTCGCGCACCCGGCGCTTCAAGGCGCTGTGCGGCTGGGACATTCCCTGCCTGGTGGTCGCACGAGGCCGCATCGTGCCCGAGGAGCTGGCCGCCATTGCCAACGAGTCCAACATCTGTGTGTTCCAGACCAGCATGGTGACGATGAAATTCATCAACCTGGCGACGATGCGCCTGGACTGGTCCTTTTCCCCCACGACGACCGCCCATGGCAGCATGGTGGACGTGCAGGGCATCGGGGTGCTGGTGGTGGGCCCCAGCGGCAGCGGCAAAAGCGAAAGCGTGATCGGCCTGCTGCAGCGCGGCGCCAGCCTGGTGGCGGATGATGCCGTGCGGCTGCGCCTGAACGAGGATCGCGAGGTGGTGGGCACCTCGCCCGACATCACGCGCAGCAAGATCGAGGTGCGCGGCCTGGGCATTCTCGATGTCGCGAGGTTGTTCGGGGTGGGCAGCGTGCGCCTGTCCAAGCGGCTGGATCTTATCGTCCACCTTCGCGTGGGGGTGGAACTGCACGAACTGGAGCGCGTGGGAGCGGATCTGCGCACGGAGGACATGCTGGGCCTGCCCATCCCCAGCGTGGATCTGCCGGTCGCACCGGGCCGCGACATCTCCGGGCTCATCGAGCTGGCCGCGCTAAATTTCAAGCTCAAGGCTTTCGGTTACGACAGCGCCGCCGACTTCAACGAATCTCTGTTGAAAAAAATGGCGGATGATCAATTAGGTTAGTCCCCCGCCCCAAACACCCATCATGATGCTGGAGAAAGAATTCACGATTACCAACAAGAACGGCATGCACGCACGTCCCGCCGCGCAGTTCGTGAAACGGGCCAGCCAGTACCAGTGTGAGATCTGGATGGAGAAGGACGAGGAGCAGGTCAACGGCAAAAGCATCATGGGGCTCATGATGCTGGCGGCGGCGCGTGGCGAAATCGTGAAGCTGACCACGCAGGGTGCCGACGCCGAAAAGGCGATGCAAGACCTGGGGACCTTGATTGAAGACGGGTTCGGCGACCCCGAATAGGGCGTTCCCGCCACAGCATGTGCCATTGACGGCACGGTGGGTGCTCTGGAAGGTAAAACTGTCCTCATGCCCCCTACTCCCGACACTTCCGAACGCCTCTGGCGCGGCCTGCCTGTTTCCTCAGGCGTGGCCGAAGCCGTCGTCCATGTCCTCAAGGATGACTTCGACGAGCCTGCCGAGCGCCCCATAGGGCAGGACAAGGTGGATGCCGAGCTGGCCCGCCTGGACCACGCGATCGCCGCGACCAAGAAGGAAATCCTCGCCCTTCAGACCAGCATTGAAGAACGCGGCGAGGGCTCCGAAGGGGACATTTTTGAGACCCATCTGATGCTTCTGGAGGACATCTCCGTCCTCGACCACGTGCGCAAGACCGTGCGCAACAAGGGGCTGAACGTCGATTTCGTTTATTACAAGCTGATGCGCCGCCACATGGAGGCGCTGCGCGGGGTGAACGACCCCTATCTGCGCGAGCGGTTCATCGACATCAAGGACATCACCCAGCGCGTGATGCGCCACCTGCGCGGCGAGCAGCGCGCGGAGCTGAGCTTTGACCAGCCGGTGATCATCGTCGCCCACGATCTGACGCCTTCGGACACGGTGCAGCTCGACCGCAGCAAGGTGATGGGCTTCGCCATCGAGACGGGCAGCATGAACTCGCACGCCGCGATCATCGCCCGCTCGCTGGGCATGCCTGCGGTGCTGCGCATGCACGGCCTGTGCGACGAGGTCCACACCGGCGAGCACGTGCTGCTGGACGGCTCCGAGGGCCTGCTGATTCAGCGCCCCTCCGCCGAAACCCTGGCGCGCTACCGCCAGATCGAAGCCCAGACTGAGGCGCAGGAGGACCTGTTGCAGGCGCTCGCCAGCCAGCCTGCCATCACGATCGACGGTCGGGAAATCTGCGTGGGGGCGAACGGCGAGTTCGTCGATGAGCTGGACAGCATCGTGGACAGCGGGGCCGAAGAAGTGGGCCTGTTCCGCACCGAATTCGTCTATCTGGAGGACCCGGATGCGAGCGAGGACGCCCTTTCCGCCCTTTACATCGAGGTGGTGCAGCGCCTGGTCCCTAGGCTGGTGGTGTTCCGCACGCTGGATCTGGGGGGCGACAAGCTCGATCCCCGGCTGGCGGAGGAGCCGGAGCCCAACCCCTTCCTCGGCTGGCGCGGCATCCGCGTGTCGCTGGGGCGCAAGGATTTCTTCAAGCGCCAGCTTCGCGCCCTGCTGCGCGCCTCCTGCCACGGCCCCGTGGGCATCATGTTCCCCATGGTGTCCGGCGTGGAGGAAGTGCGCGCCGCCAAGGCAGTGCTGCAAGAGTGCCGTGTCGAGCTGGAAGGCGAAGGCTTTGCCATTCCCGAAAAGATCGAGGTGGGTGCGATGATCGAAATTCCCAGCGCCGCCGTCACCGCCGATCTCATCGCTCCGGAAGTCGACTTCTTCAGCCTCGGCACCAATGACTTGATCCAGTACAGCATCGCGGTGGACCGCCTGAACGAGCGCGTGGCGGACCTTTACCAGGCCACCCATCCGGGCGTGCTGCGCATGATCCGCATGGTGGTGGATGCCGGCCAGCGCTTCAACGTGCGCACCTGCATGTGCGGCGAGATGGCTGGAGACGTGGAGCTGGTGCCCCTGCTGGTGGGCCTGGGCCTGGACGAGCTGAGCATCGCCTGCGGCCAGGTGCCGCGTGTGAAGCAGGCCATCCGCAAGCTCAACCAGTTCGACTGCGTGACCCTGGCCATCGAAGCCCTGAAGCTCTCCGACGCTGCCGAGATTCGCGCCCTGAGTCGTGTCCTGGCCATGGAGGCGTATCCCGAGCTGCTGGCGTAGGTGGAGAGAGTTCTGCGTGGTATGCATATCCGCAGTCTCACTTCGAATGATGCCGCCGCTTATCAGGCGCTGCGTCTTGAAGGGCTTCGAGAGTGCCCGGCCATGTTCAGCGCCAGTTGCGAGGAGGAAACCGGCAGGACGCTGGAAGAGGTTGCCGCGCGCCTTGTTGCGCCGGAGTCCAGTGCGTACGGGGCGTTCATTGATGACCGGCTGGCGGGTATCGTCGTCCTGGAACGCCCGCTCGCTGCGAAATTCTCCCACAACGCCTTCGTCTGCGGCCTGTACGTGACCCCGGCGGCCCGGAGGCGAGGCCTTGGAGGGGCGTTGTTGGATGCCATCATCGACCATGGACGTAGCTTTGCGGGGCTGCGCAATCTCAGGCTCGGCGTCAACGCCACGAACGCCGCTGCCATCGCGCTTTACCGCTCCCGAGGTTTTGCCCCTTATGGGCTGGAGCCCGAGTATCTGTGCGTGGAGGGCGTCTATTGCGACGAGGCGTTCTACTCTTTGCCGCTGGTCCACGAGAGGGCCTGCAAGCGCCCAGAAAGTGGGGGGTCTCCCACCGTCCGCATCGTTCGCCCCAGCGAGGCTTCGGTTCTGGACTGCGTGGCACCCGGTGTCTTTGACCATGCCGTCGACCCTCGGTGGACGGCGGAGTTTTTCTCCGATCCACGGCATCATTTGGCCGTGGCCGTGATCGAGGGACAAGTCGTGGGCATGGCCTCCGCCCTGCACTACGTTCATCCCGACAAGCCGCCCGAATTATGGGTGAACGAGGTGGGAGTGACGCCTTCCAACCAGAGGCAGGGCATTGGGAAGCAGCTTCTCCAAGCCTTGTTTGCTCATGGCCGTGCGCTGGGCTGCAAGGAGGCGTGGGTCCTCACAGATGAAGCCAGCGTGGCGGCGCGACGCCTCTATGCGTCGGCTGGCGGTCAGGAAACCGAAGTTGTTTACGTCACGTTCAACCTTGCGGGAACCTAAGGTTCCTGGCCGGCCTTGCATTGCGCAAGAATCGCGGTGCAAGCCCCCCGCTTCATGGGTAGCTTCCGGTGCCTGCTGCACTCGGGCTGCCAGCACCATGAAGACCAAGGAACCTCAGGGACCGAAGAAGACCGAACGGTCGCAGGACATGTTGAAGCAGACACGGAACAATCCCGTGCAGGCGTTTTTCAGGCCGCGGACCGTTGCATTGATCGGCGCGAGTGAAACCCCGGGCAGCGTGGGGGCGGCCCTGGCGAGGAATCTGTTGGACTTCGGCGACGGATTCTTTCCCGTAAATCCGAAGCACAAGACGGTGCTGGGACGACCCGCGTTTCCCAGCATCGGCAAGGTGCCGCGCAAGATCGATCTGGCAATCATCGCGACACCAGCGCTGACGGTGGCCGGCATTGTGCGGGAGTGCGTGCAGGCAGGCGTGACGGCAGCCATCGTTGTTTCCGCCGGTTTCAAGGAGATTGGGGCGGAAGGCAGCGCGTTGGAACAGCAGATCCTGGCCGAGGCGGAGCGGGGCAACCTGCGCATCGTAGGGCCGAACTGCCTGGGCGTGATGTCCCCGCACATCGGGCTCAACGCGACTTTTTCATCGCGTTCGGCGGAGCGCGGCAGCGTGGCCTTCATCAGCCAGAGCGGCGCCCTTTGCACCGCCATTCTGGACTGGAGCCGGCGCGAGCGTGTGGGCTTCAGCGCCTTCGTCTCGGTGGGTTCGATGCTGGACGTGGGATGGGGCGATCTCATTGACTGGCTGGGCGATGACCCGCTGACCAAGAGCATTCTCATTTACATGGAGTCCATCGGTGATCCGCGCGCCTTTTTGTCTGCGGCGCGCGAAGTGGCGCTGACCAAGCCGGTGATCGTGATCAAGGTGGGCCACACGGAGGCGGCGGCCCGTGCGGCGGCCTCCCACACCGGAGCGCTGACCGGCAGCGACGCGGTGCTGGATGCCGCCTTCCGCCGCGCCGGGGTGCTGCGTGTGTCGCGGATCGAGGAACTGTTCGACATGGCGGAAGTGCTCGCCAAGCAGCCGCGCCCGAAGGGGCCGCGCCTGGCCATTGTCACCAATGCCGGCGGCCCCGGCGCCCTGGCCACGGATCTGCTCGTCACCAGTGGCGGCGGGCTTGCACCGCTGTCTCCCGCCACGCTGGCGAAGCTGAACGAGATCCTGCCCGAGCACTGGAGCCACGCCAACCCTATCGACATCCTTGGCGACGCCGGGGCGGACCGCTTTGCCAGCACCCTTCAAGTGGTCACCCAGGACCCGGACATTGACGGCACCCTGGTGATCCTGACCCCGCAGGCCATGACCGATCCCACCGCTTGTGCGGCGGCAATTGCACCGGTGGTCAAAGGCCTTGCCAAGCCCGTGCTGGCAAGCTGGATGGGCGGCCAGGATGTGGATGAGGGGCGGCGTATTCTCAACGAGGCCGGCGTCCCCACCTTCGATTATCCCGACCGGGCGGCACGTGCCTTTGCCCTGATGTGGCACCGGGAAGTGGCGCTGCGCGGCCTTTACGAAACCCCTGCGCTCACGGGTTTGAACGCCAACCGGGAGAGCGCGGAGGTGGCTTCGCAAGTCATCGCCGCCGCCGTGAAGGCGGGCACCACCTTGCTTTCCAAGACCGACTGCAACTGCATCCTGGAGGCCTACCATCTGCCCACCCAGGAAGTGGTGACGGCAACGACGGTGGCACAGTCGGTGAAAGGCGCGCAACGCCTGGGTTTCCCCGTGGTGGTGAAGCTGCACTCCGCCACCATCACCCACAAGACCGAGGTGGGCGGCGTGAAGCTGGACCTGCGGGACGAGGACGCAGTGCGCAGGGCATGGGCGGAGATCAAGGCGGGCGTGCCGACGTCGGCGTTTCTGGGTGTGACTTTGGAGCGCATGGTGGCGGTGGCGGATGGCTACGAGCTGATCCTGGGCAGCAGCCAGGACCCGCAGTTTGGGCCGGTGCTGCTGTTTGGTGCGGGCGGCCAGTTGGTCGAGGTGTTCAAGGATCACGAGCTGGGCCTGCCGCCGCTCACCGCCACGCTTGCCCGGCGCATGATTGAGCGCACGCACATTGTCACCGCGCTGCGAGGCATTCGCGGTCGCCCGCCGCTCGATCTCGCCGCTCTGGAGCAGTTGCTGGTCAGGTTCAGCGAACTTGTCATCGGCCAACCCCGCATCAAGGAAATCGAGATCAATCCGCTGCTGGCCACGCCGGAAGGCTTCACGGCGCTGGACGTGCGAATCCTCCTGCACGGACCGGAGATCGCCGATGCCGACCTGCCAAGGCCGGTGATCAAGCCGTACCCGGTGCAGTACGTTGAAAACTGGACGCTGCGCGATGGCACGCATGTGGTCATCCGCCCGATCCGGCCCGAGGATGAGCCGATGATGGTGGAGTTTCACCATCACCTTTCGGATCGCAGCGTTTACTTTCGCTGGTTCAATACCTTCGGCCTGGACCAGCGCATCGCGCATGACCGGCTGGCCCGCATCTGCTTCATCGACTACGACCGCGAGATGGCGCTGGTGGTCGAGCACGAGGACGCCCAGGGCAAACGTGAGATCATCGCCGTGGGCCGCCTCAGCCGCCTGCGGGGCGTCAACGCGGCGGAGTTCTCCATCACCATCAGCGACCCTTGGCAGCGCCATGGGCTGGGCGCCGAGCTGCTCGGCCGCCTGGTGAAGATCGGTCGCCAGGAGGGCCTGGCCCGCATCAGCGCAGACATCCTTCCCGAAAACGCCGGAATGCAGGCCGTGGCCCGCAGGGTGGGCTTCACCGTGCGCCACGATGTGCTGGAAGGAGACTGCCACGCCGAGATCCTTCTTTGACGAACACTCAACCCGCCTCCTGCTAACAAGCCATGCCCGCACATCCTCTCACCGGCCTTCTGCTGGACCCCGTCTATCGCGCTCATGACACCGGACCCGACCAGCCGGAAAGCCCGGCACGCATCATGGCCGTGATCGAATGCCTGCAAAAACGCGGCCTCGCGGACGAAGGCGTGCCCCTCACCCAGCAGCCGGCCGAGCCCGACGACATCCTGCTCTGCCACACCCACCCCTATCTTGAAACCGTGAAGCGCGACGTCTTCTCCGGCGCGGATGAACTGAGCACCGGCGACACCGTCATCTGCCCCCGCTCGCTCGACATTGCCTTGCGCGCCGTGGGCGGCGTGATGAACGCGGTGGATGCGGTGATGACCGGCAAGGTGCTCAACGCCTTTTGCGCCGTTCGCCCCCCGGGGCATCACGCCCGGCCCGATCAAGGCATGGGCTTCTGCCTGTTCAACAGCATCGGCATCGGCGCCAGGCACGCGCAGCGCACGCACGGGGTGGAGAAGGTGCTCATTGTTGACTGGGATGTGCATCACGGCAACGGCACGCAAGACGTGTTCTATGAAGACGGCAGCGTGTTCTTTTTCAGCACGCACCAGTCGCCCTGGTACCCCGGCACCGGCGCAGCGGAGGAGACTGGCGAAGGCAAGGGCCGCCACTGCACGCTCAACTGTCCCCTGCCCGCCGGCACTGGCATGAAGGCGATCAGCGCGGCCTTCCACGACCAGCTCATTCCCGCCGCCACCAAATTCAAGCCCGATCTGGTCATGATCTCCGCCGGCTTCGATTCGCGCCTGGGCGACCCGCTGGGCCACCTCCGGCTCACCGATGACGACTTCGCCACCCTCACCAAGCTGATCATGAGCTTCGCCGATGAACACTGCGGGGGCCGCATCGTCTCCGTGCTTGAAGGCGGCTACAACCTCGCGGGCCTGGCCAGCGCCAGCAGCGCGCACGTGGGCGCCTTGATGGGCTACTGAGCTCCAACGAAGTCACCGCCCGCCCGGCGGCGTGCGGTCATCACCGAAGTACTTCTCGCTGCGGTAGCGCAGCCACACCCGCAGCACCTGGGGAACCTTCTCGCGCTCGGCCTCGCTCAGCGTTTCATACAGCGCCATGGCCTTCTCGCGCTCACCCCGGCAGGCCGCGTTGCTGTGCGCATCCCACAGGACGCGTGCCGCGCGGATGCGACGGCAGACCTCTTGGATGAGCGCCGCGCCGATGAGGGGCTTGTCGGTCTTCTTCTTCGCGGGCATGGCGGGAAGTTAACCATGGAGCATTGCTCCGGCAAGATGCATTCCGGAGTCGGCCTTTGCGACGCTTGTTGGTGGCAGCAAAGCGCCACCCCGGCCGACTGAAGTCGGTATACCAGCCGCTGTGAGAAGCCTCACATGGTTTTGAAGGCGCTGCTGGTGTACCGCGTCCACGCGGAGGGGCGGCGCTCCGTTTCGTTACCTGCATCAATGAGGTGGACACTGACGGCCACCCAGGCAATGAATTCCCAATGTATGCGTGGAGACACATGGACACCTAGCAAAGGGAGCTGGTGCTTTTGTCGCGACAGTGGGGCCATCGCCCCTGGCATAGCCCACCGCATCGGCGGCATGACCACGTCAAGGACTACCTGTTTACTGCTGCGTGCTTCAATCATGCCCCCGTCATTGGCAGCACCTTGGAGCGCATGGTCGAGTTCGAGAACCTTTTGCTGGATGTTGCCGATCAGACGTGTGCCAAGGTCCACGCCTGGGTGCTGCTGCCGAATCATTACCATTTCCTGGCAAGGACAGAGGATTGCCTGGGAGTCATCAATGCCTTGGGAAAGCTCCACGGTGGCACCTCCTTTCGGTGGAATGGCGAAGAGGGCGCCCGAGAGAGGCAAGTCTGGTGCCGCGCCTCGGAGACCGTGATGAAATCCGACCGGCATTTCTGGGCCACGATCAACTACATTCACCACAACCCGGTGAAGCACGGCCACGTGAAGAAGTGGCAGCACTGGCCCTTCGGCAGTGCCGTGGCCTATCTCAAAACGGTGGGCAGTGAAGAGGCACAGCACGCCTGGAACGAGTACCCCATCGGCAACTATGGCGAGAAGTGGGATCTTTGAGTTGGATTGCGGGTGTCTAGGCGTTGTGGGTGGAACAAGCGCCGTGCCTCCGCGTAAACGCGGTACACCAGCCGCGCCACCGAAACCCTGGATTTGCTACAAAGGGATGGCGCTCCGAAAACAGTTCGGTGGCCTCTCTTCGAAATCTTGTGTGGCTTCGCACGGCGGTTGGTGTACCGCGTTTACGCGGAGGCAGGGCGCTTGTTTGTGTCCCAACCCCCCGCGAAAGGGAAGTGCCGCGCCATCTACCACGTCAACGACCACCAGGTCGGCCTCTGGAGCAACATCGTGGGGTCAGGGCATCCACTGCTCCCAGGCCAAGCCCATGGCTTGCCTGGGGGCAGCTCTTCCGTGCGGCCCTATATCCGACGCGGAATCGCACCACCAAGTTCGTGCTCCAGCTTCCCAGTCTCCCTGCGTGCTATTCCACACGGTTTTCTGTTACTTTGCGCGCCTATTGACGTGCAAAGCAACATCCTCGGCGAGGAAATGGGGAATTATCTCGCCATCCGCCCCATTTTTGTTTAGTATCGCGTCGCTATTCAACAAAACGGTTGGCTATAAAGATGCAGGAACACAAACGCACCTATTTGTTGCTGATCCACTAGTTCGCCCAAGAAACGAATCCATTGCCATGTCTAGATGCACAGCACCAGTAAGAGGCCATCGCACCGCGAGCGCCGCAGAGGATTGTCCTGCCTGCCGTGGCCGCTCTCGCGGCTACGGATCGCATTCCCCTCCGTCTTATTCGTATCCATCCTACTCCCCGCCGCAGAGCTACGGCGGCAGCGGCGGAGGTGGTGGCGGATCAGGGGGCCGCGCTAGGCCGCGCTAGGCCGCGCTAGGCCGCGCTGGTCGCGTTCTGGTTCCACCGTGGTCTATACGGCTGCCGAGGTGCGGACGCTTACACCCTTCCGCGAAAGCGTCGAGAGGCGAGCGACCGTGCCTGATCTTCGGGATGTCTTCCTGTGCCATGCTTGGGACGACCGTGCTGGGGCCGCCAAGGAACTTCACGATTTACTCGAGTCACGCCGTGTCTCTGTCTGGTTCAGCGAGAAGGATGTTGTCCTCGGGACTTCTTTGCTCCGTGAGATTGATAAGGGACTGGCGAAGTCACGCGTTGGAGTGGTGCTGGTGACTCCAGCTTTGCTGAGTCGCCTCCGAGCAGAGGGCATCGCTGACAGAGAACTATCGGCACTACTAGCGCGTGACCTGCTTGTTCCCATTGTTCATGGCACGACTTATGAAGCTCTCCGCGATGTCAGTCCACTGCTTGGCTCCCGAAGCGGCCTGAGCACTGCTGAGGCGTCGATGGTGGATGTCGCCGCCAAGCTAGCCGAGCTGGTCGCCCCATAGAGCCATGAACAGCAACCACGAACGAACGGAGGCGAACAAAGCGGATGCAGGCAACGGCCCGAATGGCATCTGTCGTGTCATCGACGCCTCCCGCTCGCCGTCGCCTGATCCGAAGCGTTCGCCCAACTCGCCATGTCCACCGAGACAATAATATCTATCATCATCGGCATCATTGGCGGAATGATCGGAGGTTTGCCAATTTCATTCTACGCTGGCATCATCACCACAAGGCTGATCCGCTTTTATGACCTGCGCGCCGAGGCTTATGAGGCACTCATCATGATTGATGGCAGCTATCCAGACTCAACAAGATTGGAGGCCGGTTTTCAGCGCCTCGAAGATTTTAGTCGACTTTCGTTTCGTTTTTTGGCCCAAGGGCATGTTTGTGCGAAGGACGTGATCGACGCCATCCAGCAGGAAGTTCTCGCTGATCTCAACGCTATTGAGCATGAGGTGAAGTTATCAGAAACACGGCAGAAATCCCATCCCAAGCTCACGAGGCTCAACAAGGACGCACAGCAAATACGCTTTGATAAGCTTGAGAGCATTCACCCCACTTGGAGATGCATTTTCGATCCCAGATTCCCCCCTAGACCGAGACCATGCACTTGCGACAACTGACCAGCCATACAAGGGAGAACAAAACGGATGCAGACAACGGCTCGGAGGCTATCTATCGTGTCAGCAACGTCTTGTGCTCGCCGTCGCCTGATCCGAGTCGTTAGGCTCCCTCGAAAACTGCCGACCAAACCATGGTTGACGTTGCCAAGAGCGCCAGGGGAGCCCCTTCAGGATTCATGTGTCTGCCCCCCGTGGCAGGGGCCTTCTTGCCGCGCGGGACGTTGGGAGCCTGCCCGAAAGGGCAGGGATGCCCTTGCCACTTTTGTCCCCCTCGCTGTCATCCCCGCCATTCGTCATTGGTCATTCGTCATTTCCCCCGCCTCTTCCCCGGCCACTTGCCTTTGCGTTCGCGTGATCGCACGGGCACCATGGACTGCCTGGGCGAGCTGGCGTGGAGCACCTTGAAGCTGCCGTCCTGAGCGATGAGGCTTTTCTCGCCAAAGGCTTCCTCCAGGAGGTGCTCGTACGGCAGGTGGCGGTTGGCGACCATCCACAACTCGCCATCGCTTTTGAGGGCGCGGGCGGCGGCGGCGATGAACTTGATGCCCAGCAGGTGGTCGGGCTCGCGACCGTCGTGGAAGGGCGGGTTCATGACGATGAAGTCGTAGCGGCCGATAGGCGCATCGTTGGGCACATCGCTCCAGAGGTAGTGCGGGCGGCAGGGCACGGGCAGCAGGCCCAGGTTGCGCTTCGCGGCCTCGAGAGCATGGCGGTCGGCCTCGTAGAGGTCCATGGCGGCCACGTCGTGGCACTTGTTTAGGACTTGATGCGAAAGGTAGCCCCAGCCTGCGCCGAAATCTGCGCCGTGGCCCTTCAACTCCGCCGGGAGGTGCGCAGCCAGCATGGCGGAGCCGCCGTCCACCTCATTCCAGGAAAACAGGCCGGGCTGGGACCAGAACTGCCCGTCGAGCACCCGGCGCAGGCCGCCGAAGGTGCGCCATTCGGCGAGGGTTTCCTCCTTCAAATCTGCTGTTTTGGTGGCCCAGAACACCCGGCAATGATGCTTGGCAAGCATCGTCACGTTGCCGGCCAGCTCCTCCACATGCTTCTCGAAGCGCTTGGCGCCCCAGTCGTTGTGCAGGCAGACCATGAGCGTGCCGCCCTCGTTGAGCAGGTCGAAGCCTCGGGCGATGTCCGAGAGTGTCTGGTCGCGCTGCCGCTCGGGCAGCAGCAGCACCAGGTCGAACTTGCCTTCGATGCGCTCCACGGTCTTGAACTTCGCCGCCTCCAGGCGCACGGCGCGCGGCTTGAAGGACTGCTCGCACACCAGCTTCGATTGCAGCCGCATCAGGCTTTCATGCGCCTGGCCCCGCAAAAAGGCGATCTGCGCCGCGCTTTCAATGCGGTCCGGGATTTCATTGAAGGCAAGGATCAGGGTCTCGAGGGCGATTTGGTGTTCTTCGGGCATCAGGGGATTACGGATCGTGGATTGCTGGCGGGCAGAACTGGGCACTTAGCACTGGGCACTCCGCACTTCACCATCATTCGGTGCTCCGGGCTGACAACCTACTCCGCCAGCAGAGTCTCCTTGCTCTTCGCCAGTTGCGCGCGCTGGTCCTTGGGAAGGCGCGGCCAGTGCAGGGACAGGGTCTTGAGTTCTGCCAGAATGGCGGCGGAGACAATCAGGCGCATGTTCTTCTTGTCATCGGCGGGCACGACGTACCAGGGGCACTTGTGGGTGGCGGTGGCCTTGATGGCGTCCTCGTAGGCGACCATGTACTCGTCCCAATGGCCGCGTTCGGTCACGTCGCCGGCATTGAATTTCCAGTTCTTGCTGGGCGTGTCGATGCGTTCCAGAAAGCGCTTCTTCTGCTCGGACTTGGAGACGTGGAGCATGAACTTCACCACGTGGATGCCGTTGCGGTGGGCGTAGGTCTCGAAGTTTGCGATGTCCTCGTAGCGCTTGGCGAACAGCTTGTCCATGTCCAGGGTGGTCTCGGCGGGCAGGCGCTGGTGCTCCAGGATGATGTCGGGGTGGACCTTGCAGATGAGCACCTCCTCATAGTAGCTGCGGTTGAAGATGCCGATGCGCCCGCGCGGCGGCATCTTGCGGGAGCTGCGCCACAGGTAGTCGTGGTCCAGCTCCTCCAGGCTGGGCTGCTTGAAGCTGTGGACCTCCACGCCTTCGGGATTGATGCCGCTCATCACGTGCTGGATGGTGCCGTCCTTGCCAGCGGCATCCATGGCCTGGAAGATGAACAGGGCGCCGTAGCGGTTGTGCGCGAACATCATCTGCTGCAAGTCATTGATCTCGGTGCGAAACTCGCGCAGCAGCGAATCGTAGTGCGCTGCATCCTTGTACAGATCCTTCACCTTGGTCGGCGCCTTGCTGAGTTTGAAGTGCTTGTTTTTGGCAGGCACGCGGTACGCATCCAGGTCGAGCTTGAGTTTCATGGCGGCATGATGACCGGGAAATGGCGAATGACCAATTCGAATGACGGAGCGGCAGGCGGAGACTGACTTTTTCCACGGGTGCGGGCCTGTCTTGCATCATTCCTCATTGACGCCCCTTCTCCGGGCTCCGAACGTTCCAGATCGTATGCGCAAGCCCTTGAGAACTGAGTGGTGGATGATGGCCCTGGCCTTGATGCTGTCAGCTTCCGGCTGCAAGAAGCACATTCCTATCTCGAGTCCTGCCGCAGCGGCGGAAAGCAAGTCTGCGGTGCCCTCTCCGCTGACGGTGCGGGCCGTGACTCTTGGCTTCGCCGCACACCTGCCTGCGGACACGGCCGCCTATTTCGGAACACTGAACCTGCCGGCCCATGCGGCTGCGCTGAAAGAAACGAACTACTTCAAGGACCTGACGGCTTTCCTGGATGACAAGACCCCCGCCCCGGCCTCCGGCAACGCAAAGAAAAGCGAGAAGCCCGTGCCTTTTGAAAAGCTGCTGGGAGATGACTTCTTCTTCAGCCTGGGCAAAGGGGCGGCCAAGGCGATCAGCAGCCTGCAGCAGCTCTCTTCGTTCTACACGGAGATGACCTACCGCAGCCTCATGGCAGGCGCCACCCCTGGCGCCAAGCCAGGCGCGGGCGGCACTGAGCAAATGCTCAACACCCTGTTGAATGATCCCGAGCTGCTAAAGAGAGCCACCGCAGCCCTCACCGACGCACAACTGCCGCCGATCATGGTGGGAGTACACACCGACAGGCCGGACGAGGTTCTCAAGGAACTGCTGCCCGACGACCTCCTCGCCCAGGTCAGGAAGACGGCGAAAGTCTCTCAAGTGACCACCAGCCTGGGCGGCAAGTTCACGCTGATTGAAGCCACCGGGAAAGACCTCTTCAACGATGACATGAAGAAGAAGTGGCTTGCCGGGCTGCCTGCTGAATGCGCCGCCGCGCTCCCGGAGATCGGCAAGGCGGTTGCGGTGCTGCAAGCCAAGCGGATCACTCTCGCCTACGGCACGGCGGGCGGCTACCTGATCGTCATGCTGGGCAGTGAACGACCCAATCTGGAATTTGCCACCAATCCCGCCGCCTCGCTCCTGTCGCGGCCGGAATTCGGTGTGCTGGCGCCCTATGAAAGCAAGAACCTTGCCGCCGTCTTTTTCGCGGAGGGCGGCACGCTCCAGAGCCTGCAAACTCCCGAGCCTCTGCAGCCGATGGCGCGCGGGGTGCTGGGAGCCTTGAAACAGAGCCCGATGTTCGCCGGCATGGCGGCGACGCTGGAAGGCAAGGTCGCCGCCCTCGGCCCTGTTGAGCACGAGCTTTATGACCGCCCCATGACCACCATGATCGGGGCGGCCTGGTGGGACAAAGGTCTGCATCTGGAGGTCGAGGGAGGCCTGAGCCCGAAGGGTTTGGAAAGCGGCAAGCCGCTGAAATTCGCCTCCCTGGTGGAGGATCCCAATGCAGTGCTGGCGCTGAACTTCCACGGCGACCCGCAGACCTCAGCCACACTTCGCCGCTATGTCGAAGGCTGGGCCGAAGTGCTGCACGTGGCCGGACAGGAGCTGGCGAAGGCGAATATGTTCGGCGACCAGGGACCCAAAATGGCCGACTGGATTGACAAGGAGGTGGTGCCGCCGCTCGTGACTTTCTACAAGAATTCGAAGACGCTCTACACCCAGGCTCTGGGCAATGAACAGGCCTGGATCGTGGATCTGGGCGGCACCATGCCGCATGGCCTCACCCCGGTCCAGCCTGCCAAGGAGGAGTCAAGGATGGTGCGTATCGTTGGTGTGCATGACGTGGTGGATCGCAGGCTCATTGGCGACAGTTGGGAAGAAATGAATGCGGCGCTCAACGGCGTCGCCAAAGCCTTCCCCATGCTCGCGGGGGCAAAGCTTCCCGAGCCGGATGTGTCGAACAATGCAGGCGTCATCAGCTACTCCTATCCGCTGCCGATGGGATCCGACGATCTGCTTCCCTGCACTTCCGTGAGCGACAAGCTGTTCATGCTCGGCACATCAAAGATTCAGCAGCAGGACATCGCCGCCCGCCTGCTGCGCGCCGCTCCCGGCACTGGCACGCCCACCATGCTGTGGCGTCTCGACGGCACGAAACTGCGCGAGGCATTGAAGAGCTTTGCGCCCGCAGGCCCTGCAGGGGACAATGCAAAGGCGGCCGTCAAATGGCTGGCACCGCTGGGTGAAGCGCGAGGCCGCCTGTGGATCGAATCAGGCCGGGTGCGCAACTCCATTTCATTGGAGATGAAGGACACGACGAAGTTTGATTGAGCTTCACTCAGTTCTTGGTTTCCATCCGCTCCCTGGCCGCTTCGCATTGCTTGCAGACGTAAACGATCACCCGTCTCGCCCGGCAGAACGATGTCGGTGGCGCACCGACAGTCGCCGGGATGGGGATAATAATTCATGCGCCGCTTCCACTCGCCGCGTTCACCCTCGGCCCGGCTCATCGGAATCATCGCGTGAGCATAGGGCACCGCGCGCCTGAACATCGCGACATGATGCACCTCGCAGATGCTCGGCTTACCCTGGGTGTCATCGGGCGTGTGACAGCCGGTCAACTACGGTTTGTCCGGCAGCTTTTGAGCTTTTGAGCAGCGCAAAGAGCCCCGAGGACACGCGCTTGTTCAACCAGAAGGTGCAGTGTCAGGCCTCGTTACACTCGTCTGACCTGCGACCTTTATTGCTAGGCGTTGCGAGTGTTATCATTGGGGCGTCGAAAATGAAGGAGCCCCTGCCCCCAAAAGGCCAGGACAACTCTCACCTCATCGTTCGGGGTACGGTTCCCGAACACCCGAGCCTCCAGCCGGCCCCTGTCATTCGCCAGCGACGGGTCTGCCCTGAGTAGCTCGACCGCAGTGAGGGCATACGCGCTGCTGACCGAGCCTGTGCACTGGCCGGCAACGATGCCGGGAAGCAGCCCGGCTTGGCACAGCCCGAGGAACGCGCCACGCGGGCAGGTGTGCTTGATCGCGTTGCGGAGTTGGTTGGGGCCGGTGTAACGCTCCGCGAGGGACGCAAGCCAAGCGTCCTGGGCCGACATGCCATTCACCGTGGCCAGGCAGTACGCACGCCAAGCAATCTCGCCGTACGCGCCCATCGGTGTGTCGCTTGAATCGACAAGGGTGATCGTCGTTGGAGTGATTCGTTTAGCTTTCATTGTCGGTGTGCGCGAGTGACGCCTAACGCTTCGGATCAGGCGACGGCGAGCGGGAAACGTCGATGACACGACAGATGCAATACGAGCCGTCGCCTGCATCCGTTTTGTTCGGCCCCTTGTACATGTGTCGGTGATGAGGTGGCTGGAGGTGCTGACCGTTTGGCGCAGAGCACGTAAATCTGAAGCAGCGATGCCACTCCGATCAAAATCAGGCCAAAGTAAGTGAGGGCTGTCGATCTGGACGCACCCCTGGTTCTGTGCTTGTCCGCTCCCCTGACGTCTAGCGTCATGTTACCCTGCAACAAAGTGCTCTTAAATGCTTCAAGTGCAGTGAGCGACAGAGAAACAGCAGCCATCCATCTGGATAAAGCAAACGCCAACAATATGGTTCCGAGTAAAGCACAAACAACCGATGCCAAGGAAAGATAAAACTGCGTTTCAGGAGCCATGTGGATTAAAGCGAGTGACGATATTGATTGGCCGAACGACCCCAAGCTCAGCGACCGCGGAATGCGGCGCGGCACCTGCATGGTGGGCGGAAAAGCGTCGGCCCATGCTAGGTTATTGTTGGGAATAGGACATCTGCTAGTTGGCCGATTGAAAGGCGTTGATGGTTCGCTGACCGCATCTTGACGTTACGGTAGCCAAGTCTATCGGCGAGGGGAAACGTATCGAGGGCTGGCACCGGAAAGCCGAAGAGATAGTAGCCCGTCGGCTGTAAAGTTGTCTGGGAGTAAATCACCCATACCACGCAACCGCCTGGAATCGTCCAGATCGTCTCCGAAATCTCGTACGAATTACTTGAGGGCGCACCAGACCTTGTCTTCATTTGGAGGTGGCGCGTCTGCTCGCCAAGCGAGAGAACTAAGTCAAAGCCGAACATGTCCACCTCCGCCTTCAGGATGTTGAGAAGTTGCGGTGGCTCACGCAACACGAGATGCGTGGCGAGCTCATATAGAAAGCGGTGCTCTTGGAGGTTCTCGAAGAAACGCGAGTTCTTGTAGATTAAATCGGGAGCAGGCATGGCTAGTGGCCTAACATGAGGATCATGAACAGAATTGTGGGAGTTGTCCCGGCGTCTTTATAGACGACGGATTTGTTGCCATATTGCACAATATTTACGCAAAAATGTCGTCATTGACGCAAGGTT
>CAINXC010000130.1 GCA_903854655.1 uncultured Verrucomicrobiota bacterium | reverse complement strand
TTCGCCTCGAACTTGCGCACCATCGTGGGAAACTCATGCCCGCCGCGGAACGCGACCCAGCTCCCGCTCGCCGCATACACGCGGCTGAAAGCCTCGGGCCGGTGCCACGCAGCGGTGAAGGCCGCGATGCCGCCGCTGCTGCCGCCGACCAGGCAGCGGTCGTTGCCATCGGTGGAAAGATTGAGCTGATATTCCTTCGCGACAAACGGCAGCAATTCCTCGGTGACAAAGCGCACGTTCTCATCGCCCACGCCGTCGTATTCGAGGTCGCGGTTGCGGCGTCCCATCGCGCCCTTCATCGGCGCTGGCAAATCGCCGGGCCGGACGAAGACACCGACTGTCACCGGCATTTCCTTGGTCGCAATGCAGGTTTCCAGCAGCGTCTTTTCACGTGGATTGTAACCGTCCGTCTTCACATACACGCAGGCGGGCTTCTTGCCGTCGTACTGCGCAGGAATGAAGACCGTCACCTCGCGGGTGGTGCCGGGGAAGACCTTGCTCTGGGTGAAGGTGAACTGCTTGGTGGTGCCGGGCGGGATGTCTTCCGGCTTGATCTCCGGCGCGACATAACCTGGCGCGGCCTCTGGAGCGGCGCTCACGGCTCCGGTGCCGGCGAGGGGCTTGATCAGCCATTGCAGGTGCTGGTCATTGGGGTTGTGCATCCACAGGTCGATCTTGGACCCTGGCTCTTTCTTGCCGCCGTTGTCATCGATGCCTTTGTCGGGGGCGTGCCTGGGCACCAGCGCGTAGCTGCCCGTGTCGCTCTTTTGAAGCTTCCAGAGCTGCCAGGGCTGCCCGGCGTCGGTTTCCAGCACGATGGCCGCGCCGTTGTTCACTCCGCCCTTGGCTGCCGACAGCACCAGGGTGGAGCTGTAGGACGGTTTGATGGAATAGAATTCACCGTCCTTCGAGATGATGACCCATTTCTGGTTGGGAGTGCCGGCAGCCTTGCCGATGGAGACAACGGTGCCGTCAGCAGCGCCCGCGCCCACCGCTTCCAGCACCATCGCAGGAGCACCCGCCGGGGAAATCGAATAGGCGCCCCAGTCCTCCGCAAAGGAGCGGCTGGTGGCAGAGGCCGCCAGCAGGGCGGCGAAGGACAGGAGGAGGCGGGGGGATTTCAATTTCATCGGCAAAAGAGGGGGAGGGTGAGTTGTATGGTTTCGATTCAATGGGAGTGGCATGCCGTCATAGTCCTGCGGGCGAGTCTCCGGGGAGGGAACGATCCTGGCGAACCCTGTTCCTTCATCAAATTTTCACGCAGGAGTGATGGCGTGCCCCCACTCATCGTTTACAAAGTGCCGGGCCATGCCCGCAAACGGCTTGTTGCCGGCCATGAGCCGCGCGAGTTCATCCACCACGCATTGCTTCGTGGCTTTCGTCAGCCCCGCAGCGCCGGGATCGGTGAGAACGAGGTGCAAAGTGTGCAGGGTGGAATAGACATCGTAGCGCGCAAAACGAAGTTCCTCCCGGTCCAGCCCAAGCACGGCGATGGTGGACTCCGCCCGTGCTCGTTGTCTGCCCGAGGCGGGTTTGGGAAGGATGGAAACTTCTCCCAGCAGGACATCCGCGCTGTATTTGAACAAGGCCGCCGGATTTTCGCGCAAGGGATCGGCGAGATCAGCATCCTCCTGCGCGAGGATTTTTTCCCAGGCGCCGCGAGCAGCGACATCAAGCGGGTCCGGTGCCATGACATCCGCGAGCGTGTCCAATTGGGTCTCTGTTTCATTGCCGGCGACAGCCACTGGCGATGTCAGCGGCGCGGTGGCGGGGAACTGGTTGATTTTGAAGGACTGGTTGCAAACCTGGCATGAATGCAGGTAGTTCTCAAAGTTGTGGGCCAGCCACCAGTAAAGGTCCTTGGGCCGAAAATGCTCCACGTCACAATGGGCCACAAGGCCTCCCTTGACCGGCTTGCCGGGGTGACCGGCAACGGCGGGTCTGGAACGACCAGCAGCAGGAGCCTCACAGTAGGCGCACTTGCCGCCGGTTTCGCGTTTGAGCGCCACTTTGGCGGGCTTCCACACCGTTGACTTGAAGGGCAGGTCCTGTGGCGCGACACCGGCGTGAAGCTGGTCGAGAAGCAGGCGTTGCTTCTTAACCCGGCCGTGGCCGCGAAAGCCGGCGGGAACTCCTTTCAAATCGTACTGACGGGCGATGCGAATCATGGGCTGTCACTTAGCGGTCGCCGCCCTGACCTTCTTTGTTGCACGGCCGCCAAGTTCGCGCTCAATCCTCGCCATCAGGGCGTGGGTTTTGCCTTCGGGAGGGATCAGGGAAGGGCGGGAACGCTGCACCAGCAGGGCGCGGGCGGCAGGAGCCTTTTCTGTTTTCCAATCGCTTCGCGCCTGCTGCATTTCCGTGGACAAAATGGTTTCCAGTCCAAATGCGGGGCTGGTAAGCACCTGCTGCGCCGTCAGAAGACTTGCTGCGCCGGTGAAATGAACGGCGGCAATGGCTGCCGTGCGCGGGTTGCGTTCCAGGGTGAAGATCTCGCCCTCCCCCGACTGCTGGGCGGTGAGGGGAGAGTGGGTGGTGGCGAGCACCTGAAAATTCTCCAGCTTGTTCGAAAGGAAGCTGCGGAGCTGCCTCTGCCAGACGGGATGAAGATGCAGGTCAATTTCATCCACAAGCAAAAGACCGCGCGTTGCGAGCGGTCTTCTTCGATGCCCAAAAGTGCTCACCAGCCGGTAGAGGAGATCACCGCACCAGCCTGCCATGTTCTGATAGCCGTCGCTTAGCTGCTGCAAGGGCACCCGTCCGTCCGGAGTGTCGAAAATCAGCTCGCCCGCCTTTCGGTCAATGCTGTGGAATTTGATGCCTGGAAGCAGCTCGGCGAGGGTTTCCTTGACTATTTTCAGGCCCGCAGCCTTCTCGCGGTAGTGCAGGTCCATCGCCCATGTGTCGAGAGGATTCAACGGCGCATCCGTGGCAAACAGGGTGGCGACCGCATTGGCGCGGGGAGCGCTGAAATAGCCCTGCTGCGAGCTGTTGCGGTTCCGGCCTGAACTCAGCCGCCGTGAGGCACCGTAGCCAATGGTAGGATAGTTTGACCTTGTGTGCTCCAGAGCGTCCGTCAAAGGCGCCAGTGTCTTTGCATTGTCAATCAGGATCTGGGTGATGCTTTGCCCCCGCTTGAACGACAGGGCGACTTCGCGAATCTCACGCTTCTGGGTGACAAGGCGTGCGGAGATGCGGCAGGATCTGGCGCTATTGCGAATCCAGGCGTCTGACGGACCGATCAATTCCGGCAGCGCATCGGTTCCTGCCAGCACCAGCGCGGCAGCCCTCAGGACGCTGGATTTTCCGCAGCCGTTTTCGCCAAGCAGGAGGGTCCACTGCCGGGTGCTGCCATCGGCGTTGCAAAAATCAAACTCCACATCCTCCAGACTGCGGACGTTCTCCAGACGTAGGTGTTGCAGGAACATAAACGGGTGAGCGTACGGCAAAGGCGGTCCGCAGCAAATGGTAAAGGAAGGGTAAAGGTGGTAAAGGCGGGGTAAAGTCGATTGCCGGGAGATTCGGCGGGTCTTATCTGGCACCCTATGAAATCCATTGGCCCCCGTTCGATCGGCGCTCTCAGCGTGGCATTCTTCCTTCTTGGCGCCGCCGTCACCGGCCGGTGCGACACCCCCGGACCGGTGACACGGGTGCCGGTGGTCTTCTCCGAAGGTCACGACACAAACCCGGTGGATCGCGGGCGTCCCGTGGTGCTGGTTGCCGGTGCTTTGGGCGTGGCTCCGGAAGTGTTCCGCGAGGCGTTCAGCCATGTGCACCCGGCAGGTCCGGACTCAGGGGGACCCACAGGCGATGAAGCGCGCCAGAACAAGCGGGCGCTGATGAGCGCGCTGGGCAAATTTGGCATCACCAACGACCGGCTCGACACCGTTTCGAACCGCTACCGCTATGTGCGCAGCCACGGCGAGCTGTGGCCGGTGAAGCCCGCCGCAGGCGTGGCGCTGGTGAAGAACGGCGTGGTGACCGGTATTGAGATCACCGAGGGCGGCTTCGGCTACAGCTCGCCGCCCACGGTCACGGTGCCGAACGCGAAGCCCTTCACCTGCGAGGTCAAACTCGGCTTCGCCAAGGCCTTTGAGCACAACGGGGCCGTCGCCGGCGTCACGATCACACCGGCATCGCTGCAATAGCTCGTGGACGGGCGGCGTGGCGTGAGGCAATGGAAGGCTGCCGGCGTGAGGTGCGTATCCTTCCGGCAGCAACCTCCAGCCTGACCCCATGTCGTCCCGCCCGTTCCTTCATGCGCCCCTTCTGTGCCTGACCCTGGCGCTTGCCTCCGCCCCGGCCTTCGCCGCCTTGTACGACGAGATCCAGGTGTACACGGATGACCTCAACGCCCCGGGCGTCTTCGGGCTTGAGATGCATGTGAACACCACGCTGACCGGGCGCAGCACGCCCGATTACCCCGGCGAGTCCACGCCCGATCACGGCTGGCGCACCACCGCCGAGTTTTCGTACGGGCTGCCGGACAACTTCGAGGCCGGCTTCTACCTGCCCGCCCTGTTCGATGCCGCCGGCCGCTATGCCCTTGCCGGAGAGAAGCTGCGTTTGAAATGGATGCCGGTTCATCCCGAGGAAGGCGGCGCCGGCTGGTACTGGGGGGCGAACACCGAGCTTGCCGACATCAAGAGGCAGTACGTGGAGTCGCGCTGGGGCGAGGAGCTGCGCCTCATCGGCGGCTACCGCACGCCGGAATGGCTGCTGGGCGGCAATGTGGTGCCGAGCTGGCCGCTTTCCTCCGGGTTCCGCCAGGCGGCGCCGGACATGGAGCTGAGCTTCAAGGCCTCGCACAAGGTCGCCAGCGGCATCGACCTGGGGCTTGAATACTATGCGGAGCTCGGCCCCACGTCCCATCTGCCCTCCTTCAACCAGCAGGCGCACTCGCTTTTCCTGGCGATCGACGTGGACCGCAAGCCCTTCGTCTTCAACCTGGGCATCGGCAGGGGACTGACAGCGGGTGCGGACGGGTGGACGATCAAGGCGATCATCGAGGTGCCGTTTTAACCCGGGGCAGGGCCACAGAATGCGAAGGAATGTGCGCCTTTGGTGCGTAGCTTCCCACCTCATGACCCGCCTTTTCTCCCCCCTCTGCCTGGGCCTGCTGGCCGCGCTTTGTCTTCCGCAGCTTCAAGCGAAGGACACTCCCCAGGTCGTCGCCCCGGCCCTGCAGCGCTTCGTGGATGACCACACGATCTCCGGCGCGGTGACGCTGGTGGTGGGGAAGGACGGCATCCTGGATCTGGAGACGGTGGGCTTCAGCGATTTGAAGTCAAAGAAACCGATGGAGAAGGACGCGATGTTCTGGATCGCCTCGATGACCAAGCCGATGACCTCGATGGCGCTGATGATGCTGGTGGAGGAGGGGAAGCTGGGCCTGGATGATCCGGTGGAGAAGCACCTGCCGGAATTCAAAGGCCAGATGCTGGCGGTGGAAAAGGCGCCCGATCACGTGCTGCTGCGCAAGCCGTCGCGGCCCATCACCATCCGCGACCTGCTCACGCACAGCAGCGGGCTGGTGAGCAAATCATCCCTGGAAACCGGGGTTCTCGACGCGCTGACCCTGCGCGAGGCGGTGATCTCGTATGCCCTCTCGCCGTTGCAGTTCCAGCCGGGCAGCAAGTGGTCGTACTGCAACCCTGGCATGACCACCCTGGGCCGGCTGATTGAGGTGGCA
>CAINXC010000129.1 GCA_903854655.1 uncultured Verrucomicrobiota bacterium | reverse complement strand
TGGCGGAGCGTCTCAACATCGTGCTGGGAGATGACAAGGACCTCGCCGCCCTCATGCAGAGCATGGGCAACATCTTCCACCCAGTCCTGTATCTGGATGGGCAGGACACAGCCTGGGCGGACACGAAGATCACCCTCGACGGCCCCTTCACCGTGGAATGCTGGGTACGGCTCGCTCCGGGTATCGACAACGCCGACAGCATCCTTGGCACGCCGGGCGGCCTGGACATGAATTTCTTTGCCTCCACCTTCCGCATGTACGGTGGCAGCGTGCTCAAGGACGTGGTGACCGCGAAGAAGCCGATGACACCAGACCTGTGGACCCACCTGGCCGTCACACGTGATGCGGCGGGCAACTGCAAGATCTACCAAAACGGCGAACTCGACGCCACGAGCAAGAAGCCCGCGCCAGTGAAGTTTGAAAACTGCCGGGTGGGCTGGAGCGGCCCTTCCAAGGGCACGGAAGGGTCCATCGCCGAGTTCCGAGTGTGGAACCGCGAACGCACCGCCTCTGAGATTCGCGCCCTGTTTGTGCGCAGCTTCGAAGGCCAGGCCAAACCCGACGGATTGGTGTTCTACAATCCTGGTGGCGAGGCTAACTGGGGCAAGCTGGGCAAGGGCGCGCGCATTGCCAAGACCACCGACTACCCGCCGATCCTCACCAAGGAGAAGGCCGAGAAGCTGGACACCCTGTTCACCAAGTACTTCGCGCTGGGCCAGAAGAAGGGGGACATCGCCAAGGGCAAGATGCTCAGCGCCATCTGCATGGCCTGCCACACCATCAACGGTGCGGGCGGCCAGATCGGCCCCAACCTGAGCGGCGCGGGCGCCATGGGCCTGGAAGGTGTGCTACGCAACATCATGGACCCCAACGCCGCCATGGAGGCTGGCTATCGCACCTTCCGCACGGAGCTGAAAACGGGCGACATCGTGGACGCCTTCTACGTGGGCGAGGACAAGGAGGCCTTCGTCGTGCGCCAGGTGGGCCTTCCCGACCGCCGCATCCCGAAGAAGGAGGTGCGCACCACCCGCTACATCCGCCGCTCGCTCATGCCCGAGGGTTTGCTCGATGCCCTGAGCGACGAGCAGGTGACGGACTTGCTGGCTTATTTAATGACGCTGAAGTGAGCTTGTCACGGGGCCGGTGGTAGCATAGTCTTGGGTTGTCATGGTCGGCCTCGCTTCCAGTTCCGCCCCAGCAAAAGCCACGCTCCGCGCATCAACGCCCGCGCGGAAGCGCGAGGCCGTGGCGACACCCATGCCACCGCCACCGCGCCCCTATCGCTTCACAGTGGACGACTACTACCGCATGGGTGAGGCCGGCATCCTCAAGGAAGACAGCCGGGTGGAATTGATTGAAGGAGAAGTCGTCATGCTGCCACCCATCGATTTTGATCATGCCCAGGGAACCCATCGGAGTGAGAAGCGCCTCGACCGCCTCCTGGGCGATAAATTTGATGTGCGATGCCAGCATCCTGTGCGTCTGAGTGCCATCAGTGAACCCGTTCCTGACGTGTCGGTTGTGAAGCTGAAAAGCTACTGCTCGCACCCCACGCCCGAAGACACGCTCCTCATCCTCGAAATCGCCAACTCCTCACTGAAGGAGGACCTTGGCCGCAAGAAGCTCATGTATGCCGCAGCGGCCATTCCAGAATACTGGGTGCTCGATTTGAAAGGCAAGGAACTGCATGTGTTCACCCGCCCCAAACGCGGCGACTACACCGAGCACCGCGTTCTCGCCGCCGATGAGAGTGTACAAAGCACCACACTGAAAGCGCTGAAAGTGAAGGTCGCCGAGTTGCTGCCGTAAACTTGCAGCGATCACACGGTTCAAGGTGGCCCGAAGCCGAGGTAGGCGAGCAGGTCGAGAATCTCATCCTGGGTAAACCTGTTGAGCAGCCCGGGAGGCATGGGCGAGAGGGGCGAAGGGCTCATTTTGCGTATTTTGCTCCTCGCGATCTCCTCGTGGTCACCACCCAGCGGGTTGATCGAGATGACAATCTTGTCCTTGCCTTTCTTGAGGATTCGACCGGTGCGGAATTCGCCGTTGGTGAGTTCGACGACGGTGTTTTGAAACTGATCGGAGATTACCTTCGAGGGCTCGATCAGCGACTCCGCCATCTCGTGCGCGCCGAGCCTGTAGGCGACGGCGGTGAGGTCCGGGCCGACGGCGCCGCCTTCGTTCGCATAACGATGACATGCAATGCAACCGGCGGCGGTGAAGACTTCACGGCCACGCTCACTGGAGTGCCCAGGGGTGAGGCCCTGTACCAGGGGCGCCAGCTCGGCGGTCGTCCATTCTTTAACAAAGTCGTGGGTCTTCACTGCCACTGGCGAGGCGGGCGGCAGGAGGGGCGCTGCCAGCACGGCGGCGAGTTCTTTGCGCTCGACTTCGGTGAGGGTTTCAATGGCTTCGGAGCGGATGTTGGTGAGGTAGGTTTTGAGGCTGCCGCCATCGGCGTAATGCAAACGCACATCAGTGAACCATTGCTGCATTTCCAGCAGATGCGCTTCGGCGGGATGCGGTTGCGAGAACCACCGGAAGTAAGCCTCACGCTCCGCCATGTTCCAGCCCCCGCGCACATGCCGAAGATGGAAGACGTAGTGCAACTGCTCCTCAAAGGTGGCCGCCTGTTTCAACAGGGCGAGGGTGCGCGGCACCACGTGTGGTGCCTCCAAGGCGATGAGAAGCCGAGACAGCTCGCGGTTCAGCGCGGGCGACTGCGCGGGATAGGCGGGATCGAGCACACGAAGGAGCCCGCTTGTCGTTTCGGGATACGGCTTGTCGTGGCGCGACAAAGCCACCTGGGCCACGCGGAGGGCATGGAGTTTCTCCCCCTCGCCTGGCAACAACGGCCACAATTCGGCAACGGCTTTCACCACGGCCCCACGATCCACTTGGTTGCCCACACGCGCCAACGCCAGCCAGGCCGTGAAGGCGGTGGGGATGTCAGTCTCCGCGAGTGCCCTCGCCCTCCAGCCGGAGACAGGCTGCGATTCCAATGCCACCCGCGCGGCGTGACACAGAAAACGTTCATCGCTGCTCAGCGCAGGCCACGCCCGATCCACTGCTTGTGCATCTACTTTGCCTTGCAGCGATTCCAGCGCGCGGCGCCCGTCCATCTGTCCTCTCGTTGCAAGGATTTTCCGACGCCAGTTTTCATCGCCCGTGTACCGGACCCGGTACAGCGCGCTACGCGTCTTGCGTCCGCCAGTGATGAAGTACATCGCACCATCGTGGCCAAACTCCAAGGCGGTAATGTTAAGTGGGCGACCTTGCAAAAAGGTTTCGAAGCTCCCGCCGAACGACGATCCCTCCGCTTGCAGATGCACAGCCAGGATGCGGCCGAACGTCCAGTCCGCCACAAACAGGGCGCTGCGATACTTCGCAGGGAAATGACCGGCGGCGCCGAATTTCACACCGGTAGGACAACCGAGCCCGACATTCACCACAGGCGGCAGCGAATCGGCATAGGAGGAGGGCCACTTGCCCGTGCCCTCGCGGAAGCCATACTCGCCACCGCTGACCACGTGCAGGATGCGGCACGGCACGTACCAGGGCTGGCCCCAGTTGAACTCGGTGTCGCTGTCGAAGGTGAACAACTCGCCATGCTCGCCAAAGGCCAGATCATAGATGTTGCGCAGGCCGCCCGCGAAGACCTCCACGTTCTGCCCGTCCGCATCCATGCGCAGGACGTGTCCGCATGGTGCCTGCGCCTTGTCGCCGCTGCTCAGGCCGTAGTTGGCGGAGGGCAGCAATTGATCCTCCGCATAGTGCCTGTAAGGCGAGCTTGGCAGCGCATCCTTGGGCGGCGGCACATGATTGCCCTGCGCAAGGTAGAGGCGCTGGTCCGGGCCCAGCGCCAGGCCGTGCGAACCGTGCTCCTTCGACACTTCGCCGCCCTCAAACTTGCGCAGCAGCTTCACATCATCAAAGGCGTCCCCGCCCTTGGTGTCGCGCAGCCGGTACAGGCCAAAGCCCTGCGGCCCCATGCCGTTCACATACAAGCTGTCGAAAGCAAACAGCAGCCCCATCGCCGAGGTCACCGGCACCGCCAGCTTCTCCACCTTCGTCGGGCCGCCGTCCTTTGGCAACGTCACCCGCAGCATCGGTTCCTCGCCCTGGGGTGAAATAATGAACCGCCCATGCGGATCGACGGCCATTGCCGACCACGAGCCGTCGCCCTCTCCGCCGGCCTGCACTTGCTCCGCCGTGAATCCCGGCGCGACCTTGAGCGGAATGATCTCGGCCGGCGCGGATTCGCCACGAAGACCGCTCGCCGTTACCAGCAGGGCCACGACACCGGTCCACGGGATGAAGCGGGAACCGGTGTCGCGAAAGAGATTCATTGGAAGGGGCTCCCACGAGGCCTCAATCGGCCTTCTTCTTGCCCTTCGCCGCACCTTTGCCGCCGGCAGGCCCCACGGGCGCCATCTTTTCACCGGGCTTCGGCAGGGTGGCCTTCACCGCCTCCCACTCAGGATTGAGGGTCGCCTCATGAATGCTGAGATTGCGGAAGTCCACACTCTGGCCGCCCACGGTGAAGCCGGGGACCATGCGGTCCTGCTTGAACAAGTCGTTGCTGCCCCAGGCGGTGAGGTCGTCCACCTGGCCCAGCATCGTGTCGCCCACCATCTCCATGCGCACCTTGTGCCAGCCGGGCGCGAGTGGGTTGGCGAACCGGGCGAACACCACGGCCTTGTCCGGGCCGTCGTGATCGTTGTCATCCTTTTGAATGGTCACCAAGTTCGGCGTCACCATGATGCGCGCCATGTGGTCCTTTGCGGCGTTGATGCTCAGGCTGGTGGCGCGTCCGCCCTCAAACTTGAATTCATACTCGATGATGAAATCCGGCAGCTTGTTCGGCAGGCGCGTGACAGCGCCGTGCTTGTCCTCCGGGATTTCGCTGCCGCGCAGCGCTCCGTCCACCAGCTCCCACTTGCCCTTCGCCGCCTTCCATGGCGCACCGGGAGGCGTGTCCAGCTTGCTTTCGTAGATGATCTTGCCGGGCACCGCCAGAAGCGGCTTGTCGGCGGCGCTGACACTGAGGCTTGCACCGAAGATGAAGGCGGAGAAGAGGGTGAATTTCATGAGGGCGTGGAAACGAAGCCGCAGACCTCAAGTTTCAACCAATGCGATGCGGGCCGCCCCGCCTGTTGCTCACATGGTCGGCTCCGTCGTCCACCCGAACCGCCCTCGTCCTTGCCAGGCGGCCTGATGCCGGACGGGCAGCCAAAGGCCGCTTTCCCGCTGCATGGTGAAACGGTCGCAGGTGACCGTCACGCTGTCGTCGGAGGTGTGTCTGTCGGCACCTCATGGGAGTGGATCTCGGGGGCCGGCTGTCCAGGGGTCTGCGCTCATGCTTCGCTGCGACCGCCTGGCTACCTGCTGTAATCCCTCTGGGATCGGGAGGCGGGCAGTGCGGGTCGGTACGGGTACCGGATGGGAAATCTTGTTTGTCGTGTCGATGACGGTTGGAATGCTAGCAGGCGAAGGCCTTCCTCGCAGGTGGAACAGACCGTTCGCAAATGGTCCGCAGTCACCTTATCACCCGCATTGACCCGGACGATCAAAGCGACTGTGAGCGATATTTGACGCTGCGAAAAAGGACACACATCTGATTCAATGGCCCCGCACATCTGGCATCGACGGAGGTCTCGTTGGATGGCGCTCTCGACTGCCCGCCGGAACCGGCAAGCCAGGGCTCTGCTCAAAGGAACAGGTATCGGAATGTTCGTCATGAGAATGAATGTTCTTCACAAAAACATTTGCTGCAACCATGCTTGCCAAAGAGTGAGCAATGAAAAACTACCAAAGCGCCCCATCGAAGCAACCAAGGCATGCACCTGAACTTTGATTCGGCGGGCGCTCTCCGAAAAGCAACGGGTCGGGCGAAGTCAGACGTCGCCAACAAACTCGTAAGCATGTTCTTGCACGAGATCAGCCGCAGGGCTTGTGCAGCCGGAGGAAGCGTTGTCTCTGATTCCCAGTATTCGAGTATCGTCGTGAAGGTATTTGGGCACCAATGCCTATATTGCAGCCGTGATCTTGAACCCGACCGAGCAGCCGTTGAACATCTGGACGGCATGAACCGTTTCAGGGCCGGCCTTCATTTGCCGGGGAATGTTGCTGTTTCCTGCCGCCGCTGCAACAGCGAAAAACGGCGTGACGATCAACGGCCTCGCTTGGTGCTGGCGCTCAGTGGATGGGAATCGTTTCTTTCTCACAATGGCTCCAGGTGCGACGAGAAATGCAAGACCTGTGCGTACTGGGTGTCCATTTGGCCGGACCTGTCCACCAGAACGCAGGAACTTGTTGACGCAGGGGACCGCATTCGAAGCTTCCGAAGCCCGTTTGCGAGGTTCATTCGTTGGTCCGATGCAGCCCGTCCTGCGATTCAACTTCGAGCCGAGGGCCTTTATCGGGAGTGCCAGAATTTTGCCACCATCGAGATCGAAAAACTTACTTCTGAATTGAGTTTCGATTTCGCATCACTGACATCGACTGAGTAGTTCGGTGAAAGGCGCTGGAAATCATCCAGCGCGAAGGCAGCATCTCTGGATGCACAATGTCCACCGCACATAGGGCAACCATGCTGTGGTTGATCCCTTGTCCAATTTCTCCTGGGGTCGTTCAACCCCAGGCTGTCCATGGTGAACCACACTGTGGTTCGAACGAGGCCGTCCAGGTCTAACGAGCCACGCCGTTTTCCGAGCCTCAATTGAGGCTGCGTCCTGCCGGAGGTGAGCCACGCTACGCCGCCTTCAGCACCTCGTGGGTGTGGATGGCGGGGTTGACCACGTCGCGCACGAACGGGGCGGGATCGGCGCCCTGGCCGAAGACGTAGATGCGCTTGCGCAGGGTGAGTTTGTCGATGTGGAAGGCGGGATCCTTGAGGGTGCGGAAGTAGTTGAGGATGGTTTCCTTTTCCAGATCCAGCGCGCCGCCCTTCATGCCGTATTCGAGCACGAACTGGGCGTCTTTCCAAACGGGGGCGCCGCCTTCGTGGAGTTCCTGGCTGATGGGGTCGAGCAGCACGGTCGAAACGAACTGCTTCAAGGCGGCGGCATCGCCGGTGTACTCGATCTTGTAGCAGACATGCTCCCGGTACTTCAAGGGCAGGGACAGGGGCGCGTAGAGCAGCTTGTGGCAGTCGCTCTGGGTCTCAAATTTTCCGACGATTTCGAAGGTGGCTTGCAAGGCGTGGGGGCCGCTGGTTGAGCGGGGCTTCTGGATGCGTCAGGATCAGTTGAAAGCAAGTTGATAGTTGATCCCCCTTCGCCAAGGCTTCGGAGGACGGGGTGGCCGATTGTTGATGGACTGAGGGTTCAAGGGGGCGGGGCCTGTTTTTTCCATCGCATCGCAGTTCTGCCCGAAGGGCAGCCCTCGAATAGACGGGGGTGATGGCGAGTATGACGAGCCAAACCCCCGGATATGGCAGAGGCGAATCAACCGCGAAGTGGTTGCCCCATCATGTCGCGCGGCCCCAAACATCGGATGGGGTTACCACTTCGCGGTAGAAGACGCGGCCAATCCAACCGTGGGTTTGATTCGCTGAGGCTCACTTCACCCATGTCTATTCGAGGGCTTCCCTTCGGGAAAACTGCAGCGTCGGGGATGGATTGCAGAGCCGAAAGGGCTGCCTCGCCGAGTGGAGTGGCGTTCCGATGCCTACCTCGCCGCCACGGCCTTATGCCATGCGGTGGGCGCGCCGGGCAGGGTCTCGACAAGGATTTTGGCGATGTTGCGGCGCTCGCTGGTGCTGAGGTAGCTGTAGCGATGATCGGGCTCCAGGCCTTGCAGGGCGATCCAGAGATCGCTGAGCACGGTCTGCTTCAGTTGCGGGATGAGATTGGCGAAGGTGACGCTGTAGATCATGTAGCTGCAGCGGTGCTTGAACAGGCGGGTGAGCAGTTGCAGGTCCTTCAGGGACCGGCCGTCGACGGTGCGCTGGCCGGTCTTCTCAAAGGCCTCCTGGAAACCGCCCACGCCTTCGATGCCGCCTTCAGGCAACGCCGCCTCGTCCTTGAAGAGCAGGGCATCGACGACATCGCGCGCGCTGTGGTCAATCATGCGCCGCGCGGTGTTGACGGGCTCATCCAGCACGGGCTCGCCCAGCTCCTTCTGCAGGCTCTTCTGCATGTGCATGGCGCGCATGGCGGTCTGATTGGCCTTGGTCAGGATGTTCTGGGTGCTGGTCTGGTGCTCCAGGACCATGAGGGCGACAATGTCGCTGGTCTTGCGCGGGTAGGGAGCGCTGTCGAAGAACGGGCTGAGGTCGGTGACGTTCTGGCCGGGCTTGGGGTCCAGGGTGACCTTTTCGCCAACCTCCTCGGCGGTGACATTGCCCTTGTGAATCACGGAGCCGTGCTTGCCGGTGACGTACCAGCCGCCCCAGCGCTCTTCAAAGGGGGTGGTGGTGTCCACCACCTTGCTGCCCTGGCTGCCGATGGGGTGGCCGTCCTGGCTGGGGCACACGGAGCGCACCAGCAGGCCTGGCACGTCCGGCGAGAACGGCCCGCCGTGGCAACTGAGACAGCTCTGGTCGCGGGTGAAGCGGATGGGCTCGGTCTTCTTCACATGCGGATCGGCAAGGTAGAAGATAGGGCCGAGCCGGGGGTCAATGACACTGACCTCCATCACGCCGCCGAGGCAGTAGCCGACGTAGGCGTTGTCGCCAATGTACACGTCTCGCGGCGTGGAAGGGCTGTTGCGGTCGTTCTGCTTGCTGGTCTTGCTGAAGACCATGACTTGGGACGATTCGGGGATGTGGAACTGCTTGAGCAGGCCGTGCAGCACGGCCCAGTCATCGCTGCGGTCGATCTTCACCTTGCCCTCGGTCTGGGCCTTCTCAAGGGCCTGGGCGGCGTCGTGGGGATCGCTCAGGCTGTAGGAGATGGGCGGGTTCTCGTATTCGTTTTCGGCATGCAGGGCCGGTGCTGCCGCCAGCGAGGCGAGAAGACCAAGAATCAAGGAGTGGCGGCGAGTTTTCATGGGGCGACGGGGGTGAGCAAAAGAGACTGCATCCGGGCTCGTTCCGGGCCGGTGACGAGATCCTTCAGCGTGTAGGCATCCAGGGTGTTGTAGAAAGCCAGGGCGGCCTCGCCGAGGATGCCCTTGAGCCGGCAGGAGCCGTTCAGCGGGCAGGTGTTGGTGGCCGGATTGAAGCATTCGACAATCACGGGCGAGTTTTCGGTCCGCCGCACCAGCATGCCGATGCGAATCTCCTCGGGTTTCATGCCCAGCCCAATGCCACCGTTGCGCCCGCGCTTGGTTTCCAGGTAACCGAGCTTGGCGAGGTGATTGACGACCTTCACG
>CAINXC010000128.1 GCA_903854655.1 uncultured Verrucomicrobiota bacterium | reverse complement strand
CTCCTCCATCACCGTCTTCTCCGCATCGAGCAGCAGGCGCTGCTGGTCCACGTAGTTGAACACCGTGCGCTTGCCGATCGCCACCTTGCCTTCCGTGGGCTCCTGCTGCCCCATGAGCATGCGCAGCAGGGTGGTCTTGCCCAGGCCGTTGCGGCCGATGATGCCGGTGCAGGTGCCGGGCTCAAAGCTCAGGTCCAGGTGGCTGAACAGCCAGCGCTCCGGAATCGCCGCGCCGAGGTCCGTGGCATCCACCACGATGTTGGCAAGCGGCGGCGGCGGCGGGATGATGAGGTCCATCGTCAGCTCCTGCTCCGGAGCATCGGCGGAATTGACACGGTCGAAATTGTCGAGCCGGGCGCGCGCTTTCGAGCGCTGGGCCTTGACCCCGGCGCGCACGAACTCCAGCTCATGCCTGAGGAAGCTCTGGCGGCGGCGCTCCTGATTCGCCTCGATGCCTTCGCGGACCGCCTTGGATTCCAGGTAGGCCGTGTAATTGCCCGGGTGGCTGTAGATGCGCGAATCATCAATTTCCATGATGCGCGTGGCGATGCGATCCAGGAAATAGCGGTCATGCGTGACGCACAGCACCGCGCCGGGGAAATCAACGAGGTACGTCTCCAGCCAGATGATGCTTTCGGCGTCCAGATGGTTGGTGGGCTCGTCGAGCAGCAGCAAATCGGGCTGCGCCACCAGAGCCGCCGCCAGCGCCAGACGGCGCTTTTCACCACCGGACAGGCCGCGCACGATACGGTCCGCAGGCGGCACGCCGAGCTCGTTCATGGCGGTGACGATGCGGGAATCCAGGTCCCAGCCGCCGCGATGCTGAATCTCGTGCAGCAGTTCCGCCTCCTGATCCCCTGCCACGTCGCCGGATTCATAGAGCGTGATCATGTCCAGGATGTCCTGGGCGCCTGCGCGCACGTTTTCGATCACCGTCTTGTCCTCATCCAGGGTGAACTCCTGCGCGAGGTAGCCCACGATCAGCTTGTTGCGGCGCGAAACCGTGCCTGAATCCGGCTTGTCGATGCCTGCGACGATGCGCATGAGGCTGGACTTGCCGGAGCCGTTGCGCCCCACCAGGCCCACCTTCTCGCCCTCGTGCACCGCCATGGTGGCGTCTTTGAACACCTGCTGGAGACTGAACTGCAGGTTGAGGTCTTTGGCGGAGATAACGGCTTGGGTGATGGACGACATGGCGGGGGTGCAGTCGATGACCTCTCCACGCCGAATAACAAGCGCTTTCTCTCCCTTCCAGGCCGCCGGGAAAACCACTTGCGCAATGCCAGGAAACTGAGAATACTGAGCCAGTTTCCTCAGGCTATGCCATCCGAGCCCGCCACACTCCAAGTCACAATCGAAGCAAAGACCGCTGCCGCGCGTCAAAAGATTGTCACAGGCGCGCGCAGGCATTTCCTGGCGGAGGGTTTTCGCAACGTGACGATGGATGACCTGGCGGAGGAGCTGGGCATGAGCAAGAAGACGCTGTACGCCCATTTCGCCAGCAAGACGGAACTGGTGCGGGCGGTGATGGTGCAGAAGCTGGATGAGGCGGAAGCCGAGCTGGAGACCATCACTTCAAGGACGGACGCAGGCTTTGCCGATTCGCTCCATGCCCTCCTGGCGTGCGTGCAGAGGGCCGGGGACGAAATCAAGCCGCCCTTCATCCGCGATGTGCGGCGCGACACGCCCGAGCTCTTCAGCATCGTCGAGGAACGGCGCGCCGCCATGATTCACAAGCATTTCGACCGGCTGCTGAAGGCCTGGCGCAAAGCGGGCATGATCCGCAAGGACGTGCCGGTGCGCATGATCGTCGAGATTCTGGTGGGGGCCACCCGCGCCATCGTCAATCCGCAGAAGGTCACGGAGCTGGGCATCACGCCCAAGGCGGCCTACAGCACCGTGATCTCCGTCGTGCTGAACGGCGTTTTCACTGACACAGGAAGGGCAAATCTATGACAGGCAAAGGAATCCGCGTTGCGTTGCTGCTGGCCATGGCCGGCCTGCTCACCCAATGCGACCAACCCGCCACCAACCGGTTGCAGGGCTATGTGGAGGGCGAGTTCGTCTATGTGGCGGCGCCTGCGGGCGGCAAGCTGGAGCGGCTGCCGGTTCAACGCGGCGGCCAGGTGAAGGCCGGGGACTCATTATTCACCCTGGAAAGCGTGTCCGAACGCGCCACGCGGGACGAGGCGGAAAGGCGGGTGGTGCAGGCGCACTCCACCCTGGAGGACGCGAAGAAAGGCAAGCGCCCCTCGGAGATCGCTTCGCTGGAAGCGCAATTGTTACAGGCGCGCTCCGCGCTGGCGCTTGCGGGTGAAACGCTGGTCCGGCAGGAGAAGCTGGCGAGCACGGGCGCCAACTCCGTGGACGACCTGGACCGCGCCCGCAGCACTTATGATCAGAGCAAGCAGCACGTGACACAACTCGAGGAGGATTTGAAAACGGCGGCCCTGGGCTTGCGCACCGACCAGGTCGCCGCAGCGGAAGCGGACGTGAAGGCCCGCGAGGCCACCCTTGCCAAAGCAGAATGGGATCTCTCGCAGAAAACACAAAAGGCCGCGCAGGACGCCCTGGTGTTCGACACGTTGTATCGCGAGGGCGAATGGGTGGCCGCCGGCAAGCCCGTGGTGGTGCTGCTGCCGCCGGCTAACATCAAGGTGCGGGCTTTCGTGCCCGAGCCGCGCATCGGCTCCATCCATCAGGGTGACAGGATCAGCGTGAAGATTGACGGCACGGCCGAGTCCTTTGCAGGCAAGGTGAGCTACATCTTCCCGCAGGCGGAATACACCCCGCCGGTCATCTACAGCAAGGAAAGCCGCGACAAGCTGGTGTTCACGATCGAGATCGTGTTCGCGCCGGAGGTGGCGCTGAAGCTCCATCCCGGCCAGCCGGTCGATGTTCAACCGGGGTCATGAACCATGGCCGAAGAACTTGCCATTGATGTGAAGGGCATGACCAAGCGGTTCGACGGCCGCACGGTGGTGAACAGCATCGACCTTCAGGTCAAGACCGGGGAGATCTACGGCTTCCTGGGGCCCAATGGCAGCGGCAAGACCACCTTCATCCGCATGCTCTGCGGGCTGCTGCGGGCGGATGCCGGCAGCGGCACCTGCCTCGGCTTTGATGTGATTCACGACAGCGAGGCGATCAAGCGCCAGGTGGGCTACATGACCCAGAAGTTCAGCTTCTGGGAGGATCTGAGCATCGCTGAAAACCTCGATTTCGTCGCCCGCATGTACGGCGTGAAGAACCGGCGCGAGGTGGTGAAGAAGAGCATCGCCGATCTGGGCCTCGGCGGCCGCGAGCGCCAGCTTGCAGGCCAGCTCTCGGGCGGCTGGAAGCAGCGGCTGGCGCTGGCCGCCTGCCTCATCCATGAGCCGAAGCTGCTGCTGCTGGACGAGCCCACCGCAGGCGTTGACCCCAAGGCGCGGAGGGACTTCTGGGAGCAGATTCACCAGCTCGCGGCCAAGGGTTTGACCTTCCTGATCACGACCCATTACATGGACGAAGCGGAGCGCTGCCACCGCCTGGCCTACATCGCGTACTCCAACCTGCTGGCGCATGGCACGGTGGCGGAGGTCGTTGCGCAGGCGAACCTGCACACCTGGTCGGTGAAGGGGCCGGATCTGGTGAAGCTTTCGGCCGAGCTGCGCAAGTCGCCCGGCGTTCAACAAGCGGTGGCCTTTGGCAGCATGCTGCATGTGAGCGGCGAGGACGCGAAGGCGTTGGAGGCCGCCATCGCTCCCTTCCGCAAGGAGGGCTACGAGTGGACAGAGATCACCTCGGGCCTGGAGGATGTGTTCATCCACCTCATGGACAAGTCGAAGGACAACTACTCGCCATGAGCACTCACAATCACTTTTCCCTGGCCCGGCTGTGGGCGATGATCGTGAAGGAGTTCATCCAGATGCGGCGCGACCGCATGACCTTCGGCATGATGATCGGCATCCCGATGATGCAGCTCATCCTGTTCGGCTTCGCCATCAATTCCGATCCCAAGCACCTGGCCACCGCCGTGCTGATCGCCGATGACGGACCGCAGGGCCGCACCCTGCTGCATGCCATTGAAAACAGCAGCTACTTCGAGTTCGTGCGCGTGGTGCATACCGAGGCCGAGGCGCACAGCATGCTGGCGCGCGGCGAGGTGCAGTTCGTCATCGACATCCCGCAGAGCTTCACCCGCGACCTGCTGCGCGGCGACAAGCCCTCGGTGCTCGTGGAGGCGGACGCCACGGACCCTGCCGCCACCAGCAATGCGATTGGCTCCCTGCGCACGCTGATCAACAGCGCCCTGCAAAACGACCTCAAAGGGCCGCTCGCCTTTCTGCAAGGCACGGACGGCCCGGTGAATCTCACCGTTCATGCGCTCTACAACCCGGAGGCCATCACACAGTATAACATTGTCCCAGGCCTCATGGGCGTGGTGCTCACCATGACCATGGTCATGATCACCGCCCTCGCCATCACCCGCGAACGCGAGCGCGGCACCATGGAAAACCTGCTCTCCATGCCCACGCGCCCGTTTGAGGTGATGATCGGCAAGATCATCCCCTCGATCCTGCTCGGCTACATCCAGGTGACCCTGATCCTCACCGCCGCGCACTTCATCTTTCATGTGCCCATGGTCGGCAGCCTGGTGCTGCTCAGCCTCTCGGCCCTGGTCTTCATCGCCGCCAATCTCGCCATGGGCATCACCTTCTCCACCATCGCCCGGAACCAGCTCCAGGCCATGCAGATGTCCTTCTTCTTCTTCCTGCCGTCGCTGCTGCTGTCAGGCTTCATGTTCCCCTTTCGTGGCATGCCGCACTGGGCGCAGAACATCGGCGAAGTGTTTCCGCTCACGCACTTCCTGCGCATCGTCCGCGGCATCCTGCTCAAAGGCAACGGCCTGGACGATGTCATGCCCCAGTTGGGCCCCATCGCCCTGTTCGCCACCATCGCCCTGTTCATCGCGGTGAAGCGCTACAAGCAGACGCTGGATTAGAGCCTGTTCAAAATCCCTCGCGTCATCGGGTCTGGCGCTGCGCGCAAGGTTTCCGATTCACGCCGGGGGCGGCGTGAGCCACTTTGGATGGGCCGCTCCCGGCGCTTCACCCCTGTCAGCGCCCCGAGCCCTGGCAGCCAGGCGGGCCGATGTGGCTACCGTCGCCCTCGACGGGGTTCGAAAACAATCGCGCGCAGCGCCACACCTCCGCTCCAGCGCTCCGCCAAGCTGGATCATTGCTCATGAATGCTCCGGTGTTCTGTGGGGCAAGAACCGGGCCCCAAGGCGGGCAGGGCGGGCAACCGTAGCGAAGCGAAGATAGCCTGCCGCAGGCAGCCCGAAGGGCGAGCTACGCGAGGCAATCCCTAGCCCGCCGCCTTGGGCCGCCGACTTCGAAAGGTGACCGAGAAAAACAGCCCCCTCCGGCCTGCATCGACGGCGCTGTGGGACACAGCGCCCTACCTGCGTGGGGCGCGAACAGCAGCACGGCGCACGCTCGATTTAT
>CAINXC010000127.1 GCA_903854655.1 uncultured Verrucomicrobiota bacterium | reverse complement strand
GGCCCCGAGCATCATGGTGAAGACCTCGGAGATGGAGCCCACGGTATCGGCGATCTCCTTCTGGTTGAGGATGTTGAAATCGCTGTCCCGTCCCTCGGAGAGGCGGTGGCGCTGGCGCAGGAGGCTGGTGATCTGCTGCTGCGCGGCATCCATGCGGTCGGCGCTGGCGACCTGGATGTTGATCATGCGCAGGTACTTGTCGCCGGTGAGACGCTTCATCACAGTGGTGTAGGGAATGATCAGCCGGTCATCCTGGTTCTGGCCGCCCATCCCGGCGCCCTTGCTGGCGAGCACGCCGATGATAACAAAGGGCATGTTCTGCACGCGCACGGTCTGGCCCATGGGGTTGAGCGGGCCGAACAGCTCGCGCGCGGTCTTGGTGCCGATGATGGCGACCTTGGCCGAGCTGCGCACCTCGCGATCCGTGAACATGGAGCCGTCGGACAATTTCCAGTCCCGGATCTTGAGGTAGTCGGGCGATTCGCCGGCGATGGTGGTGGACCAGTTGCGACCGTTGGCAATGGCCTGTCCGGTGGTGCTGATCTCGGGGCTGGTGGCGACGATGTCGATGATCTCGGTGCTCAGCGCCCTGGCATCGGCGAGGGTGAGGGCGCTGGCGCTGCCCAGGCCGGAATTGACTCCGCCGGAATGGCGGTTGCCGGCGAAGATGAGCAGCAGATTTTGGCCGAGTGCGGCGACCTGCCCCTCGATGCGAGCCTGTGCGCCATTGCCCACCGCGACCATCGCGACCACGGAGGCGACGCCGATGATGATTCCCAGCGCGGTGAGGATGGAGCGCAGCTTGTTGCGGCGCAGCGAGCGCAGCGCGATCATCGCCGTGAGCAGCGGACGCAGGAACACGGCTTGAAGCAGGATCTTCATGGCTTGGCGAGATCGGCCTTTTTCTCGGCATCGTTGAGGGCAGCGCGCTCGGCGTCGGCGTTGCGGCGCTCCTCGTTGCGGCGGTCGCTGAGCACCTCGCCATCGCGCATGACGACGATGCGCTTGCAATAGGAGGCGATGTCCAGCTCGTGCGTGACCATGACGATGGTGATGCCCGAGTCGTTGAGTTCCTGGAAGAAGCCCATGATCTCGATGCTGGTGCGGCTGTCGAGATTGCCCGTCGGTTCGTCGGCCAGCACCAGCTCCGGCTGGTTGACCAGGGCGCGGGCAATGGCGATGCGCTGCTGCTGGCCGCCGGAAAGCTGGCTGGGGTGGTGGCCCATGCGATCCCCGAGGCCCACTTTTTGCAGGGCCGCCTTGGCGCGCGCGCGCTGCTCGCGCAGACTGATCAGCGGCTTGGTGTAGAACATGGGCAGCTCCACGTTTTCCAGGGCCGAGGTGCGGGCCAGCAAATTGAAGCTCTGGAACACGAAGCCCAGCTTGCGGTTGCGCAACGTGGCAAGCTGTGCGCGACTGAGGCCCGAGACATTCACATCATCAAGCAGGTAACTGCCGGCTGTAGGCCGGTCCAGGCAGCCGAGGATGTTCATGAGGGTCGACTTGCCGGAGCCGCTGGCGCCCATCACCGCCACGAACTCACCCCGTTCAATTTCGAGTGAGACACGCCTGACTGCATGCACCTCCACCTCGCCAGTGCGATAGACCTTCGCCACGTCGCGGAGCTGGATGACGGGAGTGCTCATCACTTTGAGGGCGGGCCGCCGAACATGCCGGGCTTCTTGTCAGCAACGGAACTGATCACGACCTTTGCGCCCTCGGCCAGGCCCTCAAGAATCTCCGATTCCACGTTGTCCGTGATGCCAGCCCTGACAATGACGGGCGTGAGGGTGGCACCGTCAGCACCCAGCAGGAACGCCAGCCGCTGTGTGCGCTGGAGCTTTGGCGGCACTGGATGCTCAAACTTGGCTCCGTCCGGCGGCGTGAAGCGCAACCCGGTGTTGGGCACCTTTGTGACGTTCTTGCGCTCGGCGACGAGGATGGAGACGTTCGCGGTCATGCCGGGGAAGAGCTTTTGCTCAGGGTTGTCCACGTCGATGACCGTCTCATAAGTGACCACGTTTTGGGTGGTGGTCGGCGCCTTGCGCACCTGGACCACGCTGCCGTGAAAGACCTCATCCGGGAAGGCATCCACATAAAAATCCACGGTCTGTTTGTCTTTCACCTGGCCGATGTCGGCCTCTGAAACCGAGGCAATGATGTGCATCTTGGTGATGTCCTGGGCAATGGTGAAGAGCACCGGAGTGGTCATCACAGCGGCCACGGTCTGCCCGGCATCGACCTTGCGCGAGATGACGATACCATCCACTGGCGCGGTGATTTTGCAGTAGCTGAGATCCACCTGCGCCTTCTCCAGCGCCGCCTGTTTGATGGACACGGCGGCTTCAGCCTGGGCCAGTTCCGCCACCGCCTGATCCAGATCCAGCTCGGTCGCTGCGCGCTGGGGCACCAGGATCTTTTTGCGTTCGAGGTTTTGTCGCTTCAGGGTGGCGTCGGCCTGGGCGCTGGCGAGGTCGCCCTCGGCCTGACGCTTGGCGGCGAGGTAGGTGGAAGGGTCGATCTCCGCGACCAACTGGCCTTTCTTCACCGGCGAATTGAAGTCGGCATACAGCGCGGAGATTTTGCCGGAAACCTGGCTGCCCACGTCAACGCTGACCACGGCGCTGAGCAGGCCGGTGGCCGCCACGTATTGCACGATGTCGCCGCGCAAAACCGGAGTCGTGTCATACTTGAAAGTCGTCGGGGTGTTCTGGCCGCAGCCAGGCATCAGAACCCCCAGACCCAGGGCGAGGCAGAGAATGAGGAGGGAGCGCTTCATGGGTTCATTTCCAGCCGCCGCCGAGGGCCTTGTAGAGGGTGACATGATTGGACAAGCTTGCGAACCGGAGATCGATCAGGTTGCGCTGGGCTCCGTAGAGGTCCTGCTGGGCGGAGAGAACGTTCAAATAGGTGTCCACTCCCTGGCGGTAGCGGGCTTCTGCGAGGGTGTAGCGTCGTTGTTGCGCTTTCACCAGCGCTTCCTGAGCCTCGACCTGCCGCGCGTAGCTGCCACGGGCCACAAGTGAGTCCGCCACCTCGCGGAAGGCGGTCTGGATGGCCTTCTCGTAGTTGGCCACCTCTATGCGCGCGCTGATCTTTGCGACATCGAGGTTGGCGCGGTTGAGCCCTCCCGTGAAGATCGGCACTGAAATCTGCGGCGAGAAGCTCCAGGCCCCGGTGTTCTTGCCGAAGAGTTTGGACAGCTCCAGGCTGGTGCTGCCGGCGGAACCAGTGAGGGAGATGACGGGAAAAAAAGCCGCGCGGGCCGCCCCAATGTTGGCGTTTGCGGCCTTCAGTGTGTGTTCGGCCTGCAGGATGTCCGGGCGCTGCTGCAAGAGGTCCGAGGGCAATCCGGCCGGAATGCCGCTCATGACGTTGCCAGCGCTGAGGGCGCGTGGGGCCGGCAAGTGCTGCGGAGGCGGCCGGCCCACGAGCAGCACGAGCTGGTTTTCCGCCTGGGCCGCCTCGCGCTCATAGGTGAGAACGTTGACACGGGCTGTGAGCACCTGCGTCTCAGCCGTTCGCAGGTCCAGCTCCGTGGTGGTGCCGGCATCGAAGGTGCTTTTGTTCAGGCCGTACAATTGCTGCACCGATTCCAGTGTCTGCCGCGCCAGCGCCAGTTGCTCCTCAAGCTGGCGCAGGGTGAAGTACTGGGTGGCGACCTGCGCCACCAGGGATATCTGAGCGCTGCGCCTGCCCTCCTCGGTGGCAAGATACCGTTCCAAAGCCTGGGCGTTGAGGCTGCGCACCCGGCCAAAGAAATCCACCTCGTAGGCGGCGCTGCCGATGCTGGCGCTCCATTGGGTCGAAACCGGGCTGCTGATCCCTGGCTGGAGCGAAGTTGCCTGCGCCCTGGTGTAGCTGCCGCTGGCCTGGATGGTGGGGAAGTAACCCGCCCGCGCAATGCGATACTGGGCGCGGCTTTGCTCCACATTGAGCACCGCAACGCGCAGATCTCGATTCTCGATCAACGCCAGTTCGATAAGCTTTTTCAGCCGTGCATCCGCAAAGAAGTCCCGCCAGGCGATTTCCGAAGACACCTTGTCCGTTTTGGCCGACGATCCTCCCGGATAGTGACCTCCGACCGGCGCCTCGGGGCGCAGGTAGCGCGGCATCAGGGTGCAACTGGCCAGCCCCAAACACAGGCACAGCGGCAATGGGGCAAATCGGGTCATGAGGGGAAAGAAAAGGGGCTTGATGGAACCGCAGCCGCCCTCATCCCGGCAGCAACATAGGCAATGAAACGCTGAATAAAACCTTCAATATAGGGCCGCCGTTGCACGCAGTCGAGCCCCGGCGGGGGTAGCACCGAATCTAGACGTGACCACTGTTCCAGTCCATGATACAGTGCACCGAACAGAAAGCTCATCCGCCAGAACGGCTCTTCCTTCACCAGTCCGGGCACCGCGCGCAGAATCGCAGCGTCGAAGCGCCTGACGATCTCACCGAACTCCTGCGCCATGAAGATCTTCAGTTCCTGACCGGGTTCCTGAAAACTGCGGACGATCAAGCGCATGAGTTCATTTGTGCGGTGCCTGCCACCAATCTCATCTTCCACCGTGGGACGGATCAAGGACTGGAGCACCTCCTCCAGGGAGGGCGCTGCTTGGCCGGTCTCCAAGGCATCCAACCTCGCCAGGCGTTGCTGGTTTACCTGCCGCAACTGGCGGGCAAATACCTCCAGCACCAGCAGATTTTTGGAGCGGAAGTGGTGTTTGATTGTCCCCGGATTCGTCCCGGCTGCCTTGACTATGTCCTGCACCGAAGTCGCTTCCACCCCCTGCTCCGCAAACAACTGTTCAGCCGTATCCAACAAGCGGGTGCGGGTGGAAGCGTGAGGGTCTTTCTCTTCAATTTCGTTCATATGTCGATCAGTGTTCAGGCAAGGTGCCGCGCCCCATGTGACCACACTTCAACCGCCACTGCATTTGCACCACGAGGAACGGGTGGGCGGTCGCTTTGCCTGATGAGTCGTTGCACCCCCTTCTGAAAGTCCGGGCCCGCTTCCAGGAGTTCCTTCTACAACCCGGTGCGCTCGCGCAACAACAGCGACTGGCGGCGCGAAAGCTCGATCTCCTCGCCGCTGTCAAGCCTTGCCTTCAGGCAGCCGCTGAACCATGGCACGATCTCAGTGATGCAATGAAGGTTGAGCATCTGTGAGCGGTTGGCCCGCAAAAACAGGCTCGCGGGAAGCCGGGCTTCCATGGAATTGAGCGAGCGGCAGAGCATCGCCTTGTTTTTGCCAAAGTGTAGCACGGTATGATTTCCTGAGGACTCCAGCAGCCGCACGTCCCGCAAAGGCACAAACCAGCACCGGTCGCCTTCTCGCAGGAACACGCGGTCATCGTCTCGCAGCGCGGCTTCATTTGCCGGAGGGACAGGCTCCGTGCGGCCCCCGGTTTGAACTTTGCGCAGGGCGGCGGCGAGCCGCTCGGGATGCACCGGTTTCATCAGGTAATCCAGTGCGTTCGCCTCGAAAGCCCGGAGTGCAAATTCATCGTAGGCGGTGACAAAAATGATGTGCGGATGCGGTGCTGGCAGCAGATCGATGAGATCGAAGCCGGTGCGCCCGGGCATCTGGATGTCCAGGAACAAGAGATCCACCGGTTGTTTGCGCAAATGTTCAAGCGCCTCCGTTACGTTGCCCGCCTCACCATCCACCACGATTTCAGGATGCGCCGCCAGCAACGTGCGCAGCTCACGTCGCGCAAGAGTTTCGTCGTCTATGATCAGTGCGTTCATGCGCTCAGAAGGACATGTGTTGAACGGCCGGCTCCAACGGCAGGCGCACGGCTGCGCGCACTTGAGCAGGCCCTCGTTGCTGGAGCAAGAACGATGCGGCCCCCTGATACAGATGGTCCAGGCGAGTGCTGATGTTGCGCAGCCCATGCCCGCCGCTCCCTCCCTGTTTGAGCACCCCGGGATTGCGCACGATGCAGCAAAGGCACGCGCGGCTCATGCAGATGCTCAGCGTGATGCTGCCGCCCTGCTCCAGCGTGGCGATGCCGTGCTTGATGGCATTTTCCACCAAGGTCTGGATCAGGAAAGGCGGCACCAGCCACGCACCGAGACCTTCCTCGACGCGCATGCGCACACGCAGCCGCGGGCCGAAGCGCAGCTGCTCGATGGCAAGATGGCTGTCCAGAGCGGCCAGTTCGTCCATGAGCGGTATGAGCGCCTTGTCATTCTGCCGCAGCGAGTTGCGCAGCAGTTCCGAGAGATGAGTCAGCGCACCGCGCGCTTCGGCATTCTCAGGTGCGATCAAGGCACGCACGGTGTTGAGGCTGTTGAACAAGAAATGAGGGTCCATCTGCCTGCGCAGATGCCGGACCTCCGCCTCGCGGCCGCTTGCCTCAAGCCGCAGGCGCTCCATTTGCGAATGCTGGTATGCGCAGAAGAGGTGATGCAGGAAATAGCATGCTGCCCATGCGGTTTGCATCACCAGCGCCCCGTTGGCGATGCCAAGAACATCGTAAGTGAAGCGTTGGGCAGGTGACAGGATCATCATCTCGGGTCCATACGGCCCCAGACGAAAGTCATCCCGCACCACCAGGATCCCAAGCCCGGCGATACCGGCGCCCCACAGCGCCGCGAATACCAGCATCCAGGGCAGCATCCGCGCCACCAGCCCCTTCCATGTCGGACCGCGCGCGCGCAGGCCGATGATGATGCCCCGCAACAGATGAGTGAACACAACGCATGAGCAAAAGAAGGCTGACGTTATCAGGATCTCCTCCCGCCACCGATGTCTCGCCGGCATGATGAACAGCAGTGATTTATGAGACAACATCACGAGAAGCCATCCACCTATCTGCCAGCGCCAGTATTGGGGGTACCCCAGCCAGCGGCGACGCCATTCCAGGTCACAAGCATCCACGGAACGCACCCGCTGGGCCAAAAATTCTCGCCATGAGGGACTGGATTCGTTCATCAACGTGGGGATTTGGGAAGTTTGTCGCCGCTCCAACAACGGCGGGCGGCGATGAACGATCTATGTTTGCGAGGAGGGAATCAACATTGGGTGATCACTTGTTCATGGTTTCAGCGGGCCGCCATCAGGATCAAGCGGTCCCGCCTATCGCTTCGGTCCGGCTCCCAACCGCATTTTTGCCTCCGCCGCCGCTGGCAGAACGACCTTTGTAGTGTCGAATGCGCCGATTTGCACCTTTTCGACCTTCTTGATGTCCTTGCGCACGCCCATCGTGGTGACGGAGGCAGAAATGGTGAGGACATATTTCTGGGGCAGCCCGTTGGTGAGCCAAATTTGAAAGTGCGCTGTCGCATCATTGATGGTCGGCCTGCCAGGAGCTTTGCCCTGGTTGTTCCCAGGGAAATCGCGCGAGCCTGCGGGCGTCTGGCCACCCGGAGTGAAGCGAGGGCCGTTGCTCCGGCTGTTTTCAAGGAACTCGCGCGCCACGGGGGATTTCATGGCCGCGATGAACGAACCATCCGTGGTGGTCTTGAATTCATCCAGTTTCGGCATCAGCAGGGCAAGTTCGTCCGCCGGTGTCTTGGTATTTGCGAACCCCGCCATCGCTTCCCCTCCGGGCATCGCCGAAAGCTCAGCGGCGGTCAGCCAGCCACGTGCCGTTTTGATCACCTCGGCTCCGCTCTTGCGGACCGATTGCACGGCCTTGCTGCCTGCGCCTGAATCCAGAATTGTGCCAGCAGTCGCGTCCGTCTTGCCCATAACAGGAGGGAAGTCCCCTGGGGCGCCTGGCATTTCGACGGAGGTGAGCCAGGTGTAGTTGCTGACTTGTTGAAGTTTCTCCACGGCGGAGGCGACCGGCTGGGGAATGTCGGCAGCGGATGCTGTGGCATTGTGTGAAAAAATGATTCCCAGCGTGATCATGCCGGAACCCATGCAGGGAAATGTTTTCAATCTCATCCCCCTATCATCCCTCATCAAACCGGGGGGGCCAGGCTGACCAGATCAGCGGTCACCTCGCCTGATGAACCCGCTGTCCAAGCGGACGACTGGCCGGCTTACTTCAACATCGCTTGCAGCAGCGGCAGCATCTCGAAGTAAAGCGTGGTGCCGCCGAGGCGCCCCATTTGTTCTGCAATCAGGTCGCCGTCGTCACTCATGTCCGCCGGCTGCATCTGGTCCTGTTGATGGTGGTCATGTTCCATCCGCGAGCGGACAAAGCAGGAATTCGGATCGCGGCAGATCGAGATGGACACCCCGGGGCCGCTGAGCTGCAGCGCCTGCAAGGGGCACTTGGTGGCGGTGTTTTCGGTGACCGAGACCTCAATTGCGGCCCCGCCATCGCGATCGAAACGCAATCCCCCGCCAGTGGCGAGGCGGCACTTCAACTGGGTGCCGATCCAGGCCGCCAGCATGAGCGCGCTCATGCGGTGCCCCGCCCCGTGAGTCACGGACAGGTGATCCAGCTTCGGCAGTTCCGCCCTCACTACGGCATCATGACAGGAGGCGGCAAGCGCCATGCGCATGAAGTGGGAGCGCATCCAGCTCAGGTCGCTCAAGTCAAAGCGCGAAGTGCGGCTGTTGCGCGCGGCCAGCACGCGGCGGAGGGAGCCGCCTGGGTCAGCCCACCGGCTGCTGTCGATGATCAAGGCGTCGATGACGCTGTAAAAACGTTCGTCTAGCCGTTCCGTCAGTTCGCCCTGCCACCATACCGTCAGCGGCAGGTCGGAATCCAGGTGGGCGAAGACGAAGTTGCGAATCGAATCCGCCGTGCCGCCTTCCATCACCAGGGAGATCTGTTCGCAGCACACGGAGCGCTTGCCGTCATAGAGCTGGCAGTGGGCGGTGACCCAGGCGCGGGCGCTGGGCTTGGGCGCGGTCGGCACGTTGACAATGAGCAGCGAGCGGCAGGAGTGCTGCATCGTGATCTCGCCCAGGAGCTGCGTGTTGCGCTCCAGGGAGCTGGAGTCCTCGCTGTAGATTGCCACGTTCATCAGCGAAGCGCGGGTCTTGCTGGTGTCATCATCCGCCCATAGCTCGCGCAGGGCTTGGTCCACCCGGTTCAAGGGCACTTCCTGGCCGAGGACGGCGGTATCTAAATCAAGCTCGCTGGTGGCAGGCATGGCGGCATTGTAGCCGGAAAGTCCAAACCGCCAAACCTTCGTTGCAGTGGATGAAGGGTTGAATTTTAGTTGTCGCGTGGTCTCGTCCAGCACCATGCGTTTTGCCCTTTCGTTCATCCTTTGCCTGGGATTCGTCGCAGTCGGCCACGCCGATCCCGCCCGGCCGCTCACCGGTCCTGAATTGATTTCCGGGGCAAAGGGGGCCCGGCCGAAGGGCGGCGTGTACGTCCGGGCGCGGCTGGTGCAGGGCAAGACCGTGATGCAAATGCAGATCAAGCGCCGCTCCCTGCCCAATGGCGGCACCGATCAGCTCTATCAGCTCAGCTACCCCAAGGATCGCTTGGGAGAGTCTCTGCTCCTGCACGTGAACGGCGGCACCTTTACCGGCAGCTTCTTCAAGCCCGGCGCTCCGGTGCGCAAACTCACGGGCGCGGATCGTCGGCAAGGCGTCTTCGGCACTGATCTCACCATTGAAGATCTCCTCGCCGACTTCCTTGACTGGAAGCACCAGGTCATCACCGGCCATGAAACGCTGGGTGTGGTGCCCTGCGCGGTGATCGAATCCAAGCCTGACCGCGCAAGCCCTGGCAAAGGGCCGAGCAAGACTTTGAGCTGGATCGACGAGAAACGCTACGTGCCCATGCGCGTGCAGGTCTTCGACGGCGGCGACGAGCCCGCCCGCGTGGTGACCACTGACAAAGTCATCCGCACCTCCAGCGGCTACTACATGCCCTCCACCTTTACCGTCAAGACGGCAGCAACGGGCTCCGAAACCCAGGTCGACGGTTCCAGCAGCAAATCCGAGATCCCCTACACAGACGCGGATTTCACCGAGCAGGCGATGCAGCAGCTTACGCCCCCGCCTGCCGCGCCCTGATCACTGCAGCAGCCTGGTGGGCAGTTCGGCCAGCTCGGCCTTGGTGAGCTGGCCGTCGCCATTCGCATCCAGTTTTTTGAAGATCGTTTCGCAACCGGCGAGGTACTCCTGTTTGCTCACCAGCATGTCGCCGTTCTTGTCCAGGGCCATGAGGATCGTCTTGATCAGGACGACGGCGACCGCACCTCCAAAGTCGCCGATTTCCTCGCCGATGGGGGCCTGGAGCGCCTCGATTTCAGCGACCGAGATGCTTCCGTCCTGATTGGCGTCCATTTGGTCGAAGCCGCCCAGGCATCCGCTTTCCCATTCGCCTGCATCAATAACGCCGTCCGCATTGGCATCGAACTCCCTGGCGATCAAGCCCACCAGCAGATCAGCTCCAGGGATGGCGGCTTGGACGACCAGGGTGGTACCGAGAAGCACCAGGAAGAAGAAGGAGAAGGCGCGGACTTTCATAAGAGAAGAGGCAGGCGATGGACTGTGATCTTTTGCCAGCCCGGGTCAAGTGCTCACTTCCCCTTGGGCTTGGACTTGGGTTGCTTGAATATGGCCGTGGGTGAGGTCCAGTCCCAAAACTCAGGCAGAAGGAGCGTGCGGTAGTTCGAGGCCACCGCGTCAAGCTGTGAGTGCATGCCATCTTGATCCTTGGCCTTTGTCGCTTTGCCTTTGAGGCGGCCGCTGGCGATGGCCTTCGCGATCGCCTCGTGATTTGGACTCCATAGGTAGAAGACATTGTCATCACTCTTCGACATCAGGCTCACAGAGCCAACGCTGGCGCCCGGCTTGTCGAATGAGGACATGAAAAACAGATGCGAATTCTTGTCGGTGGAGGCCTGGCGCACCATGACCTCAGCTTCGCCGCTCGCCTTGCCATCCTTGTCATAAGAAGGGATGGAGAGAAGCCCTTGATCGGCCTGCTTGATGGTGACATGACCCTTTCCGTCAGGGGTGCCGCCCACGTCGGCCCAGTCACCTTCCCACTCCGCCGGCTTCAGCACGACAGGCTTCACGCCAAAGTCTCGTGGCACGTTGGTTTCCGGGCAGGAGGTGAGGCCCAGCATCAGCAGGCTGGCGAACAAGGGAGCGAAGCGAGGCAGGTTCATTGGTGATGCGCGGTCTCTTTGGTGCAGTGTGACTTCCTGGCGGACCATGTCAACTCTTGGCCTCACTCCGCTCCCGGCTCGCTTGGATACAGCCCCAGCACCTGGCGGAGCATCGCCAAGGCATTGCCGAGCCGGCCCCGGTAGGGCCGCTGCGGGTGCAGGAGCGTCCATTCCCGGCGGATGCCCAAAGTGGCCAGGTGGGGCGAGGGGTTGACGAGCACAGCGTTGCCGCCGAATTCCAGCAACGGCAGATCGGCGGCGCTGTCGGAGTAGGCATAGCAGTAGTCGTTGCGGTCCTCGTCCGAGAGGGCTGCCACGCCAGGGACTTCGGCCAGCATGGCCTCGATTTTCTCCTCGCGCTTGTTGTTGGCCAGGATGGCGGGGTGAAGCGACAGGGGGTCAGTGAGCCGCACCTTGGTGGCCACGCAGTGGTCGAAGCCCAGCACCTGCGCGATGTCCCGGGCATAGAAATCGGGGCTCGCGGTGTTGAGGACCAGGATGCGGCCCTCGTTGCCTTGACGCTCGACCTCCAGCAGCATTTCGGGGTAGGTCCATGGCAGCACCGAAGCCTCCGCAAAGTCATGGGCATAGCGCTGCAGGCGCTGCAGCGGCATGCGCCAGAGGTAGCTCATGAAGGCCCGCTTGGTACGCAGTGTGGACACCAGGTTCACCACCCGCAGCAGCGCGAAGGGAATGAAGAACAAGTGCAGCAGCACGCGCCAGCGCTCGCGCTTCAGCACGTAGTTGCAGAACAGCGCCTGCGTGTCGTGCGGGAGCAGCGTGTGGTCGAGATCAAAGAAGGCGTAGTCGCGCGGGGATGACATCGCGCCCATGGTAGAGGGATGAAGCAGGATGCCAAGCAAACCTGCAACTTTGCCTGCCACTCTCTGCACCGCGCCTTCAAAAACAAAAAGCGGCGAAGCATTTCTGCCTCGCCGCCTTGTGCAATGATTTAAACTATCACCGCGATCACTCGTAGCTGGCCTGCTGGCCCTTCACGTCGCGCTTCTTGATCCAGGGCATCAGGCTGCGCAGCTTGGCGCCGGTCTTTTCGATCGGGTGCTTCTCGCCGGCCTTGAGCAGGGCGTTGTACTTCTTGTAGCCGCCTTCGTATTCCTTCACCCACTCCTTGGCGAACTTGCCGGACTGGATGTCCTTGAGCGCGGCCTTCATGCGCTTCTTCACGCCGGCGTCCACGATCTTCGGCCCCACGCTCACGTCGCCCCACTTGGCGGTTTCGGAGATGGAGAAACGCATGCCTGCGATGCCGGCCTCGTTCATGAGGTCCACGATGAGCTTCAGCTCATGCAGGCACTCAAAGTAGGCCATTTCAGGGGAGTAGCCGGCTTCCACCAGCGTCTCAAAGCCGGCCTGGACCAGCGCCGCAGTGCCGCCGCAAAGCACGGTCTGCTCGCCGAAAAGGTCGGTTTCGGTT
>CAINXC010000126.1 GCA_903854655.1 uncultured Verrucomicrobiota bacterium | reverse complement strand
GCGGATACCGCGCCGCCGTTTCGCACCGATGCGAGCAAGGACAAATCCCTGCCGTGGTTTCAACTCGTCGATGGCAGCTTCCCTCCGGAGGGCTCCGCCCACGCCATCTCCGGGGAACTCACCCGGGGGGACCACCTGGAGCGCGAATTCTATCTGCGGGTGGACCGCAATGACAGCCAGGACCGCGGCGTCTTCGACCTGCAACTGGACGGGGCCATGCTGCCCTATGGCGCCATCTACTACCACAACGCCCCGGCGGCCTTGCAGGACATCCCGCTGGGAACGCATCTGCACGGGCTGTTTTACTTGAAGGCGGCGGACGACAAATCCCCTCCCCCGCCGGGTCCGTACCACCGGGTCACGCCGGAGATTGCCTTCAAGCGCTGCCTGCTGCTTGAGGACGACTTCAGCCACCATGCACGCCAGAAACTGTCCTGGAAGATCGAGGCGGTCGATTTGGCGGAGAAGAAACTCACCGTCACGCCGCAAGGCGAAGGGTTTGCTGAGGGCGTCCCCAAGCAGTTTGACCTGCTCGCCAGCACCCGGGTGTTCAAGGGGAACGGTTTCGGCGCCCTGGACTCCATTGAGAAGGGCCAGACCGTGCAGTTCAACCTCACTTGGGCGACGCTTTACGGCCCTGGCCGCGTGCTCGACATCTGGCTGGATGAACCCAGCCGCAAGCTGGCCACGGCGCAGCAGTTGGAAATCCACCGCACCCATGTCCGCGACCGCGGGCTGCCTGGCTGGATTGATGCGGTGGATGATGACAAGCAGATCGTGACCATCACCTTCTTCAGCGGCGTGGACCCCCTCCTGTTCAACGACCTCAAGGGCATCAATCCGGAGCCGTTTGGCTGGCCTCTCAACAAGCCGGAGGATGATCCCAATGCGCCCAAAGGCACCATCGCCGTCGCACGGGACTGTCTCATGACGTACGACCCTGTGAACGACCGCAAGGGCGGGAACATCCTCAAGACCGGCAAGGCGCCGCTCCAGCCGGGCAGCAGCGGCGTGCAGATCCAGGTGAAGTGCGACCTGCTGCTCGAAGGCTACCGCCCCCGGCGCATCGTCCGCTTCTACCCCGCCACATGGAAGGTGGTCTCACTGCCCCGGGAAGAGCAGTTCAACGGCCGCGAGTGACGGGCGCCCTCACTCCACCACCAGCGTCGGCTCCCATTCGCGCCAGGAGTTGATGTGGCGCTGCATGGCGCGCTCCGCCTTGTCGGCGTCGTGGGCTTTCAGGGCCTTGAGGATGGTTTGGTGATCATTGGTGGTGGCGGCGCGGGCGGCCTCGATGCTGGCCTGCTCGAAGGTCTTTTGCACGCGGGCGAGCAGGACTGTGAACTGGGAGCGCAGGGTGTCCCAGCAGGCGAGCAGACGCCCGTGCGCGGCGGCGCGCATGATGAGGTCGTGAAACTCCATGTCGAGCCGGCTGAAGGCGATGGCGTCGGCCGTTTCCTCCATGGCGGCGATGTTCGCGCTCATGGCCGCCACGTCATCGGCGGTGAGCCGCTCCGCCGCGAGCCGCACGCTCATGCTTTCCAGGGTGAGGCGAAGGGAGATGACCTCCTCGTAGTCATGCTTGGTGAAGTGCTTGACCCAGGCGCGGCCGCGTTTGTCAAAAGAGACGATGCCGTCGTGGGCGAGTTCGATCAGCGCCTCGCGCACCGGCACGCGGCTCACGCCCAGTTGCGAGGAAAGGCGCACTTCGCCGATCATGGAGCCCTCGGCGATGTCGCCGCGAATGATGGCCTCGGTGACTTTCTCCGCCACGTGGTCGGCCAGGGTCTGGCGCACGATGGCCTGCAAGGTGGGCACCCCGGAGGGGAAGGTGGCGGGCGGTGGGTTCATGGCATGGGCAGGGCTTCGATTTTCACCTGGTCAAAACTGGCCGCCCCCATCTGCCCGGCATGGTGGCCGGAAAGACAAAGCCCCGGCAGGACCTGGCCGCTGAAGGGAACGAGCGCGCGACCGGCCTCCTTCCAGGCCCGGCCGTCTTCCGAAACGCTGGCGACGACCTCGCCCTTGCTCCAGCGCAGCCGCACCCAGTAGGGGGCGGTGACCGGCGGGCCGGCGACATGCCGGGCGGTCTGGCCCGATTCCTCGCGGCGCTGGAAGGCGCTGCCCTGCCCCGGCGTTACCACCATGATGGCCTGTCGGGCATCCGGGCTCATGCTTTCGCGGATCATCACGCCCGCCTTGGTCCAGGCATCGGTGGGGGTGAGGCTCACCACGCGGGCGGTGATCTGGCCGGCGGCCATGGGGGCGCGGTGAACGAAGAGCGCCTCGTCGGCCACATCCCAGAGATCGCGGCACTGGGCGTTGAGGAAGAAGCTGCCCTTGCGCCAGGTGGCCGTGGGCGGCTGCGGATGCTGGCCGATGCCCTCCACCTTCCAGTCATCCGGCACGGGGCCGTCCTCCTCCACGTCCATGCTGGCGATCCATTCGGCGATCAGGCCGATGCCGGTCTTGTCCACCTTCTGCTTCGCCAGCGGCGGCATGGAATGGGGCTGGCCGGCGACGCTGATGCGCTTGAACAGGATGGAGCGCGTCCAGTCGCGCGGCACCACCACCTTGGCATCGCCCTGACCGAGGTTGTTGTTGACGATGCCGTTGACGATGCCGGCCTCCTCCAGGGCGGATTCGTAGCGCGCGTCCCAGAACGCATGCACGCCGCCGGGCCGGTGGCAGTGCGAGCAGTTGGAATCCAGGTAGCTGCGGGCGCGGGCCTCGATGGGCTCGTCCAGATCATCGGCGGCCACCAGCCGGTCGAGCAGGGCGAACTCATTGTCGGCGGGCGGACGGTCAAACAAGCCGATGTGGGCAAGCGTGCGCACCTGGTTGTCGGTGATGCCGCTGTCCTTGTAGCGGAAGGTCTTGTTGAGCTGGCGGGTGTTCACGCCGAGGACGCCGCCGCTGGCGCGGGTGTGGCAGGTGAGGCAGTCCTGGCGGCCGGGGAAGAACCAGTTCTGCGCCTTGTCGGGCTGGTTCTTGAGGCCGGCGGCGACCACGATGCTGGCGTTCTGGCCGGTCTCCACCAGGTCGGCATCGCTGTTGTCCGGGCGCCAGCGGTAGCTCGCGCCATAGACGAAGCCGGTGGCGTCGCGCACCAGCACGCGGGTTTCCAGCCGCACGCTTGTGGTTGTCTTGCCATCCGGTGCGAGCTTCGAGAATTCAAAGTGCTTCACGAACACGCTGCCGTCCGGGAACTGCCAGGCGCCAGTACCCGTGAAGCCCACCTTTTTGCCGCTGGGAATGGCGAGCCAGCGCTGCTTGGAGGCTCCGTCGGACCAGAGCGGGCTGTTCACATCGTAAGGGATGAGCGAGGCGGAGGGGATCATCTTCGCCGTGTTCGAGAACAGCTTGGTTTCGGACAGGCGCTTCGGCAGAGCCACCGGCGGCGGCCCCTGGCGCGACATTTTGAGGATGCTGCCAGCGGTGCTCGACAGCCGGCAGAGGTAGAGCTCGCCCTTCGCATCCACGCCGAAGGAGGACAGGCCGCAGTAATTCGCGCCGGCGTTGGGCCCCGGGCCATCGGGCACGGTGCACAGCAGGTGCTTGCTGGGTGGCGTGGTGCTTTCGTCCAGATACCACACGCTGCCGGTGACGTTGTCGCCGAAGATGAATTTGCCGCCCAGGTCGCGGGCGAACTCCTGGCCGCGATACACGTAACCGCTGATGATGGCGCGGCCTTCCAGGTGGCGGTAGGCGAGCAGCGGGCCCTTGCTCACGCCGATCTTGATCTTGATCGGCTTGTCCGGCGGGCCTTCGGCCAGCGGCCACTGAAAGTTCAGGCCGCGCGAATCGGCGGGCTCGATGGTGTTAAGCTCCTCCTGCGCGCCCTCGCCCACGTCGCCGATGAAGATGCGCCCGCTGATCGCATCGCAGGTCATGCGATGCGGGTTGCGCAGCCCCAGGGCGAAGAATTCCTCCAGGACATTGGGCTGGCCCACGAAGGGGTTGTCATTGGGGATGAAGTAGTTCCCCGTCTCGCTGCCCTGCGGCTGCGGCTTGCGCAGGGGGGCGTGGCTCACGGCGCCGCCGCGCATGTCCACATCCAGCCGCACCACGCCGCTGAACAGCCCGCCGGTGATCTGCTGGGAGTTCTTCGCACGGGCGTCGTCGCCCAGCGAGAGGTAGAGAAAGCCGTCCTTGGGGCCGAAGAACATGCCGCCGCCCTCGTGCCAGACGGTTTCCGACACCTGGTCGATGAGAATCGCGCCGCTCGCCGGGTCCGCCGCTCCATCCGGCAGGCAGGTGTAGCGGATCAGACGGTCGCGGTTCACCACGTCCGTGGGCGGCTGGTGCTCGGCATTGCCCTTCACCTGGCCCTCAGGGACAAAGGTGAAGTACACGAAGATCCAGTGGTTCTCCGCGAATTTCGGGTGCGGCACCACGTTGAGCAGGCCGCTGTCGTGCCAGCCCTGGCAGCGGTCGGAAAGATCCACCACCAGCTTCTTTTCCGTCGTTGCCGGGTCATTGGTGATGCGCCAGACCTTGCCCTCGCGCTCCCACACCAGCAGGTCGTTGGTGCCTGGGATCGGGTTCAAGCCCATGGGGTTCTGGAAGGTGAGCCCAGGGAAGGCCGGCTGCACCGACCAGTCGCCCGCCAGGATCGGCGCGGTCTTCGGCAGAATGCCGTCGTTGTAGGCCGTGAACGCGGGCCGCTTGGGCAGGCCGTTCGTGCGGAAGGCCGGCACGGCCATCGCCGCGCCCACCAAAACCGCGCCCGAGGCGGCCAGCAGCCATGTGAGTTTCGTTGTCATGCGGAGTGAGAGAGCATTCGCCACGCCAGAAGCGGGGTGACCGTGTTCCGTTATACTGTGCAACTGTATACATGCCAGTGAAAAGGGGGGCGTTCACCTCACACAACTCCTGTGGACGCCTCCGCGCCTCTGTGGCTGAATGCGCCTCATGCTTCCTGCTCTTTCGAACGTCGTCGAACTCACCCAGGCCCTGGTCCGCATCCCCAGTGTGAACCCGGATGGTGATCCAGGCACGACGGAGACGGGAGAGCAAAAATGTGGAGAGTTTGTGGCCGAATTCCTGGAGAGCATCGGCGCCAGGGCGGTGCTGGAGGAGGTTCTGCCGGGCAGGCCGAACGTGATCGGGCGCTTCCCTTCCCATCCTTCCCCGACCGGGCAAAAAAAGCCGTGTCTCGTCTTTGGTCCGCATCTGGACACGGTAGGGGTGGGCGGGATGACCATTGAGCCCTTCGGCGGGGAGCTGAGGGATGGCAGGATCTGGGGGCGCGGCGCCTCGGATACCAAGGGGCCGATGGCCTCGATGCTGTGGGCGCTGAAGACCCTGGGGGCCGAGATTGCGGATCTGCCGGTGGAGGTTCACTTCGCCGGGTTCATGTCCGAGGAGTCCTGCCAGCTCGGCTCGCGGCATTTTGCCGAGCACCACCCGGACTACGATTTCGCGCTGGTGGCCGAGCCGACCAGTCTCCGGACCGTGCTCAAGCACAAGGGCTGCCTGTGGGCGGACGTGATCACCACCGGTGTCGCGGCCCATGGCTCCACGCCGGAGCAGGGCGTGAATGCCATCCTCAAAATGGCCGCGATGATCCAGGCGCTGGACACGGAGTTCCGCGATCTGCTGGTGGAGCTGGGCGGCGTGGATGACCTGCTGGGCGGCAGCACGCTCAACATCGGCATGATCAACGGCGGCACGCGCTCCAACATCGTGCCCGCCCGCTGCTCGCTGCGGGTGGACATTCGCACCACGCCCGCCCTGCATCGCACTGGCGGCGCGGCGAAGCTGCTGGGTGAGTTCGTCCACCGCATCGACCCCTCGGCCACCATGGAGCCGGTGAGCGATGCGATGCCGCTGGACACCAGCGCTGACAATCCCTTTGTCCGCCACCTGGACCGCTGTGGTGCGGGCATCACCGGTGCGCCCTGGTTCTGCGACGGGGCCTTCCTCGCCGACGCAGGAATTCCCGCCGTCGCCATCGGCCCTGGAAACATCGCCCAGGCCCACACCAAGGACGAGTGGATCGCCGTGGACCAACTGGACGCCGGGGTGGCCTTCTTCCTGAAGTTCCTGCGGACGCTCAGCCTTTGACTTCCGGTTCCGGCTCCGCTTCTTCCGGGGCGGCGTCAGTCTCAACCACGAGGACGTCAAGCTCCGTGACCTCGACACTTTGGTCCAGCACGGGCTCTGCAACCGTCTCGGGCGCAGCTTCCGGCGCTGCGGGGGTCTCGGGTGCGGCAGACTCCTGTGGCTTCGCCTTTTTGTCGCGATGGCTTTTCTTCAGGGCGGCGGCCTTCGCCGCCTGCTCTTCGGGGGTGCTGAAGCCCAGCAGGGTGGCGACCTCCTCCTGCACGCCGGCGATCTCGTCGAGACGCAGCTCCGGATCACGCACAATGAAGGCGTCGCCGGTCTTCTTGTTCTCATAGAAGAGCATGCGGCCCTGCTCGGTTTCCTTCACCGCCGTGGGCGAGAGCACGCGTTTGCGCTCCAGCATGAGCGCCAGGATGTAGCGGGCGTTCTCGGTGTAGGATTCGTCCTCCTCGATCATCCGCTGCAGGAGGCTGAGCCCGGACTCCTTCGAGGTGATCTCCGGCCTCTCCTCGGGGGCGTTCTTCGTGTACACCGACTTCCAGAAGGAGAAGGGCTTGCGCTCCGCCAGCTCCTGCTCCCAGGCGTCGAAGGCCACGTCGCGCCGTGAATAGCCTCCGGACTCCGTGTCGAAATAGATCGCGGTATAGTGCTTCTCGCCGTCCACAAAGGGCCGTTCGGTGACGGCGCATTGGTGGGCGCGGGATCGGATGTTCCACTGCTGTAGCATGGGGCGGTTATCAAAGAGCAGTGCGCGGCGGTATCAACCGCGAATAAGCCCGTCGCAAGCCCGCCTCGCAGTGTCGTGCGAGGTGAGGCACACAGAAGTCCTTCATCAGGCCCTTTCAGGTTGCGCCAGTTGGAGGTGCGTGGCTAATTACTAGAATTATGCCCGTGCCTGTCTCCGAAACCCGAACTCTGGAACAGCTTCGTCAGCATTATGAGGTGGAGAGAGAGCTGTCCGATCGTTTGCGGGGCGCAACCAAGGAGGAACGGCGCACCCTGTATGCTGAACTGTATGACGAACTCTACAAACGCGTGCCGCTGCACCCGCAACTGACCAACAAGCAGTCCCCTGAACGACTGGCGGAAGATGTGCGCGAAAAGATTCAGATTGTGGACCGGTTTCTGACGGGCAGGACAGTGTTTCTCGAAGTGGGGCCGGGCGATTGTGAGTTCGCCAAGGCGGTGGCGCCAAAGGTGTCCCAGGTGCTGGCGGTCGACGTTTCAGATGAAGTCACCCGCGACCGCGGCCTGCCGGAGAATGTGAAGCTGGTGCTGTCCGACGGCAGCACCATTCCGGTGGAGCCCGGCACGGTGAATGTGGCCTACAGCAACCAGTTGATGGAGCATCTGCACCCGGATGACGCGCTGGATCAGCTACGCCACCTCTTCACGGCGCTGGCTCCCGGCGGAGTGTACGTCTGCATCACCCCGAGCCGCCTGACCGGGCCTCATGACATCAGCGTTGTATTTGATCGTGAAGCGAGGGGCTTTCACCTCAAAGAATACACCGTGGGGGAGCTGGAGGCGCTCTTTCGCCAGGTGGGCTTCACGAAGGTGCGCATCATCTTTGGCGGGCGCGGGAAATTCACGCTGCTGCCGACGTGGCCGGCGGTGCTGTGCGAGAAGCTGGTGTCCTTGCTGCCCTTCAATTTGCGGCAGGTGGTGGCGGCAAAGCCGCCCTTCCGGTGGTTGTTTGGGGTTCGGATCGTGGGCTGCAAGGAATGACGTGCTGAGCGGCATGAACCACTGATCGACAGCCGCGCTGGTGACAGGGTGAAACACCCGGCCTGCGTTGCTGAAGGTGCCGTGGCCCACCCCGCACAGCGCTGCGTGAGGCCTCGGGAAACAGAGGCGAGGCGCTAAGATTTTTTGGCCTTTGGCGGCAAGTCTTTCATCTCCAAAGATTTCTTGTCAGAATAAGGGCGCAATCATCAATATGACCTGCCCTGACATTCTTCGCCACCCTTCATGATTTTCCACCCTGCCGCTCTTCGAATCCTGGTACGCCCGGTCGTCGCCTGGATGGCAGCATGCCTGCTCTTCGTCCCAACGACCCAGGCAATTTCAATCAATCTTGGCACCGATTTGACGGTCGCTTTCAACACGGCGAAGGACGTGCCGGTGCCCAATGCCAATGGTTTCACCATCAGCGCCGGTGAAGGCGTGGCGTTGTCCCTCAATTTCGCCCCGGTGGCCGGCACCAGTTTGACCGTCATCAACAACACCGGCCTGGACTTCATCCATGGCGCCTTCAGCAACCTCGCCCAGGGGCAGGCCGTTGACCTTGCCTACGGAGGGACAACGTATCATTTTGTGGCCAACTACTACGGCGGCACCGGCAACGACCTTGTCTTGCATTGGGCCTATACCAAGCCCGTGGCCTGGGGATGGAATTCTGCCGGTCAGTTGGGCAACGGTGGCGCAACGAACGGCCCTCTCCCGGCGGTGGTTGATACCTCAGGCGCGCTCGCTGGCAGGACGGTCATCGCGGTGGCCTCCGGCTATCTCCACAGCCTGGCCCTGTGCTCGGATGGCACGGTCACCGCGTGGGGCGATAATTCCCGCGGTCAGCTTGGCAACAACAGCGTGACGAGCAGCGCAGAGCCGAAGCTGGTTGACCAGAGAGGCGCGCTCGCGGGCAAAACCGTCGTCGCCATCGCCGCCGGGGCGTATTCCAGCCTCGCGCTGTGCGCGGACGGCACGGTGGCAGCCTGGGGAAACAACATTGTTGACCCCGCGCTTGTGGATACTTCGGGCGCGCTCGCGGGCAAGACCGTCGTAGCCATTGGCGCCGGCGCATCACAAAGCCTGGCGCTATGCTCAGACGGCACCATCGCCGCTTGGGGCGGGAACCAACTAGGGCAGTTGGGCAATGGCAGCCTCGCGCCCGGCTCCGCGCCGGTGCTGGTGGACACCTCTGGCGTCCTGCGGGGAAAAAAGGTCGTGGCCGTCGCCGGCGGCTATGAACAAACCCTGGCGCTAGGCGCGGACGGCACCCTGGCGGCCTGGGGCGGCAATGCTGAAGGCGAGCTGGGTGACAACAGCACGACCAACAGCGCGGTGCCGCTGCTGGTTGATCAGACAGGCGCGCTCGCGGGCAAGACTGTTGTCGCGGTGGCCGCAGGGATATTCGACAGTCTGGCGCTATGCTCGGACGGCACTGTTGCCGGCTGGGGCGATAATCTCGTTGGCCAGCTAGGCAACAACAGCGTGACCAGCAGCGCGGTGCCGACGCTGGCTGATCAGACGGGCGCGCTCGCGGGCAAGACCGTCGTCGCCATCGCCGCCGGGGAGTTCTCCTGCCTCGCGTTATGCGCGGATGGCACGCTGGCCGCCTGGGGAATGAACACCCAGGGCCAGTTGGGCATCGGTGGCACTGGCTATTCCTACCCTGCGCCTGTGGGGGTGAGCATGGCCTCGCTGCCTGCCGGATCTCGTTTTGTGGCGATTGCGCCGGGCTCTTACGCCCTCCACAGCCTGGGCATCATCGCGCTGCCGCCTGTGCCCAGGATGGCCGTGGAGCAGCCTGCCGGCGCCCCGTTGGTCAGCGGCGGCAGGGCGGTTGATTTTGGCAGTGTGTTCATGGGCGGATCAATGCCCGTTTCGTTCACGATCCGCAGCGCGGGCACGGTTCCTCTGGAGGTTTTGGGCGTCACCATCGTCGGGCCAAACAGCGGGGATTTCGCCGTCACCTCCGCCCCGGCCCCGACCGTGGCGCCAGGGTCGAGCACCACGCTTGCCGTCACCTTCACTCCCGGCGCCGCGACCAGTCGCGCCGCCGTTCTGCGAATCGCCAGCAATGATTCGAGCACCGGGCTCTTCGATGTCAATCTCGCGGGCTCAGGAACGCTAACCGCCACCTACAACACGGCGGCGGATGCGCCTTTGACCGCCAGCGATTTCACAGCCACAGGCAGCACGGTGAGCTTCGCGCTGAACTTCGTGCCCGCCACCGGCACAACCTTGACGGTGGTGAACAACACTGGGCTGGATTTCATCCACGGCACTTTCGACAACCTGGCACAGGGGCAGCCCGTGGATCTGCACTTCGGCGGGGTGACCTATCATTTCGTCGCCAACTACTATGGCGGCACGGGCAACGACCTGGTGCTGCAGTGGGCCAACACCAAGCCTGTGGCCTGGGGGTACAACGTCCATGGAGAACTGGGCAACAACAGCACGGTGAACAGTTTAGTGCCAACGGCAGTGAATACTTCAGGCCCGCTCGCGGGCAAGACAGTCATTGCAATGGCCGCCGGGATTGAGCACACCATCGCCCTGTGCGCGGATGGCTCGCTTGCCACGTGGGGACTGAACCAGGATGGACTGCTGGGCAACAACGGCGCCACGGATAGCCGCGTGCCGGTGGCCGTGGACACTTCGGGGGCGCTTGCCGGAAAGACCGTCGTCGCTGTGGCCGCAGGAGGCACTCACAACATGGCGCTGTGCTCGGACGGCACGGTGGCGACTTGGGGAGTCAACAGCTATGGTGTGCTGGGCGATGGCGGCACGGTGTCGAGCCCTGTGCCGGTGGCCGTTAACTCCCGGGGGGCTCTTGGAGGCAAGAGCGTCATCGCGGTCGCCGCCGGAGCATTCCACAGCTTGGCGCTTTGCTCAGACGGCACGCTTGCTGCCTGGGGAAGCAACGGCAATGGCCGCCTTGGCGACAACAGCACTAGCGACAGCCACACGCCGGTGGCTGTGGACACCACCGGCCCGCTCGCCGGCAAGACCGTCATCACCATGGCCGCCGGGTGGTCGCATAGCATGGCCTTGTGCTCAGATGGCACTGTCACCACGTGGGGCTCCAATATGTGGGGCCAGTTGGGCAACAACAGCGCCACCACCGAAAGCCACACACCGATGGCCGTGGACACCTCAGGGGCGCTTGCGGGCAAGAAGGTCGTCGCCGTGGCCGCCGGGGCGGAACACAGCCTGGCGCTGTGCTCAGACGGCACACTGGTTGGCTGGGGCATGGGTGTTTACGGCCAGCTTGGCAACCACAGCACGCTCGGCAGTCCTGTCCCGGTGGCATTGAACAGTTTTGGGGCGCTGGCTGGCCGGACGGTCGTCGCCATCGCCGCCGGGTATTCGAACAGCCTCGCCCTTTGTTCTGACGGGACGCTAGCCGCCTGGGGCTCCACTTTTTCCAGTTTCCTGGACAGCACCAGTCCCACGGACAGCCTGGTGCCGTTGGCTGTGAAAATGCCCTTCCAGCCTCCCGCCTCACGATTCGTTTTCGCCAGCAGTGGCGCGTTTGCCATCCACAATGTGGGGGCTGTTGCGCTGCCCGCTCCGGCGGTGGCGTTCGCCGGCGGATTCGCGGGGCTGGCGCGACCGCAGCCGGGCGCCGTTGCAGGAGTCGGCACCGAGGGCCTCTTTACCGCCACAGTGCAGACCTCCCGCGCCTTCACAGGCAAGCTCACCCTGGATGGCCGGGCGCTGAGCATCAACGGCGTGTTCGACGATCAAGGTGTGGCCCACTTCGGCGCCAGCAAGGCCACCGGACTCACCATCGCGCGGCTCGCCAAACCTCCGTTGCTTGTCGAACTCAAGAGCGATCTTTTCGACACTATCACCGGAACGGTCACGCAGCAGAGCAGTCCCACGAGCACCGCCGTTTCCACGATCACAGCAGACAAGGCCGGATACGATGGCAAGACTCCCGCCACCACGATGCCCGCCGCCTACCTCGGCAAAGGGAATGCGAATGGTCTGTTCACCGTCATTCTACCAGCCAAAGACCCCTCTTCCCAGCCTGCGGGTTTCACCGCTGCCGATTACCCGCAGGGCACTGGCTTTGGCATTGTCACGATCACCAAAGCCGGCATTGCCTCTTTCGCTGGCACCCTGGCTGATGGCGCAGCCGTCGCCAGTTCGGCCCCGCTTGCCTTGCAGGGCGCCGACCAGTCGATCACCTTCCCGCTGTTTGCGCAGCTCTACAACAAAGGCGGCTTCATCAGCGCCAGCGTGACGCTCGACAGCGCGAATACGGACAGCGACCTGAGCGTGGATGCCTGCCTGGTTCATTGGGCGCGCCCCGCCCTGAACTCGCAGTACTACCCGGCCGGCTGGCCTGTGGTGATCACCACGGATATGTTAGGCTCGAAGTACGCCGTCACTCCTGGCAAGAGCTCGCTGAAAGCGCCCGGCGGAGTGGACTACTCGCCCAACGGCTATGTCTATGCCCTGGTGGGCATCGCGCCGCTGGCGCAAAGTCTTGGCTATGCGCCGACGGTGTTCGTCAGCCCTGCTGACGTGGCGAGCCCGTTGTGGCAAAGCAATGGCAGCTTCTCGCTGGGCATCAACCGATCCACGGGCGTCTTCGGCGGCGTCTTCCGCAACACCGATGGCACAGCGCCAGTGTACCAAGGCATCCTTTACCAAAAGGGCGCAATGGCCGGCGGCCATGGCTTCTATCTCACAACCCCGCCCAAGGTGATTGATGGCAGCGGCCAGAGCGGCGTTGCGGATGTTACCGTCCCGGCACGCTAGCCCCTTCGCATCTGGCTTACTTCTGCGCTTCCAGCCACGCCTGGAACATGAGCACGTCCCAGAGGTAGTACTGCCAGTTGCGGGAGCCGGCGAGATGTTCGGCCCACTTTTCGCGGATGGGGGCGGGGTGGAAGAAGCCTTCGCGCTGGAGGCGTGACTCATCGAGCAGGGCCTCGGCCCAGTCGCGCAGCTCGCCGCGCAGCCAGCCGTCGAGCGGCACG
>CAINXC010000125.1 GCA_903854655.1 uncultured Verrucomicrobiota bacterium | reverse complement strand
TCAGGCTGCGGCCCATCTTGAAGCCGGCGCCACCGCCGACGATCACGCAGGGGCTGTTGTCGAGGGTGTGGCTGTTGCCTTTGCCCAGCTCATTGGTCCAGACGATGAGGGTGTTGTCCAGCATGCTGCCTTCGCCTGTGGGCTCGGGCGTGGAGGCAAGGCGCTTCGCGAGGTAGGCGAGTTCGCCGCAGAACCAGGTGTTGATCTTCTGGAGCTTGGCATAGGCCTCCTTGTTGCCATCGGGCTCGTGGGACAGCGAGTGGTGGCCGTCCTCAATGCCGAGCCAGCGCATCTGCGCCTGGCCGACCGAGCGCATGTACTGCAAGGTGGCGATGCGGGTCATGTCGTTGGCCAGCGCGTTCACCAGCAGATCAATCTGCATGCGGCTGATCTGCGGCGTGTTGTCGTTGACCAGCTCGACGCTGGGATCAAGCTCGGGCATGGGATGCTGCTGCTTCGAATCGGCATCCGTGCTCTTCAATTCCTGCTCCAGGTTGCGCACCAGCGTCACGTGCTGATCGAGCAGCGCCTTGTCGCGCGCGCTGAGCTTGGAGGCGACTCGCTTCAAATCATCGTTCACATCGTCGAGTATGCTGGTGAGGCTGTCGCGGTCCTTCATCTTGCCGTAGAGCTTGCCGAACATCTGATAAGGATCATCAATCGGCGCGATGGGCTGGTTGGCGCCCGCATAGCTCATGCGCGTCCAAGGGTCGGCGCGGTCTGGCACGGCGACGCCGAACTCCAGCGAGCCGAAGCGGGTGCGGGTTTCCTTCTGGGTTTGCAGGAAGTTCTTGATCTCCTGGTCGATGGAGATGTGGCCCGCCCAGCCGGCGGGATTGCCGCCCCCGCCGCGAATGTTGCCGGGCAGCAGTTCGCTGGCGGTGAGCAGGCAGCTCATGCCGCGCATGTGGCTGTCGCCATCACCACGGATCTTGTTGCACACGCCGTTGAGCAGCAGCGTCTGCTTCTTGAAGGGCTCCAGCGGCTGCAGGATGGACTTGACTTGAAGATCGTCGCCAGCCGCATCGGGCCAGAACTCGTTCGGCAAGGTGCCGTTGGGCGAGAACATGATGATCACCCTCTGGCGCTTCTGCGGCAGCAGCGCGCCCGTGAGGCTGGGCAGCCCTCCAAGGAAGGGCAGAGTGGCGGCGGACACGCCTAAGTGGCGGAGGAACTGACGGCGGTGCAGGGTAGTCATGGGGACGGAGTTTAAGGGTTTGCGGAGCGAGGAAAGGAATGGTGAAATGACCAATGACCAATGACCAATGTCTAAAGGCTGAGGGCGAGCATCATGAGTGCCGGTGGTGACGAATCATAGTTGGCTTTTGAGACACTGGATTTTCATTGGTCATTGGTCATTCGTCACTTCACCTCAGGTTCCGGCATCCCACGCGAGGCGGCGATGACGGCGATTTCGGCGAGCAGCTTGCGAATGTTGAAACTGGAGGAAGTGAAGGACTGGCGCAGTGCCTCCAGCGTATCGGGGCCATACACATTGACGGCCTGCTTCACGGTGTGCTGGAAAAGCTGGTGGATGAAGGCGCGGTGGCCGTCGGGATTCTCAACGGCGAACTTCACCAAATCGCGCGCGCCGGTGAGGCGGATGGTCTGGCCTTCGTCGGTGTTGAAATCCGTCGTTGCGTTGATCGGCTTGTTGTTGTCCTGGGTGCGCCAGCGGCCGATGG
>CAINXC010000124.1 GCA_903854655.1 uncultured Verrucomicrobiota bacterium | reverse complement strand
GGACCATCGACTTCCACGTGGCCCAGAACGACGGCTCCGGGCACGGCTCCGGCGCTCACGACAAGTCCGGCCGCCATTGCCAGGCCGACGATCCAAACGGCAAGCTCGACCTCACCAAGGCCTCCGGCTACTGGCTCAAGGACGCCGCCAGCCGCGGCATCCAGCACATCTGCTGGGACGGCTGCATGTTCCCCAATGCCGTGCTCGAAACGCCGGACACCTGGAACAAGATCCTCGGAGCCATGATCAAGGTGCGCAACGCCCACGGCTGGGCCTGATAGCCCGATGGAATGACTCCTGGCCCGGCCGGCGCAAGCTGGCCGGGCTTTTTGTGGCTCCGACCGCAGGCCCGCCTTCAGCGGTCCGATGTGCGCGGAAGAGGAGAAGTAGGGGTTTCCATGTGAAAGGGGTGGAGAAAAGGCAACGGCGCGCCAATTCTTTTGGCATTCGAATGGGCGGTGCGGGGCTCGCGTAAAATTCGTGCCCGCCGCGCCTTTCTTGCCTCCTTGGTGACAGCCTGCTGGCGGCGCGTGCATCCATCACCTCCCAACGCCGCGATTTGTACCCTGATCTGGACGCGCCCATCTCGCAAATCATGCCACGGTCGTTTGAAACCGGGTCTGATTTCCAAACATGGCGAAGGGTTCATCGTTTGTCTTCCATCCCGCCTTGTCATTCGATGGTTTTTCATGGATCATTGGGAATCCTTTGATGGCAGGCCATTCACTCAGTTCCCTTGCATTCACTTTGCTTGTCCTTCTGGCCTTCAGCGTCAAAGCACCGGCTGCCACCGTAATTGTCTCAGCATCGGCGGACACCTCCATCGTTTCGAACAACCCTGATTCGAATCTGGGCGGCACGACTCTCGTGGCCGGAACAAACCAGCAGTACTCGGTGGGCCGGGCCTTGTTCAGCTTCAACCTTAGCGCCATCCCCGTCGGTGCCACCATCACCAGCGTTCAAGTCGATCTCACCGTCACCCGGCAGCCGGACCCTGACCAGCATGGCGGACCCGTAGGTTCCAATTTCAGCCTCTACCAAATGCTGGTCGGGTGGGGCCAGGGCACGGGCTCTGGGACCACCGGCTCCCCGGCCATGACCGGCGACGCCACGTGGAACCAGAACCATTACGGCGTCTCATCGTGGGCGGCTCCAGGCGGGCTCGCAGGCACCGATTTTGCCGCAGACCCCAGCGCCACCACCTCCATCAGCGGGCTGGGCAGCTACCAGTGGGGCTCAACCAGCGGATTGGTTGCCGACGTGCAGTCCTGGCTCGCTGATCCCTCGTCGAATTTCGGCTTCATGCTCACCAGTGATGCGGAAAACACACCCGGCAGCGCGCGGCGGTTCGCCTCGATTGAGCAACCAGGGGGCGGCATTCCCGCTCCCCAGCTCATCGTCACCTACACCCTGGCCGTTCCCGAGCCTTCCCTTCCAGGACTGCTGATGCTCGGAACTGGCGCTCTGGCCATGACCAGGCGGCGCCGGAGAGTGTAACCTACTTCCTCACAATGTCGTCATCGGTCCACATCTTGAGGTCGGGGCCTGCGGAACGTATTTCCATGTGATCGGCGGAAAGCTGGTGGAAAAAATAGGGCGTGCCCCAGGCGTCCACCAGTTCGCCATTGGCATTGATGTTCTGCCCCTCCGGAGGTCCCAGCCTCGCCCCCCTTGGATTCCCGCCCATCACCGCTTGCATGATCTCCGCGTTGCTGCCCACCGGGTTTTCTCCCATCAGTGTGCGATAGTCACGCAGCATCAGCGAAACCTTTTCCAGATCACGCTCGATTGCGGGGTTGATGGCGGGCGGCGGGGCCTGGTAAGGAGCGGGCATTGAAGCCGGAGCCAGGGGATTTGCCCCCTTGAGACGGACTGTGTTCCCGGGCCCGGGAGGAGAAGCTGCGGGCACACCAGGTTGAGCAAGGCCGGGTGGCTGGCCTTCGGCAAACTTGACCTTGCCGGCGGTTCCAGGGCGCGGAATCGCGACGGGCGGGGATGAGACAGGCACGACCACCGCCGGCCGTGGCGCTTCCTGCACTTGTGGAGGATGAACAGGAGCAGGAGCAGGAACCACCACCCAGAAGGTGATGGCAATCAGGGCTGCAAGCCCGAGGATGACAAGGATGTGGCGTTTCATGGCAGGCAGCCTTGAACTTTTAACAAGTTCCAGGCTGGTCAACGGCGCTAGATGAACCCGAGGTTCGAAGATGCGAAACGACCGAGATTGGGCAGGATGGTGCTCATGTTGCCCGAACTGACTCCAAACCAGCTCGCCAGCGTTGCCGCGTACTGATCAACGGAGGTGGTGGGAATCCAGCGCCCGATCCCTGTGTCGCTCGGGCCGTTGACCTGCAAGGTGGGGAAGGTGCCATAGGTGGCGCCCCCTTTTACCGCGCCGCCCACCACCAGTTGATGCCCGCCCCAGCCGTGGTCGCTTCCCGAGCCGTTGCTGGGGAAGGTGCGGGCGAAGTCGCTCACCGTGAAAGCGGTCACCTGGTTTTGCATTGGGGTCGGTGTCGAACCCCGGCTGCCCATGGCGGTGAGGGCCAGGAACAGCTCGTTCAAGGTCGTGCTCAGTTCCGCCAGCAGATTGGCCTGCGCGCCGATGACCACCGTGGCGTTGTTGGTGGTCGTCTGGCCGGCGTTGTTCGTCTGGCCCGTGTGAGTGTCATAGCCGCCCACCTGGATAAAGAAAATCTGCCGGGACATGCCCAGCCCGCCCGCAGCCACACTCGTGCTGCCAAGATCAATCAGGCGCGCCACCATCTTCATCTGGCTCATCAAACTGGAGGTGAAAGTCGATCCTCCATTGGGGGTGGTGACGGTGGTTGGGAAGCGGCCCGTCAGCCAGGAAGCGCTGGCATTGGTCGCCAGGGCGGTGGTGAGGATGGAGGCCTCGTTGATCGCATGGTTCAGCACGCCGGAGTAGGCGCTGGTCTGAAGGTTGGAGGAGGCGATGTCGGTGTTCAAGATGGACTGCAGGGCCGTGAGGCGGCCGCTGCTGACACTGCTCAAGCTCACGGCACCGCCGGTGGTGATGGAATACTGCGGCGCGGCGTTGACGTTGCCCACCTCAAAGATGTTCGAGCCTGCGACGGACACGGCCATCGAAAGTTTGCCGCCTGCATTTACATCCCCGGTGGGCGTGGTGGTCATCAAGTCACCAATGCGACCGCCCCAGCCGCTGGTGTAGGGCTGGTCCGGCAGGGAGGTCTGCCACTGGGTCTGCTGATCGCTGTGCGAGAAGAGCTGCGGCGGCTTTGGCACCTTGCCTGCCGTGTATTGCGCCTTCGTGAGGGGGTAGCTCAGGTTGCCCACGTTGAACACAGGTGCCACATAGCCGTTGTTGAAGAGCGATTGCAACCCGGGCATGGCGGGGTGAAAGCCATAGGTATGGCCGTCGGCTGCGGGAAATCCAGCCGTGCCATTCCTCGAACTCAAAGCCAGTGCGGTGGCTCCGGTCCCGTCGGTGTTCGGGATCGCCAGCGCTGGCGTGCGGACCGTCGCGTAATTGCTCCACTCCGAGGGAATGGTCGGAATAATCAGGTTGTTGGAATCATTGCCGCCGTTGAGGAAGACGCAGATCAGCGCCTTGTAGTCTGAAAGCGGCGCCTGCTGCGCGAGCGCGGCGTTCATGATGCGCAGGTCGCGAATCGCGTTGGCGACCACGGTGGTGCCGAGCGCGGCAGGGCCCAGCCGGCTCAGAAAGCTGCGCCGGTTGATGTAAGGAGCATGGATGACCGGTTTCATGTGAGGGCTACTTTTGGATCGCGTACTCGGCGGAGGTGAGGATCAAGTGGACAATCGCACGTACGCGATTCGACATCTGGGCATTGGTGTACGTGCCGCTGGCCAGAGGGAAATTGCTCTGGCTGGCGACATAGGTGTTGATGGCGGTCTGCGTTGCAGAGCTCAGGTTTCCTCCCGTCAGAAGGGTCCCCAGCGTGCTGGTCAGGGCGGGAACGGCGCTGTCCTGGGTTTGGGCATAAGTCATGTACTTGCTCAGGTCCATCTGGACGGCGCCGCCGCCGCTGCGGTAGCTGGTGAACCCGTTGCTGTTGCCCGCCTGGAGCACCGAAAGGGTGACTGCATTGGTCAGGCTCATGGTGTTCGAGTCGTTGGTGAGCTGGAATTCAGGCGTGGTCATGCCCGCCTTGGCCATGGCTCCTGGATACTGATAATTGGGGTAGAAGAAGTTGAAGACCGTCGTCGAATACATCGGGCTCTGCAGGAGGTCGTTTGTATTGAGGGAGGAATTCCCAATGTTCCAGGTGCCCATGTCCACGGTCACCGTTCCGCTGCGCGTCCAGGTCGATACGGACAAGGGATAAATGGCATCGCCGCTGGTGCTCTGCGATCCTGCTGTCACCGCCGGGGTGGTCGTCACTGTGAACAGGTTCGTTCCGGGAACCGAGGCCACGGTATAGACCTGGCTTGGCGCGGCAGTCGGGGAGTTGCCCACCAGGAAATCGATCCAGACGCTGTCGCCCACCTTCAGGTTGTGATTGCCATTGGTTTGCAACGAAATGGTCGAGGTGCTGCCATTGTTGGTGATGTTGTAGCCGCCTGTGTACTTGGGAATCAGGGCGTCGCCGCTGGTATTGGCGGGACTGGAGGTCAGCGTCACCACGAAGTTGGTCCCGGTGGCGCTGGTGATGGTGTAAACACCGTCGTAAGTTCCACCGGCAAGACCGCCCAGCGAGAAGGTGATGTAGAGCTGGTGGCCGGCAATATAACCGCCGCCGTTCAACGTCACTGCGCTTCCCACGCTGTTGTAGTTCAGCAGCGTGGTCGTGCTGTTGTTCACCGTGAAATTGTTCGGGGTGAAGGCAGTCCCCGAGGTTGTGCCAAGTGTAGTATTGCCGAGATTGATTGTGAAGGTGGTGGCGGTCGCTCCTGTCACCGTGTAGTTCTGCACCGTATTGTAGGGAGCTGTCACTCCAAGAGTGGTGGTGCCCGTAAACTGGATGGCGACCGTATCGCCGAGCTGATACACCGGCTTCGAGCTGGAAGAGGAGTTGGTGATCGTGAGGGTGGTGGTCGGAATCATGCAGTTGCCGCTGGTGCTTGCGGGCGAGGAGGCAAGGTTGATAGTAAAATTGGTGCCCGTGACCGTTGCGATGGTGTAGAGGCCGTCCAACCCTGCGCCCAGCAGGCCTCCCGTGGAAAACTTCACATAGACCTGATTGCCGGCCACAAAGCCGGTGGCGGTGATGGTCACCGTGCTTCCAGAACTGCTGTAGGCCAGGGTGGAGGTGACCAGGGAGTAACTCGGCGTGACGTTCGACACGGAGTAACCACCCGTTGACGGCAAGTTGGTGGTTGAATTTCCCGAGTCCACAAAGGTGTCGAGAAGGACGGTGTCGCTGTTGACAAGTCGATGCGCCGAGGGGGTCGTAACGAGAATGATCTGGCCGCCAATCTGGCGGTAGGTGCTTCCCGAGTATCCTGCCGCCGGGAAGGTGCGGGCCGGGCCGGTGATGCGCATCAGCGGCTCGCGCTGCTTGCCATAGCCATTGTCGGCGGCGGCGGTGGGGCTGCGCGCCTCGTAATCCAGCAGAATGGCGCGGACCACTTCCTTCATGTCGCCCCGCACGCCGGTGGCGGCGCCGTCCACATTTTGCTCGCCATTGAAGGCGCGCACCACACGATTCACATAGGCGGGTTTGGGATTGCTCGTCACCATGCGCTGGATGAGCTGGCGGCAGACATAAGGTCCGATGGCCGCGTTGTTGACGAGGTTGTTGAGCGTGTTTTCCAGGTCCACCACCCCGTTCAAGTCAAAGAGGTTGGTGATCGTGGTTGTGACCAGGTTGCCCTGCCCAAGCACCGGATCGGTGGACTGGATGGTGTAGGTCGAGCTTGGATTCGTAGCCGTGCTGCTCTGGGTGGTGACCGTGGCCGCAGGAAGCATCACATTGTCGAGCAGGATCTTGGTTCCCAGTTCGTGGTAGGTGGACGCCAGAACCATGGGGTCAAGATAATTGGACGCCGGATACATGCTGGTGGGCAGGCGGCCGCTCACCAAGGGCTGCCCCCAGGACCAGCCGGTAAACACGCGGGCAAGCCCGGTAATGGTGGCCTGGTTGTAGGTCGCCACAGGGTTGCCCGTCGAATCCAGCACCAGGGTTCCATCCGGCCACAGGCGGTAAAGACCGATGGAGAAGAGCTGCATGATCTCGCGCGCATAGTTTTCGTTGGGGTGCAGGCCGGTCTGCATGTTGCCCTTGCCGTTTTCCAGCATGTCCAGATACAGCCCCATTGCGGAGGTCAAGGTCACCTGCTTGAGCAGATCGTGGTAGGTGCCGAAACCGTAGTCCAGCAGGTTGTCATAGTAGTCTGCCAGTGTCCGGCCGTTGTTGTTCAGGGTTCCCACATCGGAGGCGACCATGATTTCGCTCAGGGCGAAGGCCGTGCGCTGCCGCAACTGATCGGGTGCGGTGACCGCGTTTTTCCACCAGGAATTGAAGAACAGCGTGTCCGTGTAGGGATTCTGGGGATCGTTGGTGAGGTTGGCCAGGACGTAAGGAACGTTGTGCGTGGCCGCGATGCTGAACTGGTTTTCAATCCAGGCCCGGTAGCCATTGGCCTGCACATAGGCAATGTCGCTCGGGCTGGGGCCAAAGGTGGCCTGGGTGAGGAAACGCGAGGCTCCTGCAACCGTCGCGGAATCATCGGTCCAGGCGGGATAGCTGGGAACGGCCGGTGCGACCTGGGATCCGGCGATCACCCCGTAAGTGCCGGCGAGTTCACCCGAAGGATTGTTGACGGTGGAAATCAACAGGTAGGTCGTGCCGTTGTTCAAGGACGTCAGATCGGAGGCCTGCATGCTCCAGGTGTAGCCGCCATCCGAAGTGGTCTGGGTGGGATAGTTCGCCGCCTGGGCGCCAATATTGAAAACAAGCACCGGCGAGCCGCTCGCCAGCGAATAAATGCCCTGGGAGGTGACGCCGGAGGTGAGCCCGGAGTAATTCAGGTGCACCACTGCGGTGGTGCCGTTCACCCGAAGGTAGGAACTGCCGGTGCCGGTGATGTTGTTGAGCCCGCTGACGCCCTGGAGATTGGTGATGTAAACAGTGCCAGGAGTGGTGATCGTGGGCGGGTTGTTCCACAAGTCCAGAACGTAGCCGGGCATCACTCCTCCAGCGGCCATTACGCCTGCGGAGTTGGGCGCCGCCGTGCCGGACCCGTTGGCGATGGGGCTGGTGGTTGTGCCCGTGGGATCAAGGAACCAGGCGACGGAAAGGTTGTTGCCGGCTCCGCCAGGACCCGTGTTGCCCAGCACTTCAAAATAATACTGCTGCCCTGCGTTGAGGGCAAGCCAGGGCGATTGCTGGGTTGTCTGGGTGTTCCAAGTCCTGGCTGTTGCAGAGCCGGCGGTCACATAGCAGCGGCGCACCTTGTTGCATGGCTCGCTGTTGTTTGAAACCCACAGCTCGGCGGCGTTGGAGGCGGCAATCCAGAAGTAGTAATTGCCCGTGGCCGGCGCCGTGAAATAGCCGCGCAGCCGTTCACCCGTGTTCGCCGCGTAGGTGGTGGTGTCCTCCAGGACAGAGAGGGTGTTGTCGGACGCCGTGGGAGCAGTCGTGAAAGGCACGCTGGCCACCGTGGTGCCGGTCACACCGGAGGTCCACAGATCGCGGGTGACCACGCCCGCCGGAGCAAGAACCTGCACCGTCACCACAGCACTGCCGCTGCCGGCCGCATTGGTGGTAACGACGGTGAACTGATAAGTGCCGGCCTGGGTGGGGGTGCCGCTGAGAACGCCGTTTGTCAGCGTCAGCCACGAAGGCAGGCCGGTGGCGCTGAAACTGCCGCCATTGCTGCCGGTCAAAGTCATGGTGAACGGGCTGCCCGCGCCCAGCAAAGCCACCTGGTTGGTGGCGCTGGTGATTGCTGGAGGGGCGGCCGGAGGATCGCCGCTGCCATTGCGCGGCGTGCCTCCGGTCGTGGTCGGAAACAGAAAACCGAGGGGAATGACCTGCTCTGACTGGTCATTGCAATACCAGTTCAGATGCACCTCGGTGTTGCCGGTGAGCTGCAGGTATTCCAGCCGGATGTCGTAATACACCCCGGCCTGCAAGGTGATGGGGCTGCTGACCTGGTCTGTCACTGACTGGCTCTGCCACTTGTCGAGAATCAACTGGCCATTGACCCACAACCTGGCGCCATCGTCGCTCTTGACCGTGAAATACGTGGGCTCCGAGTACTGCGCCAGAACCTGCCCGGTCCAGCGCACCGTGTAGTTGGTGGTGGGCAGCCCCAGGCCCGGACCGGTCCCAGTCCAAACGAAGTCCACCGTGGGGTCCAGGCGCACCGCCGGGGCGTTGAAACCACCCAGAACGACATTTCCTGTCCCGGTGGAGGGAACGCTGGTTCCCGTGATGCTCACGGTCAACGAAGTGCCCGACACACCAGTGACGGTGTAACTGCCACCGGCCACGGCGTTGTATGGGGAGACATTCATGTTTCCCGAAGTGAACTGAAGATTGACCACGTTGCCCACCGCATAGGCCGTGGCGGGAGTGCCCAAGCCTGCGTAGCTCACGACGGCGGAGCCCGTCGTCGTCGAGGCCTTTGTATAACTGTAAGTGGCCGTGACACCGCCAAAGTTGAACGGATTGGTGTAGGTGCTGCTTGAATTCAAATAGTAGCTGCCAATGAGCCCGGTGCCGACGGGGTTGCCCGAGGGATAGATTGTCACGCTGGCGGAACTGGGTGAGCCCACCGTGTAGTTGCCGACCGCATTGGATGTTCCGGGAGCCCCCGCTGCGAGCACAACGGTGGCGCTCGTTGTCCGGCTGGCGTTGTAAAGAGGCGTGATCTTGATGTCGATCGAGTTCACTCCTGCTGGAAAAGTGAGGGTGTTGGGCAGCGTCACGTAATCCGTCCCCTCCACTGCGGTGCCGCTCTTGAGAATCGGCACGGTAATGCTCGCCAGCAGCAGATGCCCCGACCGGCTCACCGTGATGGTTCCCAAATCCGTGGCCGCAGTCGTGGCCGTCGCCGGCTGGGTCGTGGAACCATCGGTGGCGTTCAACGTGACCACGTTTTGTCCCTGCAGGGTACTGGCAAGGGTGCTGTGGGTGAAGCTCGTCTGGGAATTGATGGGAGTGCCAGTGGCATAACCCAGCAACATCTTCGCCCAGTCACTGACCTGATCCCCCGCCGATGACTGATCCGTGACCAGCAGGTGAAAGAAATTCCCCGCACTGGTGGGCGCTTGCAGCGTCTTGCTCGTGCCATCGCCGACAACGCTGGGCAGCCCCGTTTGATACCATGATGCATCCGTCAGGTTGTTTTTTCCTTCGATCTGGTAAAGCTTGCCCGCCACCGTTGGAAAAGTGAACGTCACCGTGGTGTTGCTGGAGGAAACCGCTGGCGGCCAAAAGTGGTGATCCGATGGGCCTTTGCGGAATGGATTGGTGCCCGCTGCAAGTTCGGCGCCGTTGGTCACCCCGTCACCGTCGTCGTCCTGACTCAGCCAGTTTGTGTAGGGTGGCTGCTGATTGATCTGGGCATCCAGAACATTGTATTTTTGCTTCCACACCGCTGTATTGACGCTTTGATCAACCTGCGCCCGAGCCTGACCAACCAAACCAAGGAGGGCACAGGCGGTCAAGGCCAGGAGCGATGAGCGAGGGGCGAATCTAGAACGCTGAATGTGCATCGGGTGATCGGAGGGACGGGTTTCAGACAGAAGACGGAAAACCACGCGAGGGGACTCTGTTTTGGGGTCAGATCGCTGCTGGGGAGGCTACTCAAAATGCCCTTCCATAGTCAATACATAAAAAAAGAGTGCCCATATTCAGTCGATACTCGGTTCGTTTTACAAATCGCTGCAACCTTGGACACCCTCCGCCAAACCACAGCCATCCAGCCTCGTTGCAACGTTTTTGCACTTTGACCATTCCTGATGCCGGATCATCGGAATGACTGGTGACGCTGGGAACTTGGTTGCTCGCAGCCGCGCCCCTGTACAGAATGAGCCCCCTGTCCCTCATGAATCCACCACCCGCCCTCGCCCTCCTGGTCTTCCTGGGTTTCTTCACCTCCGGGCGTGCAGAAAACCCAGGCGCTGACGCGACACCCCTCACCATCACCAGTCCTTCGCGAATGCAGGTGGTGCAGCGGCGCACCAAAAACGAGGGGGTGGTGAAGCTGGCCGGCACCTGCAGCACTGCCGCGAACGAGATTCGCTATCGCATTTCCGGCCAGCCACAGATCGGTGCCCTCAGCTCCAACTGGCAGACTGTCCCGGTTGACGCCAAAACTCAGATCTTCGAAACCTCCATGTCCTTGCCCTCTGGTGGCTGGTACGCCCTGGATGTGAAGGCTTTCGCCGACGGCAAGGAGGTGGCGACAGCGGGGCTGGACAAGTTTGGTGTGGGCGAGGTTTTTGTCGTCGCCGGACAGTCCAACGCGGGCAGCTACGGCAGCGAAAAGCAGGAGACCAAGACTGGCCTGGTCTCGGAGTTTGACGGCCAGCAGTGGAATGTGGCCAACGACCCGCAAAAAGGAGCCGGAGGCACCGGCGGCAGTTTCATGCCAGCCTTTGGCGACGCCATGGCGAAGCGCCTCGGCGTGCCCATCGGCCTGATTCCCGTCGCTGCCGGCGGCACCAGCGTGCGCCAGTGGCTGCCCAAAGGCATCCGCTTCAAGCAAAACACCACCACCGGCGCGGGCGTGGTCCAGACGGGCGATGAATACGAGTCCACCGGCGCCCTGTTCTCCAGTCTCACCAAGCCCATGAAGGCGCTCGGCATCGGCGGTTTCCGTGCGGTGCTCTGGCACCAGGGCGAGAGCGATGCAGGCCAGGCGCGCGAAGGCCACCCTGCCGACCGCCAGATCAGCGGGGCACAGTACATCGAGTTCATGGAGCAAGTGATCCGCCGCTCACGCAACGCCGCCGCCTGGCCGGTGCCGTGGATCACCGCCATCACCACGTATCACAGCGAAAGGGACCCGGGGGACGACGAGTTCCGCGCAGCAATGCAGTCACTCTGGAGCAAAGGCCTGTCGTGGCCCGGGCCGGACACCGACACGCTCACCGGCGACCTGCGCGCCGGGGTCCACTTCAATGGCAGGGGCCTGCAAAAACACGGCGAACTCTGGGCCGGGAAAGTCGGCCCGTGGGTCGAAAGTCTGCTTGCCGAACCACGCGACGGCCCGCCGGGCAAAGACTACAAGATGGTATGGCATGATGAGTTCGACGGTCCCACGCTCGACGAAACCAAGTGGGCCCATCGCTCTGTGGGCGAGAGGCGCGGCGCCTGGATTGATCCCGAGTGCGTCAGCTTCGACGGCCAGGGGCACATGCTCATCAGCATCAAGAAGGTGGGCGACCAATACCACGGCGGCATGATCGGCACGGAGAAGAAGAAATCCTGGACTTACGGCTACTTCGAATGCCGCGTGCAGGTCGCCACCCAGCCCGGCATGAACACCGCCTTTTGGGTGCAGGCGCCGCGCATGGCGGCCCCGGACCAGGGCAAGGGCATCGCCGACGACACCGAGCACAACGGCACCGAGCTCGACATCCTCGAATACATCGCACGCCAGGGCGATGTCGCCCATTTCAATCTGCACTGGAACGGCTACGGCAAGCTCCACAAAAGCGCCCCCGCCGATGGCTGGCTGCCCGGCCTGCGCCAGGGCTTCCATGTGTACGGCATGGAGTGGACCCCCGAGGGCTACACCTTCTACCTCGACGGCCGCCCTTACTGGCACACCACCGAAGCCATCTCGAAAACCGAGGAATACATCATTCTTGATCTCGAGGTCAGTGCCTGGGCCGGCGGCATCGACAAAGCCAAGCTGCCGGTCAGCGCTGTGTTTGACTGGGTGCGGGTGTGGCAGAAGTAAGTGACAATAGCATTGCTTTCGTACGGCAATACATGAACAATCGCTAAACACTTCGCCAAAGCCGTTTCCTGGCATGAACGACTCCCCACCGTCCTCCCCGCTCGTCGAAATCGACCAGGTCACCAAATCGTTTGGGAGCAAGACGGCCCTCAGCCAGATCAGCCTGGCCGTTCCACCCGGCCAGATCTGCGGCCTTCTGGGCCCCAATGGCGCGGGCAAGACGACACTGTTTCGCCTCATGATGGGCATCTTAAAGGCCACCTCCGGCACGCTACGAATTGGAGGCCTTGATGCCTTTGACGACCGCGTGGAGGTCAAGCGCCTGGTCGGCTTTTTACCCGATGAGCCGGTGTTCTACTCCTACCTCTCGGGCCGCGAGATTCTCGAACTCAGCGCCGCCCTCCATGGCCTGGATGTAGCTGCGACCATGAAGCGCCTCATCCCCCTGATTGTACGTCTCGAGCTGGCGGATGCCATTGGCCTGTTTGCAGAGGACTACTCGCGTGGCATGAAAAAGAAACTCGGCCTGCTGCTTGCCTTGCTGCATCAGCCGCAACTGCTCATTCTCGACGAGCCGACCAACGGCCTGGACGTGGAGTCCACCCACCTCTTTTACGATCTCATGCGCGAGGAATCGGAGCGTGGCACCACCGTCCTCTTCTCCACGCACTTGATGGATCACGTGAGCAGGCTTTGCACCCACGCCGCCATCATCCACCAGGGCAGGCTCGCTGCGTCCGGTTCCTTGGACGAACTGCGTGCGAGCTGTGATGAAGGGCTGTCGCTGGAGGACGTGTTCCTGCGCATCGTCAAGGGCAGCTCTCCGCCTGCATGAGCGCGCCACCGCCATCGCAAGGGTTCTGGTCCACGGTCAAGCTGCTGCTTTCCTGTGCCCGCATCCGCTCCAAAGGGCGGGGCAAGCATCAGCAGGCGCTCATGCAGCAGCGAAAAGGCAAGGCGGCAGGAGCCGGCATTGACTGGGGCTGCCTCGGCGTTTTCATCGTCATCGCCTTTGGTGTTGGGATCAATGCGGGATTCGTGGCTGTGTTCAAATCCTTCAACTCCGCCGCCAGGCATGTGCAGCTTGAGGCAAGCGGCAGAATCCCGCTCGATAGGTGGCAGTTTGATTCCCTGCTGAGGGTGGATGTAAGCCGCTTCCAGAAACACAGGGAAGAATTTGAAAGACAGCTCGCGCACTTAAAAAGTGCGCTCCCGGCCGGCTCAGACACCAGCCCAAAAATCGATCAGCTCAAAATGAGCATCCGCGACATGGAAGACTCCGTCAACCGTGCTCACGACCGGGACTTCCAAAATATCGCCGATACCAGGGCGCGGGAACTCGGTGGAGACCGGGACCGCCACGAAAAACTGGTGCGACATCAGTTCAAGGCATACGGCATGGCCGGCTTCATCAAGGAAGACACGAGTTTTTTTGGACTCGATGGAGCGGTCACTTTGGCACCGCTTGCGGGGCTGGCGGGCTTGCTCGTTGTTGGCTGGTGGTTCGTAATGCTGGCTTTTCAAGGCGAGGGACTGGAACTCGATTTCCAGCGCCGGCGGCACCCGATGTGGGAGTGGCTGATGTCGCACCCCGTGCAGCCTGCCGCCGTATTCATGGCGGAGATGCTTTCGCCGCTCGCAGCGAACATTTTCTTCATCGGCGCGCCCGCTTTCTGGATCGGGCTGCACTGGATCATCTATGGGAACTTCCTCATCTCTGTCGTCACCGGCCTGCTGGCCGGTGTGCCGGTGGCGCTGGCGGCCTGCTGCACGAGCAAGGCCCTGGAAATTGCGACCATGCTGCGCCTGTCGCCACGCACGCGCGGGGCGGTGCTCGGCATGATGTCGTGGATCGGCTACAGCGCCTTCATCCTCGGGCTCATGTCGTTGAACGCCCATGGCTTGATCGTGACGGTTGTGGGCTGGATCGAGCCTCTGTCGCGAGGGTTCTCGTGGCCCATGTTCGGCTGGCTGGTGGGGTACGGAATGGGGGAGCCCTCGGTCTGGAAGGGCGTGGCGGTGTGCTGGGCGCTCAGCGCGGCGGTGATTTTGTTCGCGGTGCAATTCAGCGCCCGGGCCACCAATCAAGGCCTGGCCGGAGGCTTCGGCAGTGTCGTGTCGGCTCCCGCCGCCCTTTCGGAGAGCACCTCGCGCCATTGGCTGCGCGATCCCTTGCATCGCAAGGAACTGCTGTGGTTCTGGCGCGACCGCGGCGCGCTGGTGCAGGTGTTTCTCATCCCGCTGACCATCGCCGCGCAGCAGGCCTTCAACCTGCGAGGACTGGCCAGCCTTGCCACGCAGTCATGGCACACGCTGGCCGGTGCCGCCGTCATCTTCGGCACCTACTTCCTGTTCATTCTTGGCCCTCGCTCGCTGATTTCTGAAGGCCAGGCGCTGTGGCTGCCGCTAACCTGGCCGCGCGGCATGGAGGCGCTGCTCAAGGCCAAGGCAAGACTGTGGTGGTTCATCGCTTGCGCCGTGGTGGTGACCATCCTGCTGGTGGATGCCTGCATGTTTCCTGCGGAAGCATGGCGCATCGCGTTGATTGCCGCCGGCTGGTTTCTGTTCAGCGGCAGCCTCGCCGAGAAATCCGTGACGCTCGTCACCGTGCCCAGCAGCTCTGGCGAACCCGAGCCGGTGCCGCGTGGCCGGCGCTGGGCCGCCTCGCTCGGCACCTTCACCTTCGCCACCGGGGTCCTCATGCAGAACTGGAGCCTCGCCTTCGTGGGCCTTGTCTATTCCTGGCTCACCTCCGCCGCCATGTGGCAGAACTTCCGCGCCCGCCTGCCCTTCCTGTTTGATCCCTGGTCGGAAAAGCTGCCGCCGCCCCCCACCCTCATGCATGCGATGATCTCGATCAGCGCGATGACCGAGGGCATGGCGCTGCTGTTCGCCGCTTTGCTCGGTATGCTGGGAAAATCGGAAATCGCCGTGGCGCAAGCGCTCGCCTACGGCATTGCCGGGCTGGTCACCTGGCTTTGTGTGCAGTCGTGGATGGAAGGGCGCGGCGTACGGACAGCAGACATCTGGCAATGGCCCGTCGCTCGCGTGGACTGGCTGGCGACGCGTTCGTTTGGAGACAAACTCTTCGTTGGCGCCGTGCTTGGCGCTGCTCTGGGCACCGTTGCGCTGGGCTACCTGTGGATCGTGCGTCAGGTGCCGATGCTGAACGATCAGTTGATCCAGACACAAAAGCAGCTCACGGCAGATCCGGAGCGGCGCTACTGGCTGGTGATCATGGCCGTGGGCCTGGCTCCTCTGGCCGAGGAATACCTGTTCCGCGGCCTGCTCTACCGGGCGCTGGACCGCGAGTGGGGTGGCTGGAAGGCTCTGGTGGCCAGTTCGTGTTTCTTCGCCATCTACCACCCGCCCATGAGCTGGATTCCGGTGGCTGCGTTTGGATTCCTGAGCGCCTTCCTGTTCCGACGCACCGGCCACCTTGCTCCCTGCGTGTGCGCCCACATGGCATACAACGCGGTGGTGGTGGGGATGTCATGAATCATTGAAACCAGTGCGGCACAAACCGGCTGGAATTCGTCGTGATGCGGCGGGTTTCCTCGCGAATGCCCATGCCGGCGGACTCGCCATCGACCATCCACAATCCCAGCACGGGGCGCTGGCCGTCAAAGTCCCGGCCCGGCGCGATGGCCTGATAGACAAAGCCTTCGTTGCCATACTGGCCGGCGGTTTGATCCAGGACGCGACCGCCCTCCATCATAAGCACATTCGCGCCCTCGCGGCTCAGCCTGGGCTTCTGCACGTAGCAGGCCCCGAGCGGCAGCGAGGTGTCATAGCTGGGCAGGAGGTTCGGGTGATCAGGAAACATTTCCCACAGAATGGGCAGCAGCCCCTTGTTGCTGAGCAGCATCTTCCACACTGGCTCGATGAAGTGCTGGCAGCGCCCCGGCAGATGCTGGCCGAAGGACTCGCCCCACATCCACTCCCAGGGGTAGAGCTTGAACAGCGCCTCGATCGGGCGCTCCTGCATGTCAACAAAACGGCCCGACCTCGAATCAAAGCCAATCTCCTCGATGGCGATGGATTCCGTCTCCCGCCCGGCCTGCTGGCAGGTGTCGCGCATGTACAGCGCCGTCTGCGTATCCTCTTCAGATTCGCCCACGGCGGCGAAATGCACCAGCCGCGCGGGCTGTGCGCGCCAAGCTTCGATCAGCCGCTCGTGGATGGAATTGAACTGGTCCATGCTGGGGGCCACCTCCTGAAGCCAGGTCCACTGAACCACCGCCGCTTCCAGCAGCGTCGTGGGGGTGTCGGCATTGTATTCCAGCATCTTCGGCGGCCCCTGGCCGTCCCATGCGAAATCGAAGCGACCGTAAATGCTGAAATCATCGCGCTCCCAGGAGGCCTCGATCTCGGGAACCGCCGCTGGGGGGATCGAAAGCCGGTCGTACCACCCGTGCTCGATCACCGCGCCCGCCGCTTCGATGCAGCGTTCATGCACTTCGTTGGCGGCGGCCTCCAGGGTGTCCACCTCAGCGGCGGTTAGCTCATAGCAGGCGCTCTCATCCCAATACGGGACGCCGCCGACCGTGTGAAAGGTCAAGCCGACCTCTTCCACCTTTGCCTGCCAGTTCTGCCGGGGTGGCATCGCCGTGCGCTTCATGACGAAGCGCCGCCTCCTCGCGCGGTGGCCCCGAAACCGCCCCGGCTGATGGACGATTCACCACTGCGGCCACTGGCACCGACACCCGTCCTTGACGCGACGAGGGACGACCGCGCCTGCGCCACCGCCGAGGGTGTGGGCACCGATGCGGGCACCGTGGTCACATTCGACGTGGGCCACCATGAACCCCCATAGTAGTACCCGCGCGAGCTGTCGAAGTAATTGTATGGATAGAAAAAGAAGGAGTGATACGAAGCATGATAATAACCCGCTCCGGGCACATAGTAGTTGTTAGGATAGCTCTGTCCGTCCACGACCTGGGCCGGGTCTCCCCAGTCGTCTTTGGGCTCAGGCGGCGGATGGGAAAGACACCACGCGCCCCCACCCACCACGGCGGTGCCTACAAGCATGAGCACGATGTTCGCCGGCTTGATCATAGGGCAGCGGGGTGCTCCGCTCAGCCCACGATCGCGGCCGCAACAATGATGCAGACGCCGATGATGATGGCCGCGCCAACGATGGCCGCACCCACGTTGCCCTTTTCAATTGCCTCTCCTTGCAGATCGCCAGGGGTGCAGAGATCGAACAGCTTAAACCCGGCGATGGCCACCAGCACGCCTGCCAGCGAGTATACGCCAATCATCAACAGCGACTGCCACAGCGGGGCATGCTGGGCCACTTCGGGAACGGAAACGGGAGTCATGCAGAAAGGGTTGCAGAAACCTTGCGCCGTGGCCAGCGTGAATTTGCCACTCGCCCGGCAAAGCTGCTGCCGCCCAACAAATGCCATTGCCTTCCGCTGCCGGTGCTTCTACTACACCACCGATTCTCATGAGCCTCTTTGACAAGTTTTTCGGCAAGAAACCCCAGCCCACCGAACCAGCGCCAGCCCCCGCAGCGCCCCCTGCTCCAGCCCCCTCCCCTTCAACGGCGGAAGCGGACAAGCCGCCGTTCATCAAGATCTTCGACGGCCAGGGCCGCGAACTCATGGTGCCGCGCGATGAATGGCGCGACAAAGTGCTCATGAGCGGCCTCCAGGATGCCTGGAACAATGCCGACGAACTTGGTCCCATGATCGTCCAAGCCCTGCGCAATGAGTTCTACACCGAAGTCATCGGAGCCGCCGAGCAGGTGCAAAAGATCGACCCAATCCCTGCACGCGGCACGGTCCTGCTCGGCCTCGTGTACCTCAAGAACGAGCGTTACGCGGACGCCGAGGAAGTGCTCAAAGACTGCCTTGAGAAGCACGGCGACCATGGCGTGGTCCTGACCAATCTCGCCAAGGTCTATGCCGCCCAGGGCGACGACGCCAAAGCCGAGGCAACCCTCTGGCGCGGGCTCGAGGTCGATCCCAACCAGGACAACGGCGCGGCCATGTACGAGCACCTGCAGAGCCAGCGCGGCGGCGAGGAGGCCGGTCTCGAAGCCGTGCGTCGGATCGCCGCACTGCCGGGAAGCTGGCGGGCGCAACTGGCGCTCGCCCGCCTTGCCTTGAAAGCCGGGCAACTGGAGCAGGCGCAGGCCTTGCAGCAGGAAAGCCTGGCCCGCTGCGGCCGGCCCGTGCCCCCCGAAGTGCTGATGCAAATCAGCGGCGACCTGGGCCTGCAAGGTCATCTCGTGGAACTGGTCCAAGTCACCGAGCCCTTGTTCCAGCCCGCCATCCACGGCTTGCAGGTGGGCAACAATCTTTTCCGCGCCTACCTCGACCTTGGCCAGATCGAACAAGCTCGGAACCTGGTCGAGCAACTCCATGCGCAGAGGCGCCCGGACTGGAAGCAGTCCCTCGCCGCCTGGGAAACCCAGATTGCACAGGCTGGCGTGGACACTTCCTCCCTGGACGGCCAGAAATCCGTGCGCGTTGCCATCCTCAATATTGAGGGGCCTGTGTGGCTGAACAGCTCAGCACCTGGCGCCGAGCTGTTCGAAACCAAGGAGGATTTCAGCCTGCGCATCGCCTTCCTGGGCAGCAGCGGCGACACTGGCAATCCCAGCGCTGAAATCCAGGCCCAGATGCCGGATGCCGCCGGCCGCCTCAGCCGCATGATCCCCTTGTACCTGACCGAACAGGTTCATCTTGGCACCGTTGAACGTGCACAGACATTGATTCCCTGGATCAGCGAAAAAGAGGGCGCAGGCTTTGTCTTTGCGGGCTCGGCCTGGGAGGATGAAACGGCCGTGCAAATCGCCGGTGCCAACGAGCACAAGCCGGACTACATCATCACCACCCATCTCCTCGCAAAGGAACCGGTCTGGACCCTGGAACTGCATCTAGTGCGCGTCATTGATGGCAACCGGCTGGGCACCCAGCGCGTCAATTTCACGCCGGATGCGGTTCACGAGGTGCTGCCCAGGCTCAGTCGCGAGCTTCTCGATCTGCTCGCCGAGCAGGCTGAAGCAGAGCTGCAGGCCCTTCCCACCGCCTACCAGCCCCCCACTGGCGAAGCCTTGTCTTTCGACCTGCTGCGGCTGGAACAGCTTCTTGCCATCCGCTGCGCCGCGACAGACGGCACGCCCGCCGGGTTCCTCAGCGGCGAGCGCGAGATTCTTGATGGCAACCTGCGTCTATGCCTGGCTTCGCCCACCAGCCCCACCCTGCGCCTGCTGCTCGCGCAAACCTTGCTCACCATGAGAAAGGTCCGGCCCGACATCCTGCCCGAGTTCAAGGCGCAGGTGGCGCTGCTCCAAAACGAGCAGCCCCTGCCCCCGCCCGCCCATGGCGTGGTGCAGCGCATGATCGACGAGGCGTTCCGGAGCTGAGTGGAGCCCGCTTGCAGGTGGGGGGCAACGTAACGTTTCGCCCCCTCACCGCCGAATGCCTCCTCAAGCCCCCGCCGCCAGGTCCTGGTTGTAATAGACCTTGATAAACTTCATCCCTTTGCCGTCATCGAACCCGCGTTCGATGACGTTGGCGGAGGCGAAGCTGGATTTCACGTGGATCTCCACTCCGGTGTCCAGCTTGAGAACCGCGCCAATGCGCTTCTTCGCCTTCTTGAGGTCCTTCGGCGAGATCTCAAACGAGCTTTCCAAAGGCTGGCCCTGCTCCTCCTCCACGCGGGTGCGATGCTCGGCGAACTTGGCCACCGCATCCGGCGTCTTCAGCACCTTCTCCTCGAACTCCTGAAGGTCGAAATGCTCGCGCTCATCAAAGAAGGTGATCGCATCCTGGGCCGCCGAACAGACATCCCAGGGCGGGGCCTCCTCGTCAGCCGGCTGGGCCTGCTCCACGAATGACACCGCCATGTCCGCATACGTGTTGGTGAGGAAGGCCGAGTCCGGCACGGCCTGCAGGCCGAGGAACTCGCGCACCCAGAAGCGCGACTCCGCGCCCGAGCGGTCAAAGGTGAGCACGTAGTAGCCCTTCTTGGGCCAGAAATCGAGGATCAGGCAGCCCTTGTCGATCTTCTCCGGATTGATCCCCTGCTCGTGCGACAGGCGCAGGTCGCCATCCTCGGCGGAGATGCTGAGGAAGGGCACCACGCTTTCGGATTTCAGGATGCACAGCCCCTGGACCATCTCGTTGTTCACCTCGATGTCGTCGATCAAGGCGATGCACAGGTCGCCGGCCTTGATGTTCGGATGGTTCGATTTCGAGTAGAGGCGCTTGGCGATGTCGCAGCCCTTTTCCAGCAGCCCGTTCGGCGAGGCGAAGATGGCCTTGGCGCAGTTGTTGATCTCGTGCTGGTCCAGCGAGGAATGATGATGAAACCGGTGCGCGAGCAGGTTCTTGAAGGGCTTCAGGAACAGCGCCGTGAGCGCTTCCCTGTCCTCCTCCTTCGCCTTGAACACCTCGCGGGAGGTTTGCAGCGGTTCATCGCGCTGGGGGTTGCCTACCTTGGCGAGGACGATGCCGGCGGCGACGGCGGAATTGAAACGAATCTTGACGGACATGGGGCGCGGAAGCTAGGAAGCAAATGCGGTTTGGAAACCTCAAACCTGGATTATTCAGCATCAACATTTGCTGTCCCCGCGCGTCATTCCGTGGCAGGGAGGGCCATGCAAGTTGAACGACTCAAATACGTCATCTGGGCCGCCGACATGGGCCGTGCGGTGAACTTCTATTCCCAGGTGTTCAGTGGTACCGTGCTCAAGCAGAATGACATCATCAGCGAAGTTTCCATCTGCGGCGGCGTTATTGGCATTCATGGCGGTGGTGAAGGCGGGCGCACCTGGACCGGGCTGAGCTTCCAGGTGCCGGACGTGATCGAAGGTGCGGCGGAGATTGTCGCCGCAGGCGGCCAGCTCGTGCGCGAGCCCCAGCCCGAGAACGGCGAGCCGCCGCATCTCGCCATGTGCGTGGACACGGAGGGCAATGAAATCATGCTCACGCGCAAGCGACATTGAGCGCCCGCGCCTTGGAAACACGGGCGTCGGCAAGGGTATTCCTTATCATTTTGTTCTTGCAGCAGGTTTGCGTTTCATGGTGACGTATCGTCATCACTCCATGAATACGCACATTCGACCTTTCGCCCTCGCCTGCCTGCTCGCCCTGTCTCTCACCCAGGCGCGCGGCGCGGCCCCGGCTGCGGCTCCTGCCGCCCCTCGTCCGGCGGCTCCAGCCTGCCTGCTCAAACCCGGTGACGTGGTGGCCATCGTCGGCGATTCGATCACAGAACAGAAGATCTACTCGCGATTCATTGAAACCTACCTGCTGGGCAGCTCGGAGGTGAGCGATGTCACCTGCTACCAGCTCGGCTGGGGTGGAGAAACGGCCTATGGTTTCCTGGTCCGCATGGACGGCGACCTCATGCCGCTCAAGCCCACCGTGGTGACCCTGTGCTACGGCATGAACGACGGTCATTACGTCGCCTTCGATGCCAACATCGGCAAAGGCTATGGCGATCCGCTGACCAAGATCGTCTCCAAGCTCAAGGCCGCCAAGGTGCGAGTCGTGGTGGGTTCGCCAGGCGTGGTTGATCTGAACACCTTTGGCCGCGTCGGCCCGGCTGTTTACAACGACAATCTGAACCACCTCGGTGCCATCGCCCACCAGATTGCCGATGCCAACGGCATGCGTTTCACCAACGTCCATGAAACCATGATGACCGCCATGAAGGCCGCCAAGGCCGCTCTCGGCAAAAACTATGCCGTGGCCGGCAATGACGGCGTGCATCCTGGCGAGAACGGCCACCTGCTCATGGCCCAGGCCTACCTGAACGGGCTGGGCTGCACGGGTGACATTGCCAAAATTGAATTCGACATGGCCGGCAAGGCCACCGTCAGCGCCGGACACGAGGTGATCAGCGCCAGTCCGGGGCACGTGAAGCTGAAAAGCACGCGCTACCCGTTCTGCTTCCATGGCACGGAAAAGGATCCCAACGGCACCGTCTCCATCCTTCCATACACGACCTTTAACCAGCAGTTGAACCGTTTCACTCTCATCGTGAAAGGGCTCACCACCCCCAAGGCCAGCGCGCAATGGGGCAAAACCACCAAGACCTTCCCCAAGGAGCAGCTCGAAAAGGGCGTCAACCTGGCCGCCGAATTCATCGACAACCCCTTTGTCCCCGCCTTCGACAAGCTGATGGCCGCCGTCGCCGCGCAGCAGAACTTTGAAACGCTGATGATCAAGAACACTCTCAATCCGCTCAGCCGCCTGCCGTCCCAGATGCCGGGCGACCAGGAAGTGGCCGGTGCCTTGAAGACGATCGACGACCGGCTTAGGGCCAAGGAAGCCGACCTGCAGAAGCTCGCTCATGCCGCGAAGGTGCCGGTGGAGCATGAGATTGTGATTACCGCCGTGCCTTAAAAACAGCCGGCTTTTTGGCAAACGAACAGGGGGCGAACGAATGAACGCCATTCTGTGCTTCTCCTTCGCTGTCCGATTTCCCACATAATTCGTCCGACAAAAACGCTCGCGTCAGTCGTTCGATTGTGGCGCAGTTCGTGCGTCCACTTCCCACCCCATCCATGAGCGAAAAGAAGATCAACATTGCCGTCGTCGGCCTCGGCTTTGGCGCCGAGTTCATCCCCATCTGGCAGAAGCATCCGCACACCGCCTGCCACTCCATCTGCCAGCGCAATCCTGACAAGCTCAAGGAAGTGGGCGACCACTGGGGCGTGAACGTGCGCTACACGGACTACGCCGACGTGCTGAAGGATCCAAACGTGGACGCCGTCCACATCAACAGCCCCATCCCCGACCACGGATGGATGAGCATCGCGGCCTTGAAGGCGGGAAAGCATGTCGCCTGCACCGTGCCCATGGCCACCTCCATTGACGAATGCCTGGAGATCATCCGCCTCACCCAGGAAACGGGTTTGACGTACATGATGATGGAAACCGTGGTCTATGCCCGCGAATACCTGTTCATGAAGCAACTGCGCGACCAGGGCGAGCTGGGCAGGCTTCAATTCATCCAGGCAAGCCATCAGCAGGACATGGACGGCTGGCCCAACTACTGGCCCGGCCTGCCTCCCATGCACTACGCCACCCATTGCGTGGGCCCCGCGCTGGGTCTTGCCGGCGGCGACGCGGAGTACGTGAGCTGCTTCGGCTCCGGCACCATCCGTGCGGAACTGATCAAGGAGTACAACAGCCCCTTCGCGGTCGAAACCGCACACGTGAAGGTACGCAATTCCGACCTCTGCGTGCGGGTCATCCGCAGCCTGTTCGACACCGCGCGCCAATACCGCGAAAGCATCGATGTGTACGGCGACAAGAAGAGCGTGGAGTGGCCGCTCATCGAGCACGAACCGCTGGTGCTGCACACCGCCAAAAAGCCTGAGCCCGAGATTCCCTCGCTGATCAAGG
>CAINXC010000123.1 GCA_903854655.1 uncultured Verrucomicrobiota bacterium | reverse complement strand
CTGCTCGGCGGGCCGGTGCGTGATGCGATTCCCGTTTATAATACGAGCGGCGGTCCGAGTTACGGCGCGCTGGCGGGTTCCACGGAAGCTCCACGTCATCCGGGCTGGCCGGGCTATGGCGACATCGGCAGCAAGGGACCGTTGCAAGACAACTGGGCCTCTCATTTTGCCGCCGGTGACCTTGCCGAGGAATTGCTCGCTGAAGGCATCACCGCGATGAAGCTGTGGCCATTTGATCGTGCGGCCCATCGTAACGGCGGTCTGCACATCTCATGGGCCGATATTGAAGAAGGCATGAAACCACTGCGGGAGATTCGCGAACGTGTGGGGATGAAAATGGACATCGCCATCGAAGGGCACGCTTTTTTCCAACTCCCGGCGGCGGAACGCATCGCCGAAGCTTTGCGCGAGATCAAACCGCTCTGGCTGGAAGACGTGCTGCGAGTCGATAATGCCGCCACGCTGGCCGATTTCCGTCGCCGGAGCGGTCTGCCCATCGCGGCGAGTGAGATGCTGCTCGGTCGCAAAGAATATTTGAGCGTGCTGCAAGCGCAGGCCTGCGACTACTGCATGGTCGATCCCACCTGGAACGGCGGCATCAGCGAAACCCGGCGCGTGATCGACCTCGCCCAAGCCTACAACGTGCCCAGCACCATTCATGACTGCACCGGCCCCCTCACCCTGTTCTCCGGCCTGCACCTGGCCGCAGCCTCCACCAACGTGGTGTTCCAGGAAAGCGTGAGGGCGCACATCCGCTCCTTCTATGACAAGCTCGTCGACACCCTGCCGGTGATCACTCAAGGCAAAGCCAGCCTGCCCACCGGCACCGGCCTGGGAACCAAGCTGCGCGAGGAGCTGTTCCAGCCTGGGGTGAATGCGTATAGGAGGAGCGAGGTGGGCCGCTGAAGGGCTCAGTCAACCTTCCACAGCTTGCCATCGCTGCGCACATACACCGCACCATTGGCGATCGCCGGGGTGCACATCACCAATTCCTTGGTGCCTGGAGCCGCGAGGTCAATCTCCTGGACCTTGCCTTCGGCAGTGCTGGTGTCAACGGCCTGGAAGATGCCGCGCTCGCTGACGATGTAGAGTTTCGAGCCAATCCCGACGGGCGAGCCGCTGAAGGGTCCCTTGAGCCGCAGTTTGAATTTGGCATCTTCGGTCCCTGTTTTGGTGTCGGCTTTCAAGAGGACACCGGCATTGTTGACCACATACAGATTGCCGCCCAAGGCGATGGGGCTGGCCGTGCCTGGGCGCAGCTTCTCGTTGCGCCAAAGCTGGCTTACCGCGCCAGCCTCCGGCAGCAGGGCGGTGATGCCATTGGAGGAGGCATAGATGGCGTCCGAGCCCAGCGCGCTGGAGGGAATGGTGCTGGCGCCGTCAGCGTAGTTCCACAATTCCTTGCCCGTGCGGGCGTCCACACCGGAGATGCCCTTGCTCGACTGCAATGCAACCGCCTCGGCTCCATGACCGCTCCAGAGCAGGGCGCTGCTCCAGTTCGCGGCCTTTGGGCGGTCGATTTTCCAGCGATTGATCCCGGTCGCGATGTCGATGCCGGCGGCGAAGGATTCGCTGTCGTTCTCGCTTTGGACAATCAGGGTGTCGCCAACAACAACGGGCGACTGCGCCATGCCCAGGCTGTTGCTGGCATTGGAGTAATCAAAAGTGAGCCCGCGCAGCCAGACAAGGTTCCCGTCCAGATCAAAGCAGAAGAGATCATTCGATGAATACAGCGCAAACACGTGCTTGCCGTCACTGCAAGGCGTGGCCGCCGCCACACCGGTCTTGCCCTGGGTCATGGTGCGGCCGGTGGCGCGCATCACCCGCTCCCAAAGCCTGTGGCCGTCTTTGGCGCTGAAGCAAATCACATGCAGCGTGGCCTGGTCCGGTCCGCTGCCACAGGTGACAAACACCTTGTCGCCGACAATGATCGGCGCAGCGAGCCCGCGCCCAGGCAGATCAGCGCTCCAGGCCACTTTGAGAGTGTCCGCAGGAATCTTGGTTTCGGTTGAAACCGCAGAGCCATTGGGGCCACGGAATTGCAGCCAGTCCGCGTGTGCGGCGGTGACTGCGAAGAGGGTCAGGAGAAGGAGGAAGCGAGGAAACATAAGGAGGTTGAAGTACTTAGTGCGGAGTGCTCAGTGCTTGGTTAGAAAGGGAAACAATGGGAGGATTCACTGAGCACTACGCACTCAGCACTTTCCGCTACTTTGCAGCCAGGATCGCGGTTCCCGTCGCATCACAAATGCGAAGCTGGAATTCCCACTCCACAGTCCAGGTCTCTTTCTGCTCGTTCTGGCAGCATTTCACCAGGAGGGTGTTTTTACCGGCGTTCAGATGGCAGGGAATCTTGTACTGGTCGATCTTCGCGCCGCGATGGTACTCGTCGCGGGCGAACACGAGCTTGCCGTTGAGCCAGATCTTCCAGCCGTTCTTGCAGCCGATGCGGATCTCTGCGTCACGGGCCTCATTGGAAACGAAATCCGTCGTCGCATAGCCCACCACCTCCTTCAGCATGCCGAAGGGCTTGTTGAAGTCGATTTTGCCGTAGTCATCGGCGCTGATGAAGTCCTTCCAGACGGCTTCCTCGCCCTTGCCCGGATAGGTGGCGGCAAGGTCAAGCTTCTGCTCCGGCGGATACACTTCATCAAAGCCTTTGCGCTCCGCGTTATTGAACGGGGCGATCACCTTCCAATGCATGAGGAAACCGAAGTGCCCCGGCAGGTCCACCGTCTTGCCGAGATCGCGCAGATGCTTGGCAAGAGGCTTGATCTGGTCCTCGTCGCGGGCGCCGTCGAGGGCCTTCTGGAACAGCCCTGCGGCGGCCTCCTTGTCGCCCTTGGCCAGCACGGCCTCGCCCTCCTCGGTCAGCTTCGCCACCGGATGACGGCGCAATTGGGCGCTGGGATCCTCGATGAGCTGCGGTGTCAGTTTCGCCGCCTCCTCAGGCGCACGCCGAAGCAGGATGTCGAAGGCCACGGCCCGGCCATCAGGGGAATGCTTGGTGTCCCGCACAAACTTCGTCAGCGCGGCCAGGGGCAGGGCCTTGGGCTCGCGCTCCTCAATCGCACCAATCGCCGCGCGCACCCAGTTTTCCGCCAGCGGATTGGCGCCATCCATGGCAGCAAGCAGCAGGGGCAGCTCTTCAGCCTTCGCCAGGGCGACCTGCTTCCAGGCGCTGGAAGCGGCGACATTCCCCTGCCCCTCCTTGGCCACGGCACGCAGGGCGTCCAGGTTGGAGGCGAGGTCGGCAAAAACGGCGCCATCGAAGGCAAGCAGAACGGGGAGAAGTCGTGACAGGGTCATAGGCGAAAACGTGTCTCTTCATTCGGCCCGGCGAGGCCGTGTCTTTCGGCAGGTTCTGAAACTCAGGGGGTGAGCACCACCTTGAGCAGGCCGTTGCCGGGCTGGGTGGCCTTGTGGAACCACTGGGCGCCCTCCTCCAGCGGAGCCATGATGCTCAGCAGCGGGCCCACCTGGATGCTGCCGTCTTGAATGCGGCGGATGGCCTCGGGATACTCGCCCGCGCAGGAGCATGAACCCTTCAGCGTGAGCTGGCGCGTGACCACCTCCTGCAAGGGGAACGGCACGTTGGGCTGAAGATTGCCCACCAGCACCACCTGACCGCCCTTGCGCACGCTGCGGATCGCCAGGTCAATCGGCGCGCCCGCACCCACCACTTCGAAGCTGGCATCCGCGCCGTCGCCACCAAAGTGGGCGCGCAGAATCTGCGCGAGCCCTTCGGTCTTCGCATTGAACGCGGCTTCCGCGCCCAGTTTTTTCGCCAGTTCCAGGCGCGAGTCATCGAGATCAATCGCCACCACACGGTCCCAGCCGCGCGCCTTGAGCGCCTGGATCACCAGCAGACCGATCAAGCCCGAACCCACCACGACCGCGCTGCCGCGAGCCGGGGCAACGGTGGGCGGAGTGGCGAACGCTTCGCCCACTTCCACACCTTCAGCCAGGTTCACCGCGTGCAGGGCGATGGCAACCGGCTCCGCAAAGGCCGCCTTCTCATAGGGCAGCGCCTCGGGAATGCGGTACAGGATGCGCGTGGGCAGCACCACGCTTTCGGCGAAGCAGCCGTGGCGGCGGTAGTCGCCGCAGGAAACGCCCAGCACCTTGCGATTGGTGCAGAGATTGATGTAGCCGCTGCGGCACTTGTCGCACTCGCCGCAGTACTCGGTGGAATCGAAGGTCACACGCTCGCCCAGGCTCCAGCCGGTGACGCCCGCGCCCAGGGCGGTGATTTCGCCCGCCGCCTCGTGGCCCATGATGATCGGTGGAATGCGCCGCCCGCTGCGCCCATCCATGCCGTGCAGATCGCTGCCGCAGATGCCGCAGGCGCGCACACTGACAAGAACTTCACCGGCACCGGGCTGCGGCGCGGCGGCCTCGCCAAATTCAAACGTCGAAGGAGCGACAAGGGTCAATGCTTTCATGGAACAGCGATGTACGGTTTCGGGCGGCAGGTTTCAAGCTATCATTATGCGGGGCAGGCATGGTTTGAGATGTTTCAGACAAAACGATGTCCTCGACGTGCTCCCATCGTTTTCGATACCTCATAGCGCGAAGTCGAACATCCGATGGCACGGCCCAAGCTTGGGAGACGTATCATCTCAACCTGTCTTCACGTGCCCGTTTCAGCCGGGTGCCCCGCGCTGCCACCTTCACCCAGCTCCTTGCTTTCCTTCAAACTCGGGCACAGAGTCCCCCCATGCTGCTCATCATCGACAACTACGACTCGTTCACCTACAACCTCGTGCAATACTTTGGCGAGATGGGTGCGGTCATGGAAATCCGTCGCAACGACCAGATCACGCTGGATGAGATCGCCCGGATGAACCCCACGGGCATCTGCATCTCGCCGGGCCCCTGCACGCCCAAGGAGGCGGGCATCAGCACCGGCGTGATCGAGCGCTTCGGGCTGGCCACCCCCATCCTGGGCGTGTGCCTGGGGCACCAGTGCATCGGCCATGTGTTTGGCGGTGATGTGGTGCGGGCTGAACGGCTCATGCACGGAAAGACCTCCATGATCAAGCACACGGACGTATCTGTGTTCAAGGGCCTGCCCTCACCTTTTGAGGCCACCCGCTACCATTCCCTGCTTGTGAAACGCGCCACCCTGCCCGAATGCCTGGAAATCACCGCCGTGGCATCCGACGACGAGAGCGAAATCATGGGGCTGCGCCACAAGGAGCGGCCCATCCACGGCGTGCAGTTTCACCCCGAATCGATCGCCACCGAACATGGCCACGCGATGATCGCCAATTTCCTGACGATCTGTGGGGTTACGCCGCGCGACCTCGCGGCATGACCACCCTGCCCCCGATTGATGCTACGCCGCTGGCAGAAGCCGAGGCGGAGGCTGCGTTTGGTGCGATTCTCGACGGCACCGTGGCT
>CAINXC010000122.1 GCA_903854655.1 uncultured Verrucomicrobiota bacterium | reverse complement strand
CAACACGCCCATCGGCGCGCTGACCATCACCGATGGCAGCGTGACCCTGGGCACTGCCACGCTTGCCACCGGCGGCCTGCTGACCATGACGGGCGGCAGCATCAGCGACACGGGCGCGGGCACGCTGAGCCTGGGAGGCGACATCACGGCCACGGCATCGGCCACGAGCGGGGCCTCGATCACCGTCAACTCGGTGTCCCTGAATGCCGCAACCAGAAACCTCACGGTGAACAGCGGTCCCTCGCAGCCGGAACTGACCATCAACGGCACGATCGCGGATGGCGGGACAATACCCTCCGGCCTGTTCAAGTCGGGCGCCGGAACGCTGGTCCTCCAGGACAATGGTTCGAACACTTACACCGGCACCACCACCATCGATAAGGGCACTCTGATGATGAATTCGATTGTGGGCTTCATCATTTCCGGTGCGCTGGTTATTGGCAACGATCAGGATCCCCCGGGCTCCGCCATCGTACGCCAACAAGTTCTCGTGCAGAACGACATCAGCCCGAACTCGGCGGTGCAGATCAATGGCTCCGGGGAACTCGACACGAACGGGTCGCAGGAAATCATCGCAGGCGTGACCGGCACTGGAAACGTGGCGCTGACCAACGGCGGCTCGGTGGTGGTGGACAATGGCAGCGTGGACTTCACGTTCAATGGCACCCTCAGCGGCAACGGCTCCTTTACTAAACTAGGCAGCGACACCCTGACAATGGGAGGCACGAACTTCGATTCCTCCACTGCAACCTACAGCCTGATAGTTGGCGCAGGGAGGCTGCTGCTCAACAACGGTGGACTGAGCAAGGACAGCGTGGTGAACGTCACTGACGGCACCACCCTCGGTGGCACGGGCTTCGTGGGAGGCATCACCACCACGGGGAATGCCACCCTCGCGCCAGGAGGCGCTTCGCCCGGCACTCTCACCGGCAACGGGACGATTGATCTCAGTGGCGGCGGCACCCTTGCGCTTCAGCTCAGCGATACTCCGGACCAGTTGCACAGTGAACTGAGCACCTTCGGCGCCCTCAACCTCACCGGCAGCACGCTGGCGCTGACGGTCACGGGGACGCTTTCCCAGAATGCCTACATCCTCGCAAGTTACCAGTACGGGGCGCTCACCGGTACGTTTGGCACGGTCATCGGCCTGCCTGCGGGCTACAGCCTCAATACTGCTTACAGCGACGGCGGCCAGCTGATGCATGTCGCTCTGGTCGCGCAGGGGCTTGCCGTCACCACCCTGGGGGCGTCGCATGTCCTGTCCGGCTCCGCCACGCTCAATGGCACGATCAATCCAGGAGGCGAGGCCACCAGCTATTACTTCCAGTATGGGCCCACGCCCCTCTGCGGCAGCAAGACGCCCGTGGTCACCGGCCTCACCGGAAGCGCGGCAAAGTCGGTGAGCGCGGTGCTCAGCGGCCTCAATGGCGGGCAGACCTATTACTTCCAACTGGTGGCCAGCAACAGCAGCGGCCCCGTATACGGCGGGGATGTCACCCTTGCCACTCCCGGCCCGGCGGTGTTCACGGCAACCGCCATCCCGGTCGCCGCGCTCTCGGCGACCTTGAACGGCATCGCCACCCCGGAAGGAATCCCGGCCACGGCCTGGTTTGAATATGGGCTGACCACGAGCTATGGCTCCAAAACCGCCGTGCAAAACATTGGCAGCGGCAACGTGGGCGTGACGGTGACCGCGAATCTGACGGGGCTGGCCTTCGGCACCATTTACCACTACCGCCTCGATTCGACCGACGCCGACGGCACTTCGCGCGGGGAAGACAACTGGTTCCTCACGCTTTCCGTGCGGCCCCCTCTCTTCTCGGCCTTAGGCGGGCCGGCTTCCCAGGTGGTGGCAGCGGGGGCTCCCACGGGCTTCGCGGTCGTCGCGGTGGAAGGTTCACCCTTCCCCACCGATTCTGTGCTGACCTACCAGTGGTACAAGAACGGCCTGCCGGTGGCGGGGGCCACGGCCACCAGCTATGCCATCCCCTCCGCAACGCTGGCCCAGGCCGGCGCCTACACCTGCGTGGTGAAGAACGCCGCCGGCAGCGCGACCAGCGCCGTGGCCCAGCTCGCGGTGGTGGACACTACACCCAAAACCCTGAGCCTGCCGGTTGGCAGCTCGACCACCCTGACCGTCAACGCGGCGGGCAATGACCTGATCTACCAGTGGTCCAAAAATGGGAGCGGCGTGCCAGGCGCGACGACCAGGACCCTGAGCCTTCCCACCCTCCAGGCTGCGGACGATGGAATCTATTCTTGCGCGGTGGCGAGCTTTGGTGGTGGCCTTGACTCCGGACCCGTGATCGTCTCGGTGTATGATGCGGCTCCCATCATCCTTAACCCCGTGTCGATGCCGGAGGGCATTGTCGGCGGCCTTTACTCCTTCCAGATCCCGGTGGACACCTCGGCCAACGTGGCCGCCACCAGCTACACCGCCACGGGCCTGCCTGCCGGGCTTACGCTCAATGCCAGCACTGGGCTGATCAGCGGCCGGATCACCGGACAGTCAAGATCCTACACTGTGACCTTGAAGGCAAGCAACGCCAGGGGCAGCTCCTCTGCCACTCCTTCCCCCACCCTGATCGTGGATCCGTTCCCCTCGGGAGTGGCCGGCGCCTACAACGGCCTGGTGGACCGTGACCCGCTGCCGCTGACGACGGCCGAAAGCGTGAATGGCGGGCTGGGCGGCATGATCTCGATGACCATCACTTCCGCAGGCTCCTTCTCCGGCAAGCTCACCCTGGGGGCCACCACCTATCCTCTCGCCGGAGCGCTTGATGCCACCGTTGGCAGTGAGACCGTCACCGGCAGCGCAGTCATCCCCCGCGCCGCGCCGCTGCACGGCGTCAACCTGAGCTTCTCGGTCGATGGCACCATGGGCTTTCTGTCGGGCAGCGTCACCGACAACGTTCCTGCCTCCGTGGCCTGCTATGCCTCTACCGGTTCCTGGAATGCCACCACCCATCCGGCCGCTGTGGCTGCGACCTACACTGCCCAGATCATGATCGCCAAACCCGCGCTGATCGGCACTGGTGTCATTGCCGCCAATGCGGCCTATCCCCAGGGCAGCGGTTATGCCACTGTGACCATCGCTCCGGCAGGGGTGGTGACCTGGATTGGCAAAATGGGCGACGGCAGCGCGCCGACCACGACTTACACCACGACGATGGACGGAAATGGCAACATCCCCGTCCACCTGCTGCTGGATGGCGGCCACGGCTCCTCCCAGGGCTACAGCATCGCCTACGCCGATGCCGTCCCCCCCGCCAACAACGGCCTGCCGCTGCTGGATGGCGCCCTGGATTGGTACAAGAGCGGGCCCGCCAGCGCCACGGACCACACCTACAAAAACGGCATTCCCTTGTTCGACCTCACCGTCGCCGGCGGCCAGTATGTCGCCCCTGCCGCAGGAATCCCCGTGCTCAGCATCCTCAGTAACACCATGCCGGGCATGAACAACGCCAGGCTGGTGTTCACCGATGGCGGCCTCACCGGCATCGCCACCACCCCGCCCGTCATTGGCACCAATGCCACCGACGCGACCAGCCTGGCCGCCCTGTCCTTCCGCCTCACCCCGGCCAACACCGCTGATTTCTCCAACCCAGGCTTCAACCCGGCAGCCCAGAGCCTCACGCTCAACGCCAAGACCGGCGCCATGAGCGGCGGATTCACGCTGGTCGATGGCTCCGTCACGCGAAAGGTGACTTTCAGCGGCCTGCTGGTGCCGCGCGTGAGCGTAAACATGGGCGTGGGTTATTTCCTGCTGCCTGAACTGCCCGCCACAAACACCTCGGCCCTCCTCTCAGGCCAGGTGCTCTTGATACCTGGACCGTAGAAAAATGAGCGCCCATGGGGCCGATCAGAATGAACCAACCGATGCGACTTCCATTTCTTCTCCTGCTCCTCGCCACCACGGCCATCGCTGACGCAGCGCCGCCTAACGTCCTCCTCATCCTGGCTGATGACATGGGCTACGGCGATCCGCGCTGCTTCAATCCAGGCTCGAAAATTCCCACCCCGAACATTGACCGCCTGGCGGGGGAGGGGATGAAATTTACCGATGCTCATGCGCCGGGAGCCGTGTGTGTGCCCTCGCGCTACGGCCTGATCACCGGGCGCTACCCATTCCGCAACCACGGCTTCAGGAATCCGGTGAGGGGCGCGCTGATCGAGCCGGGCAGGCCCACCATCGCCACCGTTCTGCGCGGCGCGGGGTACAGCACCGCCATGATCGGCAAGTGGCACCTGGGCTTCGATGGCGGCGACAAGTTTGACTACAGCCAGCCCCTGCACGGCGGGCCGGTGGATCACGGGTTTGACTCGTTCTTCGGGCAGCACGCCTCGCTCGACATTCCGCCCTACTTCTTCATCCACAACGACCGTTGCGTGGAGGCCGCCAGCAGCCACATCGCCGCAAACAATTCGCCGGACTGGAGTCCGATCCAGGGCGCGTTCTGGCGCGAAGGCGACATCGCCCCCGGTTACAAGCTGCCCGAAGTGCTCGGCACCTACACGCGCAAGGCCATCGACCACCTGTCCCACGCCCGGGAGGACAAGAAGCCGTTCTTTCTCTACCTGGCCTTCACAGCCCCGCACACCCCCTGGTTGCCGGCGGACGCCTTCCGGGGGCGCAGCCAGGCGGGCCTGTACGGCGATTTCGTGGCGCAGGTGGATGATGCGACCGGCCAGGTGCTCGATGGGCTCAACAAGGCCGGACTGGCCGGGGAAACCCTGGTCATCTTCACCAGCGACAACGGGCCCTGCTGGTTTCCCGAGGACGAGGCCAAGTTTGCCCACACGGCCAGCGGCGGAAGGCGTGGCATGAAGGGCGACGCTTGGGAGGGCGGCCATCGCATGCCCTTCATTGCGCGCTGGCCCGGCCAGGTGCAGCCCGGTGCCGTCTCGGCGGAGACCATTTGTTTTACTGACATGCTGGCGACTTTTGCCGCGCTGACCGGCACGAAGCTGCCCGCTGATGCCGGGGAGGACAGCTACAACCTGCTCCCCGTGCTGCTGGGCGAAAAGCGCGCCGCCCCCCTGCGGGAGGCGATCGTGGTGGAATCCTCGCGCGGCGTGCTCTGCATCCGTCGCGGCGACTGGAAGCTGATCCCCGAGCTGGGAAGCTGCGGCTTCACCAAGCCCTCCAAGATCAAGCCCGTGCCCGGCGGCCCCACCGGCCAGCTCTACAACCTGGCGACCGATCCCGGCGAGCAGAACAACCGCTGGGCGAGCGAGCCGCAGATTGTCGCAGAACTCGCCGCTTTGCTGCAAAAATACCAGGACCAGCCGCGCAGCGCGCCTTGATCTGGCGTCCATGCGTGCCAGGGTGCCAGCCATGCGCCTGTTTGTTTACGGCACCCTCAAGCGCGGCTGCTGCAACCACCATTACATGGCCGGCCAGCAGTTCGTCGGCACGGCCTGCACGACCCCGTGTTTCCGCCTCATGGGCCTGGGTGGGTATCCAGGCATGGTACATAGTGATGAGGGGCGCGGCATCCAGGGCGAGGTCTGGGAGGTGGATGAGGACTGCCTGCGGCGACTTGACATCCTGGAAGGCCTGGAGGTGGGCGAGTACGCCTTCGAGGTGATCCCCCTGCTGCCCCCGTTTGATGCCGGTCCCGTGCATGGCTACGTGTACCTGAAGCCTGTCGATGGCTGCCCGGACGTCGGCGGTGTGTGGAACGAGGAGACCACGGCACATTGAACCAACCCTTTCTGCCGAAACTCCATGCAACGACAGGCATTCACGATCTTTGCCGACTGCTTTCAATTCCACCTGGTGGAAGATCATCTTACCCGGCAGAAGACCAACCGCTCGTCGATGGTCATGAGTATGCTGGGGTATGTGGTTTACAAGGTGTTCGAGATCCCGCGCGCGCTAGAATGAGCCGGGCGGCATTGCCGGCTGTCTTTGTCCTCCCGTCTTTCGCTTATGACTCCGGCCTGCCTTTCACCGGTCCCTGCGTCTTCGGCGCGCGTTCGGGCGGCGGGGAAGTTCCTGCGCTGCGATGGCGGGAAGTGGTTCCTGCAAGGCGTGAGTTACGGCCCTTTCAAGCCCAACGCGCGAGGTGAGCCTTTCCCGGAGGACGAGCGACTGACTGCGGATTTTGCCAGCATTCGCGTGATGGGGTTCAACACCGTGCGGACCTATGACCTGCCCAGTGAGGCCCTGCTGCGCGAGGCGTCCGCGCAGGGATTGCGGCTGATCGTGGGCATCCCGTGGACGGATCACGTGGACTTCCTGCGCGACCGCCAGCGTTGCCATGAGATCGAAGCCAGGGTGCGCGGGGCGGCGCAGCGCCTGGGACGTCACGCAACCGTTGCCGCCATGCTGGTGGGCAATGAGATCGAGAAGACCCTGGTGCGCTGGATGGGGCCGGTGAAGGTGAGGCGCTTCCTGGAGCGGCTGATCGACATCGCCCGCGCCGCCGCACCGGACTGTCTCATCGCCTATGCCACCTACCCGAGCACCGAGTACCTGCTGCCCGCCAATGCCGATTTCGTGGCGGTGAACGTGTATCTCGAAGAACGCGCCGCCTTCGAGCGCTACCTGCACCACCTGCAAAACCTGGCAGGCAACCGCCCGCTGGTGATCACCGAATTCGGCGTGGACGTGCTCCAGCATGGAGAGGCCGTGCAGGCGGAGATCCGGCGCTGGCAGAGCGAGTGCCTTCAGCGCTGCGGGGTGGCGGGCAACGTCTGGTTCGCCTTCACGGATGAGTGGTTTCGCGGCGGTGCCGAGGTGACCCGCTGGGCCTTTGGGCTGGTGACCTCTGATCGCATTCCTCGCCCCGCCGCCCAACTGCCTTTGACCGAAAATGTCCCTGCAACACCCATGATCAGCGTGGTGGTGTGTACCTGCAATGGCGGCCGCACGTTGCGTGAGTGCCTGGAGGCGCTGGGCCGGCAGCGCCATCCTCACTTCGAAATCATCGTCGTTGACGATGGCTCGACCGACGGCGTGCAGGAAATCGCCCGGTCCTTTGCGCAGGTGCGCTGCCTGCGCCAGGAGCACTCGGGGCTGAGCGTGGCGCGCAATCTGGGCGCACGGGCGGCCATGGGTGATATTATCGCCTACACTGATGATGACTGCATGGCCGACGAGGACTGGCTTTCGCATCTGGCGCTCGGCTTCGACGATCCGCAATGGGTGGCGGCGGGCGGACCTAACATTCCTCCACCGACAAAGAACCGCACGGAGGTTATGGTGGCCGCAGCTCCTGGCGGACCGTCGCACGTGCTTTTGCACGACGAGGAGGCGGAGCACCTTCCGGGTTGCAACCTTGCCATCCGTTGTTCGGCGCTGGAGGCCGTGGGGGGCTTCAGAGCCCCCTTCAGGGTCGCAGGCGATGACGTGGACATCTGCTGGCGGTTGCGGGAAGCGGGAGGACGGCTCCGCTTTGTCCCCGGGGCCATGGTCTGGCATCACCGGCGCGGCTCGGTGCTCTCCTATTTTCGCCAGCAGAGCGGCTATGGCTATGCGGAGGCGCTGCTCGTAAAGCATCACCCCCGGCATTTTGGGGTTCTGGGTGGTGCGCGCTGGCGCGGCTTGGTCTATGGAGGCAATGCGGGCCCGCTGTCGGTGGAGGGGGCGGTCTTCCACGGTCCGTTTGGCAACGGCCTGTTCCAGACCCTGTACGCGTCCTCGGATTCGCATGGCTGGTTTGATCCGTTTGCCGGGCTTCTGTGGGTTGCCATGGCATTGGCGCTGGTCCTGCTGAAGATGCCGTTCGCCGCGATTCTTGTTTGTGCCATCGCCTGCAGTTTTGCCTGGCGTCGCATGGCCGGGCATCCAGCAGCCTCGTTGGCAGACAAAGCCCTGCTCTGGTTTCTGTGCCTTGCCCAGCCCGTCGTTCGGGAATGGGCGCGCGTGAAAGGCATTCTCATTCTAGGGGCGAGGCCCGCGTTCGAAGCCGTTCCGCCTCAGGTTTCGTTGCCCCGAAGGCCGGTCAAAGCCAGCCGCAAGGTGATGGAGCTGGCGTTCTGGTCAGAGGTGGGCGTGGGGCGGGAGGAGTGGATGCGCGAGTTTCGCCAGGTGCTCGTCGAGGAACCTCTCACCGCCCGGGAAGACGATGGCTGGGGTTTGCATGATTTTGAGTTGTTCGGCACTGCGGGGCTCGTCTCCGTGACCGAGTATCATGGCGGACTCAAGCAGCTCACCCGTGTGTCCATCAGCCACAGATGGGTGCACAGCGTCTGGCTGGTGATGCTTGTGTGCCCCCTGATTTATTCCTTCGCCCTGGCTCATATGAACCGTTGGATGGGGCTGCCGGTGCATAGCTGGTGGTCCGGGGTGTTGACGGGCGGCACTATGGTGGGGGGCATGATGCTCACCGGATGGGTCATCATCTGGCTGCCCGCCAAGGCCAGGGCCCGCGCGCTGGTGCTCAAGGCGGCGCAACGGGCCGGGTTGCAGTGGATCGAACGTGGGTGCTGATCAGCACAAGGCCCGGGCGCATCGCACCCGGGCCTTGCTTGTGTTGGCCGCGCTTTAGAAGCTTGCCTTGTCGTCGGCTTCGAGCATGTCGAACAGGGTGCTGTTTGCCGGGTCAATGCCCACCTTGGTGCATTCCTCGACGAACCATTCCTTCTTGTCCGGGACGGTGTAGGGGTTGAAGGCTTCGGTCTGGTCGCCCCAGGCCTTTACTTCTTCCGCCGTCTTGGGCGTGCCGTTGGCGTCCAGCCACTCGGCAACGGCTTCGTCGCTGGCACCGTCCGCCAGGAGCTTCTTCACGTCCTCGCCCTTCACGCCTTTGAAGCCGAAGAGGAAGTTGTCCAGCGGGCAGTCGAAGTGGTACTCGCCGTTGGCGGAGTTCAGGGTGGAGCGGCCCTTGTCGATGGCACGTGCCAGGATGACATAGCCGCCGATGCGGACGCGAGGGCTGCGGGGGGCTTGCGTGGTGAGGTCGTTGATGTTGCTCATCGTTTTGGGGGGTGGGTGTTTGGAATGTCGGCGGCTGCGGCCCGGCGGGCGGTGGTTCCGCGTCCATGGAAACGGATGGCGGCGCCCGCAGGACGCATCGAGCGGGATCTTCGTGGTGACAGACGGGTCACGAAGGAGGGCTGCGACTTTGATCTCAACCCCACGCCTATTGCTGCCGTTGGAAGCTGAATCTGATTGCATTGCGGGTGGCTCCCCGCTTGTCTAGGCGCACATGAAATCAGTGGGCATCGGAATCATCGGCGGCGGCCTCATGGGCCGGGAAATGGCGAGCGCTTTTGCGCGCTGGTGTGCGCTCACGGATGTGGACGTGAAGCCTGAATTGGTGGCCGTGGCGGATCTGGTGGAACCGGTGCGCGAATGGTTCCGCTGCGTGCCGTCCTGCACGATGCTCACCTCCGACTACAAGGAACTGCTCGCCAACCCCGCCGTGGACGTGGTCTATGTGGCGGTGCCGCACAACCTGCACAAGCAGATCTACATTGACGTGCTGGAGGCGGGCAAGGACCTGTTTGCGGAGAAGCCCTTCGGCATCGACCTGACGGCGGCGCAAAAGATCCTGGATGCCGGTCATCGCACAGGCCGCTTCGTGCGTTGCAGCTCGGAATTTCCCTTCTTTCCCGGCGCGCAGCGCGTCGTTCAGGCCGCCACCTCGGGCAAGCTGGGCCGGGTGCTGCAAGTCGTGTCCGGTTTCCATCACAGCAGCGATCTGGACGCCACCAAGCCGGCGAATTGGAAGCGCTTCAGCCGCACCTGCGGCGAGATCGGCGTGCTGGGTGACCTGGGCATGCATGCCTGCCACCTGCCGCTGCGCCTGGGCTGGAAGCCCACGCGCCTGTTCGCCCAGTTGCAGAAGGGCTATCCGGAGCGCCCGGACGGCAAGGGTGGCATGATCGCCTGCGACACCTGGGACAACGCCATGCTGCACTGCTGGACCAACATCGACGGCCATGAGGTGCCGATGCGCCTGGAAATGAAGCGCCTGGCGCCTGGCGAGACGAACACCTGGTTCCTGGAGGTGCTCGGCACCGAAGGCGGCGCCCGCTACAGCACCAAGGAACCGAAGACCCTGTGGTTGTTCGAAGCCGGCAAGGAGCAGTTCTGGAAGCGTACAGACCTCGGTTTCGGCATGCCCTTCAAAACGGTCACCGGCGGCATTTTTGAACCCGGTTTCCCCGATGTGATCCAGCAGATGTGGGCCGCGTTCCTGATGGAGCGCGAAGGCAAATTGAAGGGCCGTTTCGGCTGCGCCACCCCGGAGGAGGCGGTCGGCACCCAGGAGATCTTCGCCGCCGCGCTGGAATCGCAAAGGACGCAGCAGGTGGTGACGTTGAAGTAGCGTTCCATCATGAAACGCCTTTTTGCCGCCCTTCTGCTTTTCGCCGCCACCGCTCACGCAAAGCCGCCGAACGTCCTGTTCATCCTGTGCGACGACATTCGTCCCCAGGGCCTGGGATGCTACGGCAGCGAGCACGTGAAGACACCGAACATCGACAAGCTCGCCGGCGAGGGTGTGCGCTTCGTCAACGGCTTCTGCACCACCTCGCTGTGCTCGCCCAGCCGCGCCTCGATCCTGAGCGGCGTATACGCGCACAAGCACGGGGTGACGAACAACTTCACCGAGTACCCGCTGACGATGGCGAGCTTCCCCGGCGTGCTGCAAAAAGCGGGCTACGCCACGGCCTACATCGGCAAGTACCACATGGGCGAGGACAACGACGAGCCGCGCCCAGGGTTCGACTGGTTCGTGACGCACAAGGGCCAGGGCAAGTACTACGACACGGAGTGGAACATCAACGGCACTGGCCGCAAGGTGATCAAGGGGTACTACACCAGCATCGTCACCGACATGACACTGGACTGGCTGAAGAGCGACCACGGCGGCAAGCCCTGGTGCATGTTCCTGGGCCACAAGGCGCCGCACAGCTTCTACACGCCCGAGGCCAAGTACGCGCATTCGTTCGACAACGTGCGAGTGCCCTATCCTGACACCGCCTTCCATCTGGACGACAAGCCCAAGTGGATCAAGGAGCGCCTGTACACCTGGCACGGCATCTACGGCCCGCTGTTCGAGTGGCGGAAGAAATTCCCGGACGACCGCCCGGAAGCGGTGAAGGACTTCGAAAACATGGTCCACGGCTACTGGGGCACCATTCTCAGCGTGGATGACAGCGTGGCGCGCCTGCGTGCCTATCTGGAGGAAACGCATCAGCTCGACAACACCATCATCGTCTTCATGGGCGACAACGGCCTGCTCGAAGGCGAGGACGGCATGATCGACAAGCGCACCGCGCACGAGCCCAGCCTGCGCATCCCCATGATTGTGCGCTACCCGGCGCTCACCGCTCAGCCCAAGGCCATCACCCAGCAGGTGCTCACCGAGGACATCGCCCCCAGCCTGCTGGAACTCTGCGGCGCGCCTCCGCTCAAGCACATCGACGGCAAGAGTTGGGTGAAGCTGGTCCAGGAAGGCGACCCCGCCTGGCGCAAAAGCTGGCTGTATCATTACAACTACGAGAAGCAGTTCCCCTACACGCCGAACGTTCGCGCCGTGCGCACCGAAGAGTGGAAGTACATGCATTATCCCCCCGGCGACGGCAGCCCGGACAAGCACATGGCCGAGCTCTACGATTTGAAGAACGATCCCGGCGAAACCACGAACCTCATCAGCAACCCGAAGTACGCGGCGAAGCTCGAAGAGATGAAGACCGAGCTGGTGAAGGTGATGGCCGATGTGGGGCTGAACGCGAGCAACGACACGATGCCGCTCGACGAAGGCATCAAACAGGCGCTGCCCGACGCCAAGATCCGGTAAAAACCAACCATGCACGGCGACGGCCCCAAGAACCCCCTTCACGGCATCACCCTCGAAATGATGGTGAGGCAACTGCACGCGCACTACGGCTGGGAGGAGCTGGACCGGCTGGTGCGGATCAACTGCTTCGGCTTCAACCCCAGCATCCAGTCCAGCCTCAAGTTCCTGCGCAAGACGCCCTGGGCGCGGGCGAAGGTGGAGCGCCTGTACCTCGACACCTCGTTTGAGGTGAAGAAGACGGAGTAGCGCGGGATCAAGGCTGCTTGTCGAGGATGCCTTCCGCCCAGGTCAGGATGCGCGCCACACGGGTGGCGTCTTCAGCGGTCTTGGCTTTCTCAAGCTCGTCCCGTCCTTGCGCCAGCAGTCTTAGAGTGGGCAGGTAGATCACCTTTCCGGCCTTGGTCCGTACGGCTGTGTAACGATCTTGCAGAGCCGGGAGATCAGTCGTTCCAGGCTCGTACTTGCCGAAGTCAACGGCGGTGGGGGTAGCGGCGATCTCGTCGAGCCCGGTTTCCTTGATCAAGGCGTCCAGGGCCTTTTCTGCTTCGGACAGGCGGCCTTCCTTGACTAGAGCCTCCAGGGCTTCCCCTTTCGTTTTCAAGGCCTCGGGTGGCGGCACGCCGATGGCTTCAAAGGCGGCCTTGAGCTTCATGCCCTTCTCCCTGAGCCGGGCTTCAATCGGGTCGCTGGTGATGGCATCCTCGGTGCCCAGCTTGAGCGCCCGTGTGCGCTGCTCGGGGCTGAGTTCGTCGCGCAGCTTCAGCAGCGTGCGCAGTTGCAGTTGTTTGAGGGCTGCTTCTGCTTCGAGCAGTTGTTTGAGCTGTTCGGAGGCCGCAGCGGGCGTGGTCTCCGGATTTTTGACGGCGGCGTCGAAAGCCTGCTGCTGCTCTTTCACGGCGGCTTCAAGTCCTTTGCCTTCCTGCTGCGCATCAGCGTAGAGTTTGCGCAAATGGTCCGCCTGCTCCGAGGAGATGCCAATTTCTGACTGATGCTGCAGCACCGTGTCCGGCAGAACGAGCCCGGTGCGAACCAGGGAGCCGACATCGACGGCGCTGGCGGTCCATGCACAAGCGAAGAGGAGGGAACAAAAGGCGAGTTTCATGAGTGTGGCAGATGGGGGGTTAAAGGGAGGCGAGGTCGAGTTGAAAGGGCAGCAGGAAATCACTGCCGGAGCCGGGCTTGCCATCGGTGAGTTCGCGCAGGAAGGGCTGCGAGGCCCCCCCGGCTGGCAGCAGCACGGGCAGGGCCTGGGCCAGGGAAGGCCTGGGCTTGAACGCCGGCGCCAGGGCCGTCAGCGCGATGGCTGTAGCGGCCAGGCCTGTGGCCCAGCGCCAGGAGATTCGCGTGGTAACCTTGGTGCCCTGGCTTGCGTGGGCGTGCCGTGCGCGGTGCAGCGTGTCGCGAAAGGCCGGTGCCGTCTCGTGATCCCTTCGCCGCAGGCGCGCAAAGGCCTCGCGCAGGTCTGGATCTTGATCATTCATAGGTCAGCGGGGCGGGTGAGGTTTGAAGCAGGGACCGCAGGCGTGTCTTGCCGCGGTCGTAGTGCTGGCGCACGGAGCCGAGGCTCAGGCCCAGCACCCCGGCGGCTTCGGCCAGCGACAGATCCTGGTAGAACACCAGATGAAGCACGGAGGCCTGCCGTTCGGGAAGCTGCGTGAGCAGGGATCGCAGATGCTCCGCATGCTCGTTGAGCTCGATCTGTCGGGACGGCGAGGGCAGAGGGTCCGCTTCGTCCGCACCTCCAGGAAGGAAGCGATGGAGCAGCCTGGCCGCCAGCGATTCGCGGTAGCGCAGCCTGCGAAACTCCTCCTGCGCGGTGAACCGGATCACCCCAAACCACCAGGTTTTGAACGCTCCTGTGCCGTCCTTGCTGGCTGCACCCTGCACCACCTTCAGGTAGGCGTTTTGCAGCACGTCCTCCGCCCGGGAGCGGTCGCCTCCGCAGCAATGCACCGCCCAGCCGAAGGCGTCGGGGTGCAGCGCTTCGAGGTTGGCGGCCAGTTCGTCGTTCATTCATTTGCCCTCTGAGTGACCCAGGGGCGGCCAGTGTATGACAGGGGCGCGAAAAATAGACCTCAAGAATCAACGCCCTGAAGCAAGAAATGCCTTGGACGCGAGCCGGAGACTCGAAATTAGCCTCCGCACTGGTTGCCGCCAGGGAGCATGGCAAGCGGGACGGATGAAAGACTTGGCAAAGCCAGACTCAACCGTAAACTTGGATCATGACGACCATCAAGACCATTCCCGCAGAAAAGCTGAGCGGCCTGGACGTGCATGAAGGCGACACACTGCACATCCTTGCAGCGAAGGAAGCGGTATTCCTTGTGGAGATCAGCCGGACGGATACCGCAGGCAAACTTGGTCCAGGCAAAGCCAGCGCCTGGCTCCGCAGTTCCAGGGGCAGTGTACGGAACGAAACTGGAAAATCCGCAGACGAGCTGCGGATGGACTACTACGCAGCGAAACACGGCCTGAACCTCTGACTCTGGATGAGGATCTTCTTCGACACCAACATTCTCGTTGATGTGCTTTTGGATCGCAAGCCCTTCGTGGCTGACAGTGAGGGCGCGATCTTGCGGTGTGAAGCCCTGGGTGCTGAGATGTTCATCGCCTGGCATGGACTCGCCACCGCCTACTACCTGCTCAAACGCGGGCGAACTGAGACGGAGGCTTTGGCCGAAGTGGACAAAATCCTGGCTTGGGCGCGGGTCGCCGACGGCACCGACGCACACGCCCGGCACGCCAGGTCACTTGGGTTTGGGGACTTTGAGGATGCACTTCAAGCTGCCGCCGCAGAAGCATGTTCCGCCGATTGGATCATAACACGCAATACGCAGGACTTTGCGCTTAGCGCGGTGTCGGCCTTGGCTCCTACGGAGTTTCTTCGCCGGTTTTCCGCGCCTCCGTAGCCGTCACCCCTTTTGGCGGCGGCTTCATTATCGCGTGAGCATTTTGGAGGACTCATGCAGCGGCCGTCTATCCACTTCATACCCCCTACTTCGCCGCCAGCCATTTGGTGCGCAGGTAGGTTTCCACCACCTCCACCTCCGCGGCGCTCAGGGCGCGGTCGTAGATCACCACTTCGGCAATCTGCTGGCCGCCCACGCGGTCGGTGCTGGTGCGGTCCCGGCACAGGCGGCTGGCGGTTAGCGGGTTGACCGTGACAAGGCTGACAAGCGAGTAATTCACCGGCAGCGGCGTGTCGGTGGTCTTCACCACCTCGCCGTTCAAGCGCAGGGTGCCGCGCTTGACGCCATCCGCCGCTCCTCCGTTGAAGATGCCTGCGTCCGGGCTGCCTTCGGGACCGCCGCGATTGAAGTCCCAGGTCTGGTCGTCGCCCAGCAGGAAGCCGCAGCCGCGCATGACCCAGAACACGCTGCGGATGTTGCTCAGCTTGCGGGTGCCGCCCTTGCTGTTCTTGAACTCCATCCAGTGCTCCGAATGGTAGGGGCCGAAATCGATCACCGGCAGCCCATTGAGCGCGTCAGGGCTCGGGCTGGGCCCGTTTTCCACGGCCGGCGGGCCGGCGAAACGGTTCTTGTCCTCGGCGTCCCGCCAGTGCGTCACCTTGTTGGTGATGCTGGTTTCAGTGGTGCCGTGGCGGCTCGCATCCAGGTGCAGCAGCAGGCCGGCGGTCACGGGCAGTTGCATCTTCATCCGCTCGGCGGCGGGAGCCATCACCGGCTTGCCGGGCATGAGCAAAATCACCCCTGCGGCCACGACAACGATGGCGAGCACCACGCCTGCGAGCATTTTGATGACATCCGGGCTTACGCCGCGCTTGGCGGGCACAGCCTGGGCGGGCGCCGGAGGGCCGGGTGCCGGCCGGGCCGGTGCGGTCTTCCGTTCCGGCAGGTAGGCCAGCGGCACGGGCTGGAAAGCGGTGGTGGACGAGGCTGGCTGGGGCGTGATGGCACGCGTCATGGGCACCATCGACGGGTTGGCCGGTGGCGCGGACCGGGTTTGGGTGTGGTCCTGGGGGCCGTAGCCTGGGGGCAGGCCGGTTTGTGAGGCGGCAGCCTCGGGCGGCTGGCCGTGCTCGCGCATTTCGAACAGCTTTCGCGCCGTGCCGGCATCGCGCGGGCGGGTGTTCATGTCGGGGTCCAGCAGCTTCTCCACCCAGGCGGCGACCCAGGGCCGCACTTGCTGGGCTTCTTTTGCCAGCGGTATGAAGTCGTGAGCCAGATGGGCCGCGCGCAGGCCGTTGATCGAGTCTGGCCTGAAGGGCGGCTTGCCTGCCAGCGCCTCGTAGAAGATGCAGCCCATGGCATAGACATCCGTGCGGCGGCCCACCGCATCTCCCCGCCACTGCTCCGGGGCCGTGCAGCGGTAGGCCGCAGCCTCGGCGGGCTCGGTTTCGGACTTGCGGCCGAAGCCTTCGCCAAAGCCGCCCACCTGGACTTCGAACTTCCCGGCGGTGGGCCTTTGCACACGGATGACTTCCGGGCGCAGCGAGGTGTGGGGGATGCCGCGCTCATGCAGCACCGCCAGCCCGCCGAGCATCTGGCGCGCCACCTGCTCCAGTTCGGGCTCCGTCAGCGGCCCCTCTTTCAGGACGGCGGCCAGCGTCTTGCCGGAAGGGGGATCGACCACGGCGAACAGGCCTTCCTCATCCTGGCCCACCTCGATCACATGCTCCAGGTTCGGGTGGCCCAGATCGCGCAGGGTTTCCAGCAACTGGCGCTGCCCGAGCAGCTCCTCCGGCTCCGCATGATAGCGCCGGAGCGTGGCTTCGCGGCCGGAAAGCTTGTCAAGCACCCTGTGGAGGCTTGCTCGCTGATGGCTTTCCAGCGTTTCCAGTACGTCGAATCGGGAACTCATGTTCTAAAAGTTCAACGCATGAGCCTTCGCAGGCAAGGATGAATCGCTGGCGCCGCCGCCATCGCCCGCCATCGTGATCCGCCCCATGTTTCGCTTCATCCACGCCGCCGATCCCCACCTCGACAGCCCGCTGCTGGGGCTGGAGGGCTACGACGGCGCGCCTGCGGAGACCATTCGCGGGGCCGCGCGCCGGGCCTTCGAAAACCTGGTGTGGCTGGCTTTGGAGGAGAAAGTGGATTTCCTCCTCATCGCCGGCGACCTCTACGACGGCGACTGGAAGGACTACAGCACCGGGCTGTTTTTCACCGGCCAGATGGCGCGGCTGAAGGCTGCGGGCATCCCGGTGTTCCTCATCGCGGGCAATCACGACGCCGCCTCCGTAATCACCAAGAAACTGACCCTGCCGGACAACGTGCGGCTCTTTTCCCCCCGCGCGGCCAAAAGCTTGGAGGTGCCCGGACTGCCGGTGGTGGTGCATGGCCAGAGCTTTCCCAACCGCGAAGTGCCGGAGAATCTGGTGCCTGGCTACCCGTCGCCGGTCAGCGGCCGCTTCAACATCGGCCTGCTGCACACCAGCCTCACCGGCAGCGCGGGCCACGACACCTATGCGCCCTGCTCGCTGGCGGACCTGCAGGGCAAGGGCTACGACTACTGGGCGCTGGGTCACATTCACCAGCCGGCGGTGCTGTGCCAGGAGCCGTGGATCGGCTTTGCAGGCAATCTCCAGGGCCGCCACGTCCGCGAAACCGGGGCGCGCGGCTGTCGCCTGGTCACCGTCAATGATTCGCTGCGGATCGAAAGCAACGAGTTCAGGCCGCTGGATGTGGTGCGCTGGGAGGTCGTCGAGGTGGATCTCGCAGGGGCGGAGCAGGAGGCGGAGGCGCTGGAGCGGCTGGGCGAGGGGCTGCGACGTGCTGTAGAGGGCGCGGGCGAGCGTCTGCTGGCGGCCCGTCTCATTTTCAGCGGTGCCACGGCTTTGCACGGTGCCCTGCATCGCGACACCCTGCGCCTGCGCGCGGAGTGCCTGGCCGTCGCCCAGCAGTGCGGACAGCCGGTCTGGATCGAGGCCGTGAAGCTGCGCACCAGCCCGGTCTATGACATCGCCGAACTGGCGGAGCGCGACAGCCTCACCAGCATCGTGGTGGAAAGCCTGCACGCCGCCGATGCCGGCACCGACGCCCTGCCTGCGGACATCAAGGCCATGCTGGAGGTGCTGCCCAGCGCGTTGCGCGACGAAGTGGCCGCCGAACTCTCTGGCGATGCCCGGCACGCCCTGCTGGCCGATGTGCGCGCCATCATTCTGGAAGCCCTGGCCACCAAAGGAGGCGACGCGGCATGAGGCTGGATGCATTGCACGTTCCCGCCTTCGGCCCCTTCACCGATCTGCGCCTGGAGTTCCCGCCCGGCAAGGCGGACCTGCACCTGCTCTACGGTCCCAACGAGGCGGGCAAGAGTTCTCTGCTGCGCGCGATCGGCGACCTGTTGTTTGAGATTCCCTCCCGCAGCACCGATGACTTTTTGCACAAGTACAAGGCGATGCGGCTGGCGGCGGACCTGCGCAGCCGCGATGGCCGCACCCTCAGCATCCAGCGCCGCAAGGGCAGCAAGGATACGCTGCTGGCGCCGGACGACAAGCCGCTGCCGGAGGGCACCCTCACGCCGTGGCTGGGGCACGTGGACCGTGGCTATTTCACCACCATGTTCGGCCTGTCTTCCGCAGAGCTGCGCAAGGGCGGGGATGAGCTGCTGCGCGGCGAGGGCGACCTGGGCCGGGCCTTGTTTTCCGCGAGCCTCGGCGGCACCCCCGTGCACAAGATTCAGCAGTCACTGGACGAAGACGCCCGGCAGTTGTTCGCCGGCAAGACCCGGGCCGGCATCCGCACCAGTGTTGCGAGCTACAACGACGAGGTCAGGTCCTCCAAGGACTGCCTGGTGAAAGCCGAGGACTGGGAGGTGGCCGAGCGCAACCTCGCCGAAGCCACTCAGCAGCAGGCGGCGATTGATCAGCGGCGGGCCGAACTGCAAAAGCGCGGCGACTGGATTCAGCGCTGCCTGGATGCATTGCCTGCGCTGGGACGGCTGCGGGCGAAAGAGCAGTCCATCGCCGCGCTTCCTGCTCTTCCTGCCGTGCCCGCCGCTTTCGTGTCGGAGGCGCGCGCCGCCTTGCAGGCCCGTCGGCAGATGGAAACAGAGCTGCGCCGCTGCCGCGAGGAGATCGCCCGCCTGCAGTCCTTGTTTGCCGCCTGTCAGCCCCGGGCGGATGTGCTGGAGCGGGAGACGGAGATCGAAGCCGGGCATCAAGCTCTTGGCCTCTATAGCAATGAGTGCGCCCGCCTTGCGAAGATGGAGGCCGATCTCGCCGCCCAGGAGCCGGAGTTGCGGGCCGGCATGAACGATCTGGGCATTGCGGGCGGCATTGAAGCGCTCGATTCCCTGCGGCTGACAGCGGCGGAAACGGCGAGGGTGAAGGAACTGGCCGCCGCCAGCACTTCGGATGCGCAGCAGTTGGAGGAGAATGCCCTGGCCTTGCGCGACAAGGAGGCGGCCATCAGCCAGCTTGAGTCCCGGCTGGCCCGGATCACCACCCAGGAGGTGAATCGCGTGCGCGAAGCCCTGGCCCAGTCCGCCGCCGCAGCCGAAGCGCAGCGCACCCTGGACATGGCGCAGGCGGAACTGGCGAAAGCCCTGCGCGAGATGCGCTCGCAGCAGCGCCTGCTCATCGGCGCACCAGCGGAGGCCGCCGCCATTCACGAGCTTCGGCTGCCGTCCAAGGCTTCTGCGAACGCCTTGCAGGCGGCGCGCGAGGACTTGCTGCGCTCTGTGAAAGCGGAGGAGAATGGACAGGCGGAAGCCGGCCGGCAGCTTGCCAAGGTGCGGCGTGAGCTGGCCCAGCTCGAACGGCGCGGCGCCCTGCCTTCGGCCCGGGATCTGGCCCAGGCCCGTGAACAGCGTGAGACAGTGTGGCGCAAAATCGTCAGCCTGTGGACCGCCGGTGATGACGAAGGCCGCGAATCGCTCCTCCATTTGCACGAGCAGACCCAGCAGCGCGCGGACGATCTTGCCGACCGGTTGCGCGATCATGCCGAGCAGGTGGCCAAGGCGGACCATTTGCGCGACGGCATTGCCGAGGCTGAAGCGGATCTTGCCGCCCTTGCGGAACGTCTCGCCTCTCTCTCGCAGTCGTTGCTCGCCTGGCAAGACCAGTGGAACGCCTTGTGGCGGCCTGCCGGCATCAAGGCCCGCCTGCCGGAGGAGATGAGCGAGTGGCGCGACCACTGGCTGGAGTTCTGCCGCCGCTTCGAGCGCTGGCAGACCTTGAACGACGGCTTCCTCAGCCGCCAGGCGACCATTGAGGAGGCGGAAAAGCGTCTGAGCGAGGCCTTGAGCGACAGCCAGGAGCGCGCCTTCGTCGTGCTGCTGGACGAAGCACAGCTCCTCGTCGTAAAGGCTGACAAGGACCAGGGTTCGCGCGTCGTGCTGGAGCAGGAGCTAGTCGAGGCAAAGCAAGGGCGCGGGCAGTTGCTCAAGCTGGGCGAGGGCCTTGCCACCGCCGCTGGCTCCAGTGCGGAGACCTGGAAGCGCCGGGCGCACGAGCTGGGTCTTGCGGATGACACCAGCCCCGCCGCAGGCATGGAACTGATCTCCCGCCGCCGCGAGCTGCTGCAGCGCTTCGATGCGTGGAAGGCCCTGCAATCCGAATCACAAAAACTGCGACAGCATACCCAGGTGTATGCCAAGGAAATCGCCGGACTTGGCGGTGCGCTCGGCTTTGAGGCCGCCACGACCGAGGTGGTTGCCGGCCTGCTCTGGCGTTCGCTCAATGACTCGCGCGAAGCGCGCAATCTCCAGCGCAAACTCGCTGCCGACCTCGCAGCAGCGAGCGCCAGGGAGCGCGGCCTGCTCAGCGATGGCGATGCCGTCACCGCCAGTTTTGCTGCCTTGATCGCTCAGGCGGGAGTCGCCGACGAAGCAGGGTTGGAGCCGTTGCTCGTGCCCTTGGAAACGGCCGCGAGGCTTGGCGAGGAATGCCAGCAACTGCGCGATTCCCTGCACGGCCCTGCACGTGGCGAGGCCCTGGAGAGCTTCATTGCCAGGGTCGAGGCCGAGACGACCGATGCCTTGCAGGCCGAAAAGGGAATGCTGGAGACCGAGCTGGCCTCCCTGGAAATCCTTCGCCATGAGGCCATCAAGGCGGTGGTCGAGGCCGGTCAGCGCCTGGCCGTTTTGCAACAGGCCGGGGACGCCGCCGCCATGCACCGGCAGAACGCGGAAGGCCATGCTGCCAGCCTGCGTGCCGATGCCGCGCGGTATCTGCGCCTGCGGCTGGCCACGCATTTCCTGGAGCAGCAGATCGACCGCTTCCGCCAGGAGAACCAGGCCCCGCTGATGAAGCGTGCCAGCGCCCTGTTCCAGACCCTGACGCTGCAAAGTTTCACCGGCCTTTCCACCGACTTCACGGATGATGACAAGCAGGTGATCGTGGGCCATCGCGGTGACGGCAGCGTCCCCGTGGCAGGCATGAGCGAAGGCACCCGCGACCAGCTCTACCTGGCCCTGCGCCTCGCCGCCATCGAGCGCCACATCGAAGTTCACGAGCCCTTGCCGCTGATCCTCGACGACCTCCTCATGACCTTCGACGACGCCCGCGCCGCCGCCATCCTGCCCGTGCTTATGCAGCTCTCGAAACAAACCCAGGTGCTCCTCTTCACCCACCACGAGCACCTCATCGACCTCTGCCAGAGAACCCTGAAGGCCGGGGAGTTTGCGGTGCACCGGCTGGGATGAGGAAAGTGGAAGGGGCATCCGTGCCCCTTTCAGTCAAAGCTTCAAATACCAAGGGGCAGGGATGCCCCTTCCACTTTCTTTGGAACTTCATTTCACCGGCCAGGTCGCGCGCAGCTCATCTTCATAAAGCCCCATCTTCTCGATTGGCAGCGGCTTGAAGCCGATCTTCTTGATCGCGGGTGATTCGGGCTTGAGGCGGAAGTCATCGTGGGCGGCATCCACGAACAAGGGATCGGCCACGATGCCATGCTGGTCCCAGCCTGCGTTCTGCCAGGACTGCCATTCATCCAGGGGCGCGGCCTCATGCACGGTCACGTCGTCGATGAAGACCTGGCCCTTGTCATCACGGGTGTCCACCCGCAGCCAGAAGGCCGTCATCCAGGGCTTCCAGCTTGCCTCGCCCTGCAAGGGCATGCGGCCCACGGCCTCGATGGTCTGCCACTCGTTTGTCAGGCTGATGCTGGTGGCACCGCTCTGCCAGTAGCCGGCGCCGTTTTTGAAGGCGGCGAGCGCGACGCTGATCTTTGCCGCAGGCTCGCTGCTTTTTGCATGCATCCGCACGCGGTAGGCCGCGCCGGGCTTCATTGGGATGTCCGGACCGTGGAAGGTGGTGTGGTTGTTCTTGGGGTCGGCGCTCGTCGCGGCATCCACCACCAGGGCGCCGTCCTTCACCACGCACTGCACGCTGGGGTTAGGCCGGCTGTTGAAGCCCCAGCCCTTGGGCGTTTTGCCATTCTCGGTTTTGTCGAAGGTTTCGGTGAGGAGCGCGGCGCCGGTGTCCTCGCCCACCTTGTTGATGCCGGTGATGATGGGGTGGCCGCTGTTCCAGGCGAGGTTTTCGTCGATGATGTTCCATTTGGGCGAGCAGTTGCGCAGGTCGCTGTACTTCACGCCGGGCTGGTCGCCGAACATGATGTTGTGCTTCACCACGTCGCCACTCATCATCGTGCCGTCGTCGTGGAAGGCGTTGCGCGGAT
>CAINXC010000121.1 GCA_903854655.1 uncultured Verrucomicrobiota bacterium | reverse complement strand
TCTCAAGGAACAGACTGACCAAAGGCACAGACAAGCTTTGGGGTCTTACATCTCCATGCTGGAGAGAGACCCTGCTACTTTGGCTACCATCGAACAACAGATCAACACAGAAGGATTGATGCCCCCCGAGAAGACCAAGATCTTCATGCAGAAGCTGCATCTGTTCACCCAGGCCGAAAGCCTCGGTGGCATCGAATCACTGGTCTGCCATCCAGCGAGCATGACCCACGCCTCAGTGCCCAAGGATGTGCGCGAAGCCGTCGGCATCACCGATGGCGGGGTGCGCTTCTCCGTTGGCATCGAGCATGTGGAGGACCTGTGGTCCGACATTGAGCAAGCACTCAAGGCCTGCCGTTAGCGCACCCATTCTGTCAAGATACTGACACAGAGATTGTCGTGAGAACTCTTCCATGGTATGGGAGGTGAACGCTTTGATCAACGCGCCCGCCTGCATGAGGAATTCATACGTTAAGTGCCTTGTTGTCACCGCGCTGTGCGCGACCTCCGCTTCCTCCTCTTATGCCACCGGGATGTACTCGGTTCCCCAGTGGCTGGAGCAAGGTGGTGTGGCGGCCGACCACTCGCCTGAATTCTACTGGGACATCGAGATGAAGCAGCTCGCCGCCCAGTTCAAACCCACCCAAAAACGGGTGCTGCCAGCCAAAAAGCCTGCGGCGGACGCCAATTCGCAGCCGGAGACGGAAAGCTTTAGCGACCAAGCCAGTCAGGCGGACATGGCGGATTTTGAGGCCGCAATCAAGCAGGGAGAGATCAAGCCAGCCGATCCGACTCAAGCAACCAGGCAGCACAAGGCAGCGCGCGATGCCATCGCAGTTGCGACGGAGAGCACCGCCACCCCCCTGCCCGAAGAGCAGCCGTCGGAGTTCGCAGACTACCACAAGGGCGCCTTCGCGTTTCATCTGGGCCAGAAGCATTACGATGAAGCGGCGACGGCCTGGGGAGCCCTGCTGAAGCAGCCGGCGGAGCAACGCCATTATCGCAGCGTCTGGGCGGCGTTCATGCTGGGCAAGCTGGCTGTGTTCGAGAAAAAGCCAGAAGCCGTGAAGTGGTTCCACACGGCGCGGCAACTCGCCAAGGAGGGCTTTGCGGATTCACTGGGTCTTGCCGCCGACAGCTATGGTTGGGAAGCAAAAAGCGAGCTGGACCAGGATCATCTGGAGAAGGCCGCACAGCTCTACCTCACCCAGCTCTCCCTTGGCGACGACAGCGCCATCGTCTCGCTCAAAGTGCTGGTCCCGGATCGCATGCCCATTGAGGGCACAATGAACTTCGGCCCGGTGCCGCCTGAGGGCGCCGATCAAGCCGCCCTCAAGAAATTCGAAGCCGAAAGCATGGCAAGCGCAGGTGCAGCCCTGCTGCGCGCGGCGCGCGATCCTCTCCTGCGCCGCATTGTGACCGCCCATGTGCTGGCCACCGAAACAGTCAGTGATTCCTGGCTTGAAAGTGACAACGGGAGCGGAATCGACACTAAGCCTGGCGAGCGTTGCAAGCGCTGGCTGGCCGCCGTGGAGAAAGCGGGAGTCAGCAACGTGGATGACGCCGACCAGCTCGGCTGGACGGCCTACACCGCAGGCAACTACACTGAGGCTGAGCGCTGGCTCAAGCTTTGCAGCGGTGAGAGTTCCATCGCGCTTTGGTTGAAATCCAAGCTGCTCCGCCGCACCGGCAAGACCGAGGAAGCGGCGAAAGCCATGGCACAGGCCTGGAAACTCATTCTCGCGGAACCGCCGATCCCTGAACCCACAAGTGACGAACCGCAGTTTACCAACTGGACTCCAGGGCTCAAACCACTGCAATCAGCGGGCGGCGATCTGGGCTCGCTGCGGCTGCAGCGCGGCGATTTCATCAACGCCTTCGATGCCTTTTACACTGGCGGGATGCACGAAGACACAGCCTACATGGCCGATCATGTGCTGACGGCGGACGAATTGAAGGCCTACGTGGATGAGCACGTCAAGTGGACGGCAGCGAACGAGAAAGCCAGCGCCGAAGAACCGGAGGCTGGATTCCACCGCGACGGCCTGGATGGCTCGGTCTTACGCTGGCTGCTGGCCCGCAGGCTTGTGCGCGAGGACCGCTATTCCGAGGCCCGGAGCTACTTTCCATCGAAATACCGCGAGGTGCTCGACCACTACACCACCGCGCTCAATGACGCAGCCAACGAAAAGCTGCTCAAGCCACGCCGGGCGCGCGCGTGGTTCAACGCCGCAGTGATTGCTCGCGAGTCCGGCATGGAGCTGATGGGCACCGAAGGAGCGCCTGATGGCTTCATGTCCGGCGGCAGCTTCGAAGCCAACAACATCGCCGATGAGCGAGAAACCGGCACAACTTTTGAAACCAAGTACGTGGACGACAAGGAAGTCAAAGCCATCAAGGCGGTCCGTTTCTCGGTGCCTGTAACCGGGGAGGAAAAAAAGCGCCTTGCCGCCAACAGGCCGGCACCCAACAAGCGTTTTCATTACCGTTACGTTGCCGCCGCGCTCGGCTGGAAGGCGGCAGCACTGCTGCCCGATCAAAGCGATGAGCTGGCAGACGTGCTCAACACCTCCGGTGGCTGGATCAGGAATGATGACAAGGCGGCCGACAAGTTTTTCCAGGCTATCGAACACCGCGCCGCCAAGACCAAGCTGGGCCGTGAAGCGGGTGCCAAGCACTGGTTCGTGGAACATATCGGCCCTTGGAGCGCGAATCCAAAGGAGTGATTTTAACGCCGCCGCCTCATCCCCAGGCACTGCATCGCGCCAAGCATGATGATGATGAGTGATGAGGGCTCCGGCACCAGAATTGGCGAAACGATGTTAAAATCGTCATAGGCGTTCACCTCTGTGTTGGGCTGCGCCGCAAAGAGAATGCCCGAAACATTGCTCGTCGGGGAGACATCAGCAGCATTGGTGGCCAGCGTCGTCGTCGTGCCGGTGAGGCTGGAATAGTAGCTGAAGGACACGGTGTCGGAGTTCAGATTGAACGACAGCATGATGTGATCCCAGCCCGCGCTGTTGCCGATGATGGTCGTGGTGTGCCACCCTGCCGCATCCTGCCATTCCACGATCGGTTTGGAGTCGAAAATGCCCTGCCCCAGCATGCCGACCGAGAAAATCGTGTCGCCGTTCGCATTAACAAAAGAGGTGGTGGTGGCGGTTCCCGTCTCGAAGAAGGAAGTCTGCGGGCGCATCCAGTAGTCAATCGACACCACCCCCGAGGTAACGGCCGAGGGGTTCACGCCGTTGAAGTCGCGGCTGTCGAAACTGTAGAGGTATTGGGCGCCATCTCCGGCGGTGTCGCCGTACGCCGGGGTGGAACGCAGAGCCAAACCTGCGTTGCCAGTACGCGCAAGCCCTGGCTGGACGACGAGTTCACCATTGCCTGGAGAGGTGTCGCCCTGGTCGAATTTCTGGAACAAGCCTGAATTCTGCGTGATGGTGGCCTGGGAACCACCGGGACCTCCGTTGTTCGTCCCAAACTGACCTGCATTGTAGGTGCTCACGTCGAGGAGCGCGCCGTTGCTTTGGTAGCCGTCCCCTGCTTCAAACCCGCCCAGGTAGGCGAACGCTGGCTGTGCGGAAAGCACAGCAACGAGGGTGAAGATTCGGGCCAGAGGCGAATAAACCATTATTTATCATTGTAATAGAATTCATAATCAATGCAAATTGATATACACCCCCTCATTCGAGGGTTGGCTCTCCAAAACAACCCACTCGCCTGCACCTGAAGGGTGCCGTGCAGGTCATTTCCGGTGGGTGAACGGGAAGCTTTGAGCTACAGCTACTATGAGCGGCTCCGAGTGCCAGCCGTTCTGAGCCAGGGTTTGCTCCAGGCGCAAAAGCGTTGGCTGATCGTAGGACTCCAGCCCACGATCCAGGGCATAGCCCAGCAAGCGGGTACAGAAATTACGGATAAACTTGGCTTTTTCACCCAACAGCACCTTGCGCAGCTCCGCCGGGGTGACAAAACGCTGCCCGTCCGGCATCACCCCCGTGGCATCCAGCGGCTTGCCATTCTCGTTATCGCGCCATTCGCCGATGGCGTTGAAATTCTCCAGGCCAAAGCCGGGCGGATCCATGCGCGAATGGCAGCCCATGCACTCGACCTTGCTGCGATGCTTCTCCAGGGTCTGGCGAAACGTGAGGGTGTCCAGCTTGCGGTCATCTTCCGGCAGCTTGGCCACGGCGGCGGGAGGCGGGGGTGCGGGAGTGCCCAGCAGTTGCTCCAGCACCCACTTGCCACGCAGCACGGGGCTGGTACGCTGCGGGTAAGCCGTGCTGGTGAGGATCGCGGCCATGCCCAGCACGCCGCCGCGCTTGTTGTCCGGCATGTTGACCCGGCGGAACTCTTTGCCTTGAATGCCGGGCCAGCCGTAGAACTTGGCCAGTTCCTCGTTCGCAAAGGTGTAGTTGCTGTCCAGAAAGTCGAGAACGCTGCCGTTCTGGCGCAGCACGGCGTCGCTGAATGTCAGTGCTTCATCATACATCGCCTGGCGCAATGAATCGTTGAAGGCCTTGAACTTGTTGCGGTCGGGATCAACGGTGTTGTAAAGCTCCTCGTAGCGCAGCCACTGGCCGCTGAAGTGCTTGGCGAATGCCGCCGCCCTGGCATCCGCCAGCATGCGCTTCACTTGCTGTGCAATAACGGCAGGATCTCCCAGCCTGCCCTCACGCGCGGAGCGGTACAACTCCTCGTCCGGGCAGGAGGACCAAAGGAAGTAGCTCAGGCGCGAGGCCATCTCATAGCCGTCCACCACCCAGGGTTCCTTCGCACCAGGATGCCCTGCCTCCTGAAGAAACAGAAATTTGGGCGATGTCAGGGCCGCCTTAAAGGCCACGCGCAGGGAGGCATCAAAATCAAGCCCGCGCTTGCTCGCCTGCTCAAACACAGTCAGCAGCGGCTTCGTATCCGCATTAGTCGCTGGACGACGGTAGGCACGAGAGGCAAAGTCGCGCAGGTCTGCCTCCGCTGCCGCAGATGGGGTGATTTTGCCATCCGGGCGCTGCTCGATCAGGCGTGCCTTCAGCTCAGGTTTCGCGTACACTTGGCCCAGCCCCTCGTCAGCGGCCTCAATGTATTTCTCAATCAGCAGCACAGGCACGAAAAGCGTGTCCGCATTGTTGTCAAAACCTTCGCCGCCACCGCCATCTCGTGGGAACTTCTCGCCCAGCGTGTCGCCGATGCCCAAAAGGTCGCGCATGGTGTGGCCATACTCGTTGCGATTGAGCCTGCGAGCCTTGTGCAGGCCAGGGTCGGTGGGCACAGTGGCCAGCACCGCTTTCTCGGCGCTGCCAATCCAGGAAAGAATGGCCTGCCGTTCCTGCTCGGTCGGCTGCTCCTTCTTCTTCGCGGGCGGCATGGTCTTGAGCTTGATCACCTCGCGCACCTTTCCCCACAGCCGCACATCAAGGCGGGTGCCCCCCTTATCCTGCAAGGCTTCCAGGTCGATGTCCGCCTTCTTCACCGAGCCGTCATGACACTCAAAGCACGAGCGCTCCAGCACCGGCATGATCGCGTGATCCAGTGTCGCAAGCGCAGACGCTGCTTCATCAGCGCGAACACAGGACAAAACGGAACAGCAAAGAAACAGGGCCAGGAGACGAAGCATGAAAGGATGAGAAGATTACGCCAGGCCGGGCAATACGTTTTCAGCCGCCTCAACACTTGCATTGAACTCCTCAAGCGCCGCCCGCAACTGCTTGGAACTGAAGCGCTGCTTGATCACCTCGATCGCCTCGGTGGCGAGCTGGTCGCAACGCTCGTTGCCATCGTGACCGGCATGGCCCTTGACCCAATGCCAGCGGACCGTGTGCTTGCTCACCAATTCATCCAGCAAGCGCCACTGATCAGCGTTTTTGACCGGCTTCTTGGTGCTCGTGCGCCAGCCATTGCGTTTCCAGCCCGCGATCCAGGTCATGATGCCATTGCGCACGTATTGCGAGTCCGTGTGAAAATCCACCTCGCAAGGCTCCTTCAGCACCCGCAGCGCCTCAATCGCCGCCTGTAGTTCCATGCGGTTGTTGGTCGTGGCAGGCACTCCGCCACTCAGCGCCTTCTCATGCTTGCCAAAAGTCAGCACCGCCGCCCAGCCTCCCGGTCCGGGATTCCCATGACAGCCGCCATCGGTATGGATGACGACCTTTTTCATGAAACGGCGGGAGGCGTGTGAGTCAGCATGGGCAGAGTGGCGAATTGGGTAGCGAGCTTGACCGCAATGTCGATATGGAATTGCAACAGGCGACAAAGCCATGCGAAGGTAGCCGTTCATTCAATCTCGTGAACCCTCCCCTTGTCATCACCTCCGCCGAACAGGCCTGCGAAGTCGTGCGCCAGGCCCGCCGGGTGAGCATTGCCGGCGCGTCTTCCAAGCCGGGCCTGCGGGTGCAGGAAGCAGAGGCCACCTGCTTGGATACGCGAGGCATGAGCGGCATCATCGAATACGAACCGGGAGAGTACACCTTCACCGCGCGGGCGGGCACCGCAATACGGGACATCGTCGCTGCGCTGGACAAGGCAGGACAATATCTCCCCTTTGATCCGATGCTCATCGACAGCGGCACGACGCTGGGCGGAAGCATCGCCAGCGGCCTGAGCGGGCCGGGCAGGTTCCGCTACGGGGGTCTGCGTGATTTCATCATTGGCATCCGCTTTGTGGACGGCCATGGCCGGGTGATTCATGGCGGCGGCAAAGTGGTCAAGAATGCTGCTGGCTTCGATTTCCCCAAGCTTATGGTGGGCTCGCTGGGCCGGCTGGGCCTGATCACCGAAGCAACCTTCAAGGTGTTCCCCAAGCCCGAGGCCTCGCTGACCGCCGTGGCTGACGCTGGTTCATTGAACACCGCGTCGCTTTGGGTGGCCGAGCTCGCGCGTCAGCCTTTCGATCTGGATGCGATTGAGGTTCACCCCCCAGGAAGGGTGATTATTCGGCTCACCGGTCATCACAGCGCTTTGCTGCCCAGGCTCCAGGCCATTCGTCAGACCATCATCGCGTTCGAGGAGTCGCTCTCCTTTGATTGGCATGGCCTGCTGCACTTCTCCTGGCAACCCGCCGGGACCCAGCGCCTGCGGGTTCCCATCACCCCGCACCAAATTCTGAAGCTCGATCAGCGGCTCGATGAATTAGGCGTCGATCGGCGCTACAGCGTCGCCTGCAATGCGGCTTACATCGCCTGGCCAACCAGCATGGACGCCCACGCCCTCCTCACCGAACAAGGGCTCGGCGGCCTGAACCTCGATCACCCCGTCTGCCGCCCTGGCCTGCAAAAAAGCCTCTCCACCGAGCGCCTCATCAAACAAGCCCTCGATCCTCAGGCCAAGTTTGGTGCTTAACATTTCGTATTCTCGCCTTTGAAGCATTCCATCCCAGTCGCAAACCTCGGACCTCATGGCCAGGCCATGGCATCAGCCGTGCAGTCCTGCGTTCACTGTGGTTTCTGTCTGCCCACCTGCCCGACCTATCAGGTGCTGGGAGAAGAGATGGACTCGCCGCGCGGGCGCATTGTGCTCATGAAGCAGGTTCTGGAAGGCGCGCTGCCCCTCGACAAAGCCCTGCCTCATCTAGACGCCTGCCTCGGGTGCCTTGCCTGCGAGACCGCCTGCCCTTCGGGCGTGGCCTATCGTGATCTGATCAGCCCCTTCCGCGCCTGGTCGGAGGACAAGCGCGACCGCCCCCCGATTGACCGGCTGCGCCGATGGACACTTCTGCATCTGCTGCCATTCCCGGCACGCTTCCGCTTCATGACCCGCCTTGGCCTGCTCGCCAAGCCCTTCCGCAAGCTGCTGCCGCGCGCGCTGCAACCCGCCCTGGAACTGCTGCCCGAATCGCTGCCGCCCGTCCAGCCGCTGCTTGCTCGCTACGAAGCCCATGGCACCCGCCGCGCCCGAGTCGCCCTGCTCACTGGCTGTGCACAGCAGGTGCTGGCGCCAGAAATCAATGCCGCCACCATCCGCGTGCTGCAAAGCCAGGGCGTCGAAGTCCTGATCCCCCACGACCAGACTTGCTGTGGAGCGCTCGCCTGGCATGTGGGCGAAGCCTCCCAAGCCAAAGCTTGCGCCACCGCCAATGTCGCCGCCTTCCCTCTGGACGTGGATGCCATTCTCACCAATGCGGCGGGCTGCGGCTCGGCCCTGCACGAGTACCCGCTGATCCTTGGTGGCGAGGCGGCTCGGGCTTTCGCCCACAAGGTGAAGGATGTTGGCCAGTTCCTCAATGACCTGGGCTTCCTCGCGCCGCCCGGCGCACGCGCGCCCTTGCTCGTTGCCATGCAGGACGCCTGTCATCTGCTGCACGGTCAGCAGGTTCAATCCGCTCCGCGCCGGCTTTTGCAACAGGTCCCGGGTGTCGCGCTGCGCGAAATCGCCGATGCCGAACTCTGCTGCGGGTCCGCCGGCACTTACACTCTGGACCAGCCCGCCATCGCCGCAGAACTGGGCCGGCGCAAGGCCGCTGCCATCGCCGCCACCGGCGCGGACTGCGTCGTCACTGGCAACGTTGGCTGCCTCATGCAACTGCGCTCGCATCTGAAACAAGTAAATCCAAAGATGCGCGTCCTGCACACCATGGTGCTGCTCGATGAACTCATCCGTGCAAGACACGGCGCCGCTGCCACGAATTCCCCTACCCCATGATCTCCACGCCCCAGGCCATTGACCGCTTTGCAAGCCAGCTTCCCTTTGGGGTCAAGGCCGCCGTTTACGAAGGCACGCGCGCTCCCACCGTCTGGCGACGCGATGCTCTGGCTCGCGACTACGCCAATCCTGATGCCCTACGCAAACTGGCGTCCCAGATCAAGCAGCACACCATCGAGCATCTCGACCAGTATCTCGAACAGGCGGCGGAAAAGCTCAGCGCCAACGGCGTCGAGGTGCTGTTCGCCGAGACCTCGGAACGGGCCAAGGAACTGGCGCTGCACGTGATGCAGCGCGAGAGCGTCAAGGTCGTGGTGAAGTCCAAGTCCATGCTCAGTGAAGAGCTGCATTTGAACGCCTTCCTGCAAAAAAACGGCATCCAGGCCGTGGAAACCGATCTCGGCGAATACATCATCCAGATCGACGACGACATCCCCAGCCACATCGTCAAGCCCATCGTCCACAAGAACCGCCGCGACATCGCAAAGAGCTTCGAGCGAGAGGGCCTGGGCGATTACAATGATGATCCGCAAACCATCACCCACCGCGCCCGCAAGCACCTGCGCCGCGAGTTCCTGCGGGCCGACTGCGGCATGACCGGAGCGAACTTCGTCAGCGCCGAGAGCGGACGCATGGCGCTGGTGACCAACGAGGGCAACGCCCGCTGGTGCGTGACCGCGCCGCGCCTGCACATCGCCATGATCGGCATCGAGAAGCTGGTGCCGCGTGACCGCGACCTTGGCGTCATGCTCAATCTTCTCGCACGTTCCGCCGTGGGCCAGCAGCTCACCATCTACACCCAGTTTCTCAACGGCCCGCGCTCGCCAGGCAAGGACGGGCCGGAAAAGATGACGGTCATCTTTGTCGACAATGGTCGCAGCCGCGTGTTAGGCAGCAACTGCAATGAGATTCTCCGCTGCATCCGTTGCGGCGCCTGTCAGAACGTCTGCCCCGTGTACCGCCAGGCCAGCGGCCATGCCTACCGCGCCACCTACCAGGGCCCCGTCGGCGCGGTGCTCAGCCCGCTGCTCGCCGGCAAGGACTTCGCCAAGTACGCCGACCTGCCCAAGGCCTCTTCGCTTTGCGGCGCCTGCAACGAGGTCTGCCCCGTGGACATCCCCATCCCCGATCTGCTGCTGCGCCTGCGCGACAAAGCTTTCACCGAGGGCGCGTCAGAAGCCAAGCGCGGCACCCCGCCCATGGCCCCCTACGCCTGGCTGGCCACCCATCCCCAGGTCTGGCGCGCCGGCATCAAGGCCAGCAACCTGGGCAACTCTCTGCCCCTCAAGCTCTCCCCCATCCCGGCCATGCAGCGCTGGCTTGGCCCGCGCGACCTGCCGCCGTTCCGTGGCGGCGCCTTCCGCGAATGGATGCAGGACCGCAAAAATCCTCCAGCCTGACCTTCCTTACTTTTTGCTCTCCACCTCCGGGTCGCCCAGCCCTGGCCGTTCCTTGATCTTGACGGAGCCCAGGCTCCCCGACGGGCTCGCAACGTCGCGCAACAAGTGTGGGATGCCCTCATCATCCATCTCGGCCACCACCGTGTCCCACGCGACGAGTCCCTGCTTGTTGAGGCGCAGGCGGAGCAGCCAGCCGATGCGGCCGCTGCTTTTGCCGAAGCCGTCGAAGACGAAGTTGCCCAGGCTGAACATGATCAGCCTGCCCTTGTAGTATTCCGCGCCTTGGGTGCAATGAGGGTGGCTGCCGACAACCACATCAGCCCCCGCATCAATCATGAGGCGGCCCAGCTGCCGCTGGCGGGCATTGGCGGGCTCATGCTCCTCGCCCCAGTGCATGAAGGGAATCACCAGGTCCGCCTGGTGGATCGTGCGCGCCGCCTGGATGTCGGCGACCACCTGCTCATCCACGCTCCAGGCCGTCCCAGCCCAGGACGGCCCCGCCTCAAAATGGCGGGGTTCAAAGTCATTGTAAGCGAGCAGGGCGATGCGCAAGCCCTTGACTTTCAGCAGGTACGGGGTCCTTGCCTCCACGCAATTGCGACCACCGCCGATGTGCTCGATGCCGTAGTGGTCGAGAAAATTCAGCTCCTCGACAAAGGCCGCGCGCCCATAATCACCCGTATGATTGTTAGCCAGGGAGACAATGCCAAAATGGCGGGCCAGCACCGGCAGAGCCCGGGGTTTCGCACGAAAGGTCCAGCGCTTGCCCTTCTCCGGCTCGCCACCGGTGGCCACCACGCATTCCAGGTTGCCTATCGTGGCATCTGCCGCACGCAGGATCGGGGCAAACTCTGCAAACGGGTCCGCTCCGCGCGCCAGCGCCCGGCCCGGCCCATCCGCCAGCATGATGTCCCCGCTAAAGATCAGCCGCGTATCATCCGCAGCGCACGCCGCTGTGGCGACGACCAGATGAAGCATGACGAAACGCAGGGATTTTGAGAGAGCGAAACCTGACAGCATCCCTGGCGATAAACGAGGTCCACCGCGCCAACAAGCACGAAGCCTTCATCGCCTATCGTCCGGATCCAGATCAGGCACCAGAACAGCAGCGCCCTCGATGCGGCCGCTTCGAAGATCATCCAGCGCCTGATTGGCCTGCGCCAGCGGATACACCACGGTGCGGGTCTTGACCGGAACCTGGGGAGCCAGTTTCAGAAACTCCAGCGCGTCCGCCCGGGTAAGGTTGGCGACGGAACGGATGATGCGCTCCTCCCAAAGATCGGCGTACGGAAAGGAGGGTATGTCGCTCATGTGGATGCCCGCGCAGACGACCGTGCCGCCTTTCGCGACAGCGCGCAAGGCAGCGGGCACAAGCGAGCCCACCGGTGCGAAGATCAGCGCCGCATCGAGCAGATCAGAGGGTGCTTCATCCGAACCACCAGCCCACACCGCTCCCAACTCTCGTGCGAAACAGGCGGCAGCAGCATCGCCGGGACGTGTAAAGGCGAAGATCTCGCGCCCCTGGTGCTTTGCCACCTGGGCGATGATGTGCGCCGCCGCGCCGAAGCCATACACGCCGAGCCTGCGCCCGTCCCCAGCCATTCGCAACGCCCGGTAGCCAATGAGGCCGGCGCACAACAGTGGCGCTGCCTCCACATCCGTGTAAGCGGCAGGAAGAGCGAAGCAGAAGCGCTGATCAGCAACCGTGAACTCTGCAAAGCCTCCATCAATCTGATAGCCGGTGAACCTGGCGTGGTCGCAGAGGTTCTCCCGCCCGGCAAGGCAAAAGGAGCACTCTCCGCAAGTCCAGCCCAGCCATGGCACCCCCACGCGGTCTCCCACGGCGAATCGGTCCACCTTCGCCCCCTTGGCAACCACCACCCCCACAATCTCATGGCCGGGTATCAACGGCAGCTTCGGGCGGGTAAGCTCTCCGTCCACCACGTGCAAATCCGTCCGGCACACGGCACAGGCGCTCACACGGATGAGCACCTGCTCTTCCCCAGGGCAAGGCACCTCCACCTCCGTACAAGCGAGCGGCCGCCCGGGACCATTGAACACCATGGCTTTCATCTGTGCTGACGATGCGTCGCAAGCATCGGCACTTCAAGCAATTCACAAGAATTGCGCGATACACTCAAATCAAGCGCCATTGCCCGGTCGGGCGTCAATCCCCCAGCCCGTAGGCCTCGCCAATCACCCAGCCATCCTCTTCTTCAAAAGAGATGCGCAACGGGCGGCAGCAGACCTCGCAATCGTAATCCACATCGCAAGGGCATTCGTCGGGTGACGGCGCGGGCACGCTGAAGACCTCGAAGCAACTGGGACAGGTGACGTCGCTGGTATGCATTGTATCAGTTAGGTCCTTCTCAGAACTCCGGCGCGGCGATGCCCTCGATATGAACCGCCTTGTAGCCGCCCTTGCGTTTGAAGTAGAAGAACAGGCCCAGGTAGCAGAGCAGCATGAAGACGGGCAGCGTGGCAATGTCCACAAACACGTGCTTCTTGCTCTCCGCCTGCACTGCTTCCAGCTCCTTGCGCGAGGCCTCGGGCAAGGCTTTGATTTTTTCCTGGTCGAGGCTTGGAGCCAGGCCCAGCAAGGCCTCCTTGGGGGTGCCTTTGATTTGCTGGAGCAGCGCCGTATGGCCGTTGGCCAGGCGCTTGTCCATGTCCACATCCTGCTTGTAGCCGATCATCGGATTGCCCAGCACGCCCAGGAACAACACACCCATGGCCGAAACGCTGTTCAAAGTCAGCGCGCCACCTTTCGGAAACTGCTCCGATGTCATGCCCAGGGTGGTGCTCCAAAGGAAAGTCTTGCCGAGCACATACACGGTCGCCGCAGCGAGAATGACAAAGCCAGCAGCCGTCGAAAGAAACAGCAGCCCGCAGATGGCAATCGCCGACCCAATTACCAGCATGCCGATGGGCGAGAAGCGCTCCACGATGGGTCCCGCATAGAAGCGCAGCACCGTCATGATCACAGAAGTATAGACAAAGACCCAGGTTTCGAAGTGCTTCACATCCGGCCCGGACAGCTTCAACAGCTCCTGCATCCAGCCGTCCGTGCCCAGTTCCGTGGTGGCGAGCGGGCCAATGATGATCAGCACCATGATGAACAGCCAGTTGCCCATCGAGCCGGTGTAAAGACCCGCAAGCACGGCCACCGCCGCGCCCGCGAGGAGCGTCTGAGAAAGCTGCATTGGCTTGCCCAGCAACTGCATCACGGCGGCAAACACCAGCGCCCCGATCATGAAGGAGCCCACCGCTCCCACTTCCCTGAGCATGTCGCGATAGGACACACCCGCCGCCACGCGCTCATTCACCGGGAAGGTGCGCGGCAGAATGAGAAGAGTGTAGATTCCCACCGGGATAAAGCACATGGCGAAACGAAACTTCCACGGGGCGTCAAAGAACAGCGTGGTATCGGGAAACACCGCACACAGCAAAGCCCCCAGCGCCATTCCTGCCGGCCAGCCCGCGTGCAGGATGTTCAGCCACTTGGCCTTTTGCTTGCTGAATACGGTGGCGATCACCGGGTTGATGAAGGACTCTACTGTGCCGTTGGCCACCGCCACCAGGAAGGTGCCCCAGTAGAAGGACTCATAACCCGTGGCGCACAGCATCAAAATCAGCGAGACCACATGGCAGACCATCGCAATCAACGCCACCGTCTTGTAGCCGATCTTGTCGATGATCAGACTGAAAAAGATGATCGACAGCGCAAACGGCCACATGCCCGCGCCATTGATGTTGCCCTTCTGCGTCTCCGACAGATTGAAGCTGTCCTGCAAGTTTCCGATGGTGCTCGCGCGCACGCCGAAGACAAACGAGGTGGCGACGAGGCCGACGAAGCAGGCCCAGAACAATTTCATGTCCGGACCCTCGTGGCGGGTGCTGGTGGATGGCTGGCTCATAGGAAGGAAGGGCAATACAAACGCGGGCATTAGAGAGAACTGGCAGGGCCAGGGCAATCTTTTTTGCAGACCCTGAAAAAACCTGCACAGCCAGATCCTGCCCTCGCCTGCCGTATCACCCTCATGCGCCCCCTGCTCTGCCTCTTTGCCCTCGTCCCATGTACCCTGCATGCCGCCGGGTTCCGGATTGCCACGTTCGAGGTGGATGTAACCGTGCCGCTGGGGCACTCTTGCATGGGGGGTGGCATTGCACCGGCAAGGAAAATCGTCGAGCCCTTGCAGGCGAAGGGCTTCGCCTTGTTCGGCGGTGAGAAGCCCTTCGTTGTCCTGGCATTCGACTGGTGCGAGATTCGCGGCAGCGCCTACGACGACTGGCGCGAGGCATTGGCGGAAACGGCAGGCACCGTGCCGGAGCGGGTGATGCTGACTTCCACCCACGTGCATGACGCGCCGGTCATGGACCCAGAGGCTGAGTTCCTTCTCCACGACGCTGAAAAATCAGGGGCATGGAAATCCCTGCCTGCACCCGAGCCCAAAGACGCCATCCAACTCGCAAGCGTCTGCTGGCCGGACTTCAACCGACTCTGCATCAAGCGTGCCTGCCAGGCCCTCGGCGAGGCGATGCGGCACCAGCAAACCGTCACGCACTTTGGCATGGGCAAGGCGAAGGTCAAAGACGTGGCCAGCAACCGGCGGTATGTAAGTCCTGACGGCCAGACGCATTACAATCGAATGAGCCGCACCACCGATCCGGTGATCCAGGCGGCTGACGAAGGGCTCATCGACCCATGGCTGCGAACCCTGAGCTTCTGGGACGGGGACAATCCAGTGTGCGCCATGCACAGCTATGCCGTGCATCCGATGAGCTACTATGGCTCGGGTGATGTGAGCATCGATTTTGTCGGGCTGGCACGCGAACTCCTGCAAAAGGAGATGCCTGCGGTGTTTCAAATCTATGCCTCCGGCTGCTCAGGCAATGTCACCGCTGGAAAATTCAACCGGGGCGACCCCGCCAGCCGCGTCGCTTTGACTGAAAAAATCCACGCCGCGATGGTCGAATCACTGCGAACCACGCAGCGCCAGCCCCTCACCAACCTTGGCTTCCATCTGGCCAGGATCGCGCTCGGCGCCCGCAACACGGTCGGCTTTACTGAGGAAGCCCTGCGCTACCGCCTCAACCACGAAGCCCGGCCCTTTGGCCGCGCCGAGGCCGCCATGGGGCTCGCCTGGTATGCGCGGGTCAAATCCGGCCACCAGATTGAGCTGCCTGTGATCGACTTCGGACCCGCTCAGCTCCTGCTGCTGCCTGCGGAGTCGTATGTCGAATACCAGCTCTATGCGGAGGGTCTGCGCCCTGAGAGCTTCGTGATGGTCATGGGCTACGGCGAATGCGGCCCCGGCTACATCCCTGTAGAACGCGCCTGGCAGGAGCACGACACCAACCTTCATGACTGGACCTGGGTTCCTCCGGGATCCGAAGAGCCCATGAAGACGGCCATCCGCGAAGTGATGGCCCGCCCACAATAGCTTGGTTCCGTCACACGATGATCGGGGGCTGACGCAAGCCGGTGCGCCACGCTTCAGGAATGCCTTCCACACCGTGCTCCCAGCCCAGAATGGCACCAATAAAGATGCCGCGCGCAGCGCTGTCACCACCCGCCATGACGTTTTCTATGAGCGCTTCCTCGAAGCTGTCGTGGTGACGACGGAGAATGAAAAGGGACGCAGGCAGCGCCTGATCGCAGTCACAGGTTTGGCCAAGAATCTCCACCGCCTCTCCAGTTTTTACGTGGGAAACACGCGAGGATTCGGCGCGTCTTCCACTGTCGCGGACAAACTGCGAAGAATCCCCCAAAGCCCCGTCCAGGGCCGTTTCAAGATCGAGTTCCGCAGCAAGACCGGATGCCAGGCGGGCCAGGAAAGCGGACATGTCCAGCGCCTCCGCACTGCGGTGAGTGAGCCGCGTCTGTTCCTTCGCCGCAGTGATCAACGAGGCCTCATCATAGGCATTCGTCAGGCCCGTGACCAGCACCGGGATGCCACGCACCGGGCCGGCAAATTCCGTGGATGAGGATGCCACCTCCATCACGCCAAAACCATCCTCCAAGCTGCCTAGAACCGTGCGAGTGGCTTTGTCCATGTACGATTGCGTGGCAGGATCGGTCCAAAATGCGCGCCAGCTTTGCAGGAAATCCTCGGGATCAAGCAGGCCCCCGTGGGCTTGAATCGACCTCTGAAGCACCAGCATCTGGTCACCAAGATGGGTGTAATCCCCGGCTCTCTTTCCGGGGTGATACGGGGTGGCGGGGTCCAGGTAGCCGGTGATACGGCCAAACTTCCGCTCGATCTCCTTGCGGTCGTAAATCCAATGGGGGCCAAGGGCGAGAGCGTCGCCAGCGAAGGCCCCGAGGAGCATTCCTGTGGTGCGTTGTTCGATTGTCATCGAAAGGGGTACGCTACAACGGCGGAAACAGAGACACCCTTGCACATATCACAAGGGCTCCCAGATGCTTCTTTGCAGCGCCATCACGCCCGCTACGCGCCTGAGGACAAAATCGAGATGCTGGGCAGATTCCAAACTTTCTCCGCATATTCCAGAATGGTGCGGTCACTGCTGAACTTGCCCATGCGCGCCGTGTTCAGAATGGTCATCTGGCTCCATTTGGCGCGGTCGCGGTACGCAGCGTCCACCTTGTTCTGGGCCTCGATGTAAGACGCATAGTCCGCCAGCACGAGGAAGTGGTCCCCATGATCCAGCAGGCTCTGGCGGATAGGCTGGAAGCTGTTGGCGTCGCCGGTGAAGTAATCGCTGCTGATCCAGTCAATGACCGCACGCAGCTCCTCGTTCGCCCAGTAGTAATCAAAGGGATTGTAGCCCTTCGCAACGAGCGCCTGGACTTCTTCCACCGTAAGTCCGAAGATGAAAATGTTCTCGTCCCCGACCTCTTCGAGGATTTCGACATTGGCCCCGTCCAGGGTTCCAATGGTCAGCGCTCCATTGAGCGCGAGCTTCATGTTGCCGGTGCCGCTGGCCTCCTTGCCGGCCGTGCTGATCTGCTCGGACAGGTCGGCGGCGGGCACAATGCGCTCGGCGAGGGTGACGCCGTAGTTGGGCAGAAACACCACCTTCAAACGGTCCTTCACGCGAGGGTCATTGTTGATCTTGTCACCCACGGCATTGATCGCGTGGATGATGTTCTTGGCAAGGAAGTACCCGGGCGCGGCCTTGGCGGCAAAGAGGAAGACGCGCGGATGAACGTCGGCCGCAGGGTCCTGCAAAATCCGACGATAAAGGGTGAGGATGTGCAGCAGGTTGAGGTGCTGGCGCTTGTACTCGTGCAGTCGCTTGATTTGCACGTCAAAAATGGCGTCAGGGCTCACAACCACGCCGCACTGGTCGAGAATGATCTTGGCCAGGTGCTCCTTGTGGTGGCGCTTGATGGCACGGAAGCGCTCCTGGAAGACGATGTCCGTGGCGGAGGCATCAAGGGCACGCAGCTTGGAGGCATCCTTCAGCCAGCCTTCGCCGATGGTTTCGGTGATGAGCGCGGCAAGCTGGGGATTGCACACGGTGAGCCAGCGACGGAAGGTGATACCATTGGTCACATTGAGGAAACGGCCGGGGAACAGCGCGTTAAACTCGGGGAAAAGATTTTCGATCAAAAGCCGTGAGTGCAGGGCGGCAACCCCGTTGGTCGCATGGCTGCCTACCACGGAGAGATTGGCCATTCGCAGGGATTTGGAGCCGCGCTCATCAATCAGGGAAAGAATGCGTTTCTTGTCATTGTCGCCCGGCCATTTCGCCTCGACCTCAGCCATGAATCTCCGATTGATTTCATAGGCAATCTCCATGTGACGCGGCAAAACGCGGCTGAACAACGGCACGCTCCACATCTCCAGCGCCTCGGGCAGCAGGGTATGATTGGTGTAGCTGAAGACGCGCTGGCAGATAGCCCAGGACTTTTCCCAGTCCAGGTCCTCCACATCCACGAACAAGCGCATCAATTCCAGGATGGAAACGGCCGGATGGGTGTCATTGAGCTGGATGGCCACCTTGTCAGGGAAGGCGTCCCAGGTCGCATTGTCGCGCTTGTAGCGGCGGATGATGTCGGAGAGCGAGCAGGCAACAAAGAAGTACTGCTGGATCAAACGCAGTTCCTTGCCGTTTTCCGTGGCGTCGTTCGGATAGAGAACTTTGGACACGGTTTCCGCTTCCGCCTTCTTTTGGATGGCCTCGACGTAACCGCCGGAGTTGAAAATCTGGAAGTCGAAGTCGCTGGTGGAGTGCGCCTCCCACAAGCGCAACAGGTTCACTGTGCGGGTGCGGAAGCCCGCGATCGGAATATCCCACGGAATGCCGATGATGGCTTTGGTGTCCACCCAGACAGGGCGGGCATTGCCCAGGTCGTCAAACTTCTGCATCACATGACCAAAGAGCGGGATTTTCACCTGGTACTCAGGGCGCACCAGCTTCCACGGATTGCCATAACGAGTCCATGCGTCTGGATGCTCCACCTGGCGGCCATTGACAAAATCCTGCCGGAAAAGGCCGAACTCGTAGTGGATGCCATAGCCCACGGCGGGCAAATCAAGCGTGCTGAAGGAATCCAGGAAGCAGGCGGCCAGCCTGCCCAGGCCGCCATTGCCCAGCCCCATGTCCTTCTCCTCGTCCAGCACCGTGTCAAGGTCCTGGCCCAGCTCGGCAAGCGCGTCCTTCGCCTGCTGATAAAGATCAGTGTTGCGCAGATTGCTCTCCAGCAACCGCCCCATGAGATACTCCAGGGAGAAGTAATTGATGCGGCGCACGTTGTGCGAGCGATGCGTGGCCACGGTGTCCCATACGGAGTCCATCATCCGATCACGAACGGCCATTGAGGTGGCGTTGAACCAGTCGCGCGGACGGGCATCCGAAACCTCGCGGCCCAAGGTCAGGCGCAGGTGCTGGCGGATGCTGGCCTTGAGCGAGCCGGGAGCGTTATCGAGCGAACATTCAGGGAAGGTGGACATAGGAGCGGGAAAAGTGCGGAGCGCTGAGTTGTTGGAATTGGGGGACGACGGGGCTTACCAAGTCACCCACTTGGGCAACTCCTTCGGTGCCACAAGCAGGCAGATTTCGCCCTTCACAGTCTTCTGTTTGTAGTGGTCTAGCAAAGACCGCGCCGAACCACGCCGGAATTCTTCAAAGTGTTTCGTGAGTTCACGCGCCACAACATGACGATGGTCGGGTGCCTCCTGGCAAATGATGTCCAGAGTGTCCACCAGCCTGTAGGGTGATTCAAAGAAGACCGAGGTTGCCTCGCGTTCCCTGGCCGCAGCAAGCTCCTTGCCCCGCTGGCCCTTCTTGTGCGGCAGGAAACCGCCAAAGTAGAAGGGCGTGGTCGGCAGGCCCGAGCCTGCGAGCGCCGTGAGCACTGCCGAGGGGCCAGGCAGCACCTCCACCAGCAGACCGGCCGCGATCACAGCCTGGACAAGCCTCTGCCCTGGATCAGAAACAGTAGGCATGCCCGCATCCGAGACCAGCACCACCATGCCGCCCTGCTCGATCCGTGCGATGAGCTCCGGAATGCGCCGTGCTTCATTGTGCTCGTTCAGACTGAGCAGCGGCCTGCTGATTTGAAAATGATTCAGCAGCCGCGCCGAATGCCGTGTGTCCTCGCAGGCAATAACATCGGCAGACCGCAGCCTGTCAAGCGCCCGCAGGGTGATGTCCTGGAGATTGCCGATCGGCGTGGCCACCATGAACAAGCCCGCCCGCCGAATTTCAACAGGCGGGTCTCCGCCAGCCTGAAGTGTGGAAGGGGGGGGGGAAATCATCACAACCTTACCATCCGTTTGCCAAATCATCAGACAAGATGACCGACAGGCGCTCGGCGGTTTCGGAAAGGAGCTGGCGCTCAGAGGTCTGCCAGTTCGGATCCAGCACCACATAGGAGGTGGCCTGGGTTTTACCTCCGTAGATCCGCACCCCGGCCTTGTTCACAACCTTGAAGTCGATCTTCAAACGCATCAGCAACTCCGTCGTTTGCAGGGTGTTGGTTTCGACAGAACGCCATTGCGTGCGGTTGATGGTGCCTATTGTGCCCTTCAAAGTGGCATCGGCTTCACTTTCACTCACGATCTGATAGGCGTTCGTTGCCTGGATCTGCTTGATCACAGCGTTGGTGACCAAGGCACCCAGGCGAGGTTCCAAGGTGGCGTTCTCGAACGTTGGAACATACAGCTTGCTGACGTTCACCATGCCTGCGGGCTTGCTGCCGGCGAGCCTGTAGCCGGCACAACCGGACAGGGCCAGGGCAACCAGCGGAGCAATGAGGAGCGACCAGCGTTTCATGAGTTGGGAGGAATGGATGAGCACAACAGAAAGCAAGGACCGGAATCAATTCTTCTTCTCGTCTCCCGGGGCCGGAGGAATCGGAGGGGCGTTTGGGGCCGGAGGGACAGGCAGAAGCACGGGCTTGTCGCCGCCCGAAACGGGTGGCAGCAGGCTGGTGGTCCCGCCCGTGGCGGCGGGCTGATCCCCGGAGCGGGTGGGCAGCGAGGGCTCCTGAAGCGGAATTGGCATGAAGTTGTCGCCATCCTTGCGCATTTTCGGCTTCTGGCTCAAGCGAGCCAGTTCAGGCGAGGGCGGGCCCGCATAGTCGGCATTGTGGCGCAAATCGACCGCTGCAGGCACGACGTAATCATTGCCCGGTGTGTTTTTTTTTGTGTCGGTCACGGCGGCAGGGTTGCTGGCGGCAAGTTTCGCCAGGCGTTCGCGAGCTTCCTTGGCAGACTCCGCACCGCCATACTTCAGCGCTTCATTGTAGTAAACCGCAGCCGCCTTTGGCTTGTTCTGCTTTTCGTAGAATTTCCCAATTGCCAGCGAGCGGGCAGCCTGCGCTTCATCCACCCCCATAAGGATGGTCTGAGCCTCGTTCGCACGATCACCCTGCGGATTTGTGGTCACGTAGGTCTTCATTGCATCACGAGCGGCTGTGAGGTTCTGTCCGTCCTGGGTTTTTTTGGCAGCGACGTTCGAGATCGCTCCGATGCGGAACTGCGCCTCCCCGGCTTCCTTCGAGGAGGGGAAATTGTCCACCACCGCCTGATAGGCGGCAACGGCTTCGTTTTTCTCGCCCTTGTCCTGATAAATCTCTGCAATGCTGAACTGCGCCAGCGGTGCAAATTTGCCAAACGGCGCGTTGGTGATCACCTGCTTGTACATCTTGATCACTTCGTCCGACCCCATTTTCATCGAAACCAGGATGACGGAGCGCTGCTTCTTCCCACCCTTGGCCTCCTCGGCGATCTCATATTGCTGCTGGACCGCATCGGGGAAACGAGGGCTCTTGCGGAAATCGGTGATAAAATGCTGAAAGGCATCAAACGCCGGCTGCAGCTTGCCTGTCTGGCGGATCGCCCAGGCCTTGGCGAAGGCGGCTTCGCCGGCCGCATTGGTGAAGCGGTACTTCTTCAGAATCTGCTCATAAAGGTCCTTCGCCTTGCTGGCGTTGCCAGCACCCTCCGCAGCCTTGGCCTCGTTGAACATCGCCAGCGCGGCGGCTTCCTGAGCCTTCAGCTCCTCGGCTGAAGGTGCGACTTTCTGAGGCTCCTTTTTGAAAAAATCAAGGAATCCCCAGGCCGGCGACGCAGCGCCGGAAGCGAGGAGGACGGCTGCACAGGTGACAGCGAAACGAGAAAGGGCGGGGGCATTCATCGGGCGATACATAAGGGATCCAGGACAAGGCGTCAAGGAAGACACAAGACTAGAAGACAGAACACAAAAGACATGAGAGCTTGTGCGTCCTCGACGCCAGCCTCAAACCTCCGATTTTCGCCCCGAATTCCTTGTCTCCGCTCATGCCTCCCACCATCGTCCTTCCGCTCCTGGCGGCGCTTATCTATGTTTTCAGTGCTCTGCTGCTCAAGCGCTCCAGCGAACTAGGGGTGGGAATTTGGCGCACGACGTTTGTCTCCAACATGGTGATCGCGCTGCTGTTTTCGCTCCTCTGGCTTCTCGGTGGCAAAGAAATTTCCCCCACTCTGCTATGGCAGCCGGCGCTGATCGCCGTTTGCCTTTTTGTCGGCCAGCTTGTGCAGTTTCTGGCGCTGGAACGCGGCGATGTGTCCGTTGCGGTGCCGGTGTTCGGGCTGAAGGTGGTGCTCGTCGCTTTCCTGACCCCTTTCATGATCGGCGATGCTGTCAGCGGCCGGTTGTGGTGTGCCGCGTTCCTCAGCGTGCTGGGCATCACTTTCTTCCATCGCAAGAACCAGGGCGCACGACCAAAAAACCTCGGTATCACCCTTGTGGCCGGGGGGCTGGGGGCGATTTGCTTCGCCGTCTTCGACGTGCTCGTGCAAAAATGGGGGCCTTCCTGGGGAGCGGGACGCCTGCTTCCAATCATCTTCTGGATCAATGCGGCTTTCTCTTTCGCGCTCATCCCGTTCTTCAAATCACCGCTGCACGCGGTGCGTCGCGAGGCCTGGCCCTGGTTGCTGCTGGGCACCGCCCTGCTCGGCACGCAGAGCATTCTCTTTGTCAGCACCGTGGCGATCCATGGCAGCGCCACCTCCGCGAACATCATTTACGCCTCCCGCGGCCTCCTCACAGTCGCCTGCGTCTGGCTAGTCGGCCACTGGTTCGGCAACCGCGAGCGCCACCTGGGCGCAACAGTCATGCGCTGGCGCCTCTGTGGAGCACTGCTGATGATGAGCGCCATCGCACTGGTGGTGATTCACTGATGTGCCAGGGCAGGCTTTCGGTCGAAAACCTCAGCCACGCGGCGCAAAGAGGATGACGCCCATGCCAACCAGACACAGGCAGGCTCCCAACATGTCGTAGCGGTCTGGAGCGGTATGCTCAACCGCCCAAAGCCAGCAGAGGGATGCGGCGATATAAATGCCACCATAGGCGGCATAGGCACGCCCGGCGAACGAGGCTTCGACGCGGGTGAGCAGGCAGGCGAAAAGAACGAGGCCCACCGCCCCGGGCAGCGCCCACCAGCCGCTCTTGTGCTCCCGAAGCCAGGCCCAAAAGCTGAAGCAACCCGATATCTCGAACAGCGCAGCCAGGCAAAAATAGAGAATGGACTTCATGGGCGGCGATTCAATGCGGTCTCAAGCCTGCCGCCACAAGCAAAAAAGCCGGGCCATTCGGCCCGGCTTTGCAATGGAATCATGGGTCGCGAGAACGCTAGCCGTCCGTTGAAGCCGCTTCAACAGCGGGAGCCTCGTCGGGCCCTTGGGCCGCAAACTTCAATTTCTTGAGTTCTTCATCCAGCGTGACGGTGACGAAGTCGCCTTCCTTCACATCGCCGCGCAGCAGGTGTTCAGCGAGCGGGTCTTCGATGTTTTTCTCCACGGCACGGCGCATAGGGCGTGCGCCATACTGCGGGTCAAAGCCTTCCTTCATGAGGAATTCGCGGGCCGCGTCGTCGAGACGGATGATGATCTTCTTGTTCTTCAGGCGGTTGGACACCTTGGTCACTTCGAGATCAACAATGCGGTTCAGGTCGCTCTTCTCCAGCATGCGGAACACCACGATCTCATCCAGGCGGTTGATGAACTCCGGCTTGAACCACTTCTTCGCGGCGTCCATGACCTTGCCCTTCATGTTGCCATGATCAGCGGTGTCCTGAGTCATCGCGGTGAAGCCGAGCGAGGTCTGGCGCTTGATGCTTTCGGCCCCCACATTGGAGGTCATGATGACGATCGTGTTTCGGAAGTCGATCTTGCGGCCGAAATTGTCGGTCACCGTGCCTTCTTCCAGGATCTGCAGCATGAGGTGCATCACATCCGGATGGGCCTTTTCGATCTCATCGAACAGCACCACGGAATATGGGCGGCGACGCACGGCCTCGGAAAGCTGGCCGCCTTCTTCATAGCCCACGTAGCCGGGAGGTGCGCCAATCAAACGGCTGGCGGTGTGCTTCTCCATGTACTCGGACATGTCGATCTGGATCAGGGCGTCGGCGGTGCCGAACATGAACTCCGCCAGGTTTTTGGCCAGGAAGGTCTTGCCGACCCCCGTCGGGCCAAGGAACACGAACGAGCCAATCGGCCGGCGAGGATCCTTGAGATCGGCGCGCGAGCGGCGCAGCGCCTTGCTGATGGCGATGACGGCCTCTTCCTGGCCGATCACGCGCTTCTTGAGCTCTTCCTCCATCTTGAGCAGCTTCTCGGTCTCGGCCTGCTCCATGCGCTGAAGCGGCACGCCGGTCCACTTTGAGACGACGGACATCATCTCCTCTTCGCCGACCTCGACGATGCGTTCGGAGTTGTTGGCACGCCACTGCTCCAGGGTGTCGTCGTAGCGCTTCTTGGCGTTCTTTTCGCGGTCACGCAGGGAGGCGGCCTTCTCGAAATCCTGCTCCTTGATGGAGGTTTCCTTCTCGATGCGAATGCCATCAATCTCGCCTTCGATTTCCTTGAGCACAGGCGGACGCGTCATGGCGCCGATGCGAGCCTTGGAACCGGCTTCATCCATGATGTCAATGGCCTTGTCCGGCAGGAAACGGGCGGGCAGGTAGCGCGAGCTGAGCTGCACGGCGGATTCAATGGCCTTGTCCGAGTAATGCGCCTTGTGGTGCATCTCGTACTTGCTCTTGAGTCCCTGCAGAATCTTGATCGCATCCTCAACGGAAGGCTCTTCAACCTTCACCGTCTGGAAGCGGCGCTCAAGGGCGGCATCCTTTTCAATGTACTTGCGATACTCGTTGAGGGTGGTGGCTCCCACGCATTGGAGTTCGCCACGACTGAGGGCAGGCTTGATGATGTTGGAGGCGTCCATGGCACCCTCCGCCGAACCTGCACCGACGATGGTGTGCAGTTCGTCAATGAACAAGATCACGTTCTTGGTGCGGCGAATTTCATCCATCACCGCCTTGATTCGCTCTTCGAACTGGCCGCGATACTTCGTCCCGGCCACCATCAAGGCGAGATCCAGGGTGATCACCTTCTTGTCGCGCAGGATCTCAGGCACGTTGCCGTTGGCGATTTCCTGGGCCAGACCTTCCACGATGGCCGTCTTGCCCACGCCGGCCTCGCCGATGAGCACCGGGTTGTTCTTGGTGCGGCGGCACAGGATCTGGATCACGCGTGCGATTTCCTCCCCGCGACCAATCACAGGATCAAGCTCGTTCTTGGAGGCCAGTTCCGTGAGGTCACGACCGAAGGCTTTCAAGGCCGGGGTCTTCGACTCCTTGCTGCCCCTGCCAGGAGCCACAGGCTGGCCGCCGGTCTCCTCTTCTTCCTCTTCTTCCTCGCCTTCAGACGAACTGAAATTCGGATCAAGCTCACGCAAGATTTCATTGCGGGCCTTGTCGAGGTTGATGTCGAGATTGCGCAGCACCTGGGCGGCAACTCCCTCGCCCTCGCGCAGCAGGCCGAGCAGAATGTGCTCCGTGCCCACGTAGCTGTGGTTGAGCTGCTTGGCTTCCTTGGAGGCCAGGGCGAGCACCTTCTTCACCCTGGGGGTGTAGGGGATGTTGCCCACCATCTTGGTTTCCGGGCCTGAGCCCACCTGCTGCTCCACCTGCATGCGCACGGTGTCCAGGTCGAGCCCCAGCTTCTGCAACACATTGACGGCGACCCCCTGCCCCAGCTTGATCAGGCCCAGCAGGATATGCTCGGTGCCGACGTAGTTGTGATTGAAGCGGTCCGCCTCCTTTCTGGCCAGAGCCAGGACTTGTTGTGCGCGTGGGGTAAAGTTATTCATCATTTTGCTCCGGTTTGGTGGCCTCCGAATCAGGCGTTTGTTCCAGTTTCGAAACGGTAGTGGGACCGTTGACGGAATGCAAACGGCGACGTGTAATTTCCGCCCGCATCACATCACGCTCCTCCGGGGTGAGCTCGCGCTGGGCGCGCAGTTGCAGATGCGCCGGCTGAATTTCCAGCAGCAGCATGTCCAGAATGCTGCGGTCACAGTCCGGAATCAGATCCAGATCAGCGCCCAGCCGGACCATCGAAAGCAGATTGAGCGCCTCTTTTGAATTCAAGATGTGCGCGTGGCGCAGAATCGCATAGGCACGGCCCACCTGGTCATGCAGCATTGTCGCGTGGTCTTCGCGCAGCTTGAGCCGGGCGTTCTGTTCCGAGCGCACCACGCTTTCGATCACCTTTTCGATCTGCAGGATGATTTCACTCTCCTTTTCGCCCAGTGTGTGCTGGTTGGACACCTGAAACAAGTTGCCCAGAGCCTCCGTGCCCTCGCCATAGAGGCCGCGCACCGCAAGGCCGATCTTGTTCACCGCCTTCATGACCTGGCTCACCTGGTCTGTCAGCACAAGCGCGGGCAGATGCATCATCACGGAAGCCCTCATGCCGGTTCCGAGGTTGGTCGGGCAGGCGGTGAGGTAGCCCAGGCGCGAGTCGAATGCATAAGGCATCTGGCCCTCGAGCTCGGAATCCACCTTGTCCACCAGATCAAACGCACTGCGCAGCGCCAGTCCCGGCCGAATGCCCTGCATGCGGAAATGATCCTCCTCATTGATCATGATGGAGACATTTTGCTTGCGGTCCACCACCACGGCACAGCCGCTGGAGCGCGCCGCATGCTCGCGGCTGATGATGTGGCGCTCCACCAGCACTTGTTTCCTGATCTTGCTCAGCGAGGCGTAGTCCTCGCTGTAGCCATCCTTCATTTCGGGCAGCGCCTCGACCAGCGGTCGCGCCATTTCCAGCATCTCGGTGCGCTGCTTCTCCTGGCTCCAGCCGGGAAAGGGATAGCCGCGCAGATTGCGCGCGAGCCTCACCCGGCTCGTCATCACGACGTCCGAATGCGGTCCAGTGCCGCGCATCCAGTCGGCGGGATTTTTGATGAGAGTGGCAAAGCGCATCATGGGTTTCAAAGGTACTACGTGTGGAAAAGGGGTCAGGGAGCAGAGAATAAGAGACTGCGCAAGCAATCCGTATGCCGGGAGAAGGAGGGGGAGCAGAGAAGAAGCGGCGGCTCACAATGATAAGGGAGCCTTTAATACTAGGAGAAGGCAAATGTCGGCTAATCAAACCTACAAAAACCTATAAAAATGGTAATTATAGTTAATGCGTTAAAATTTGGCTTGCCCAAAATCGTCAGTGTGCGCTGCCAACTCAAGCCCAATAACAATGAACATCATCGAATCCAAGCTCTGTCTTCATCGATCAAAAGACCCCTCCACTGTTCCCTTCAGGAACGGTTTCGTGCGTTCTGTGGCCTCCCTCGTCCTGTCAGCCGGCCTGCTGGCTGCAAGCGCGCTGCAGGCAACCCCCGTCGCCACGTTGACAACCCAGCATTCGTTCGATCCCACCAACGATGGCTCGTTGCCGGTCCGCGGTCTGTTGCAACACTCCGATGGTAATTTCTACGGTTGCGCCCGGAATGGCGGAACCTACGGCCACGGCACTGTTTTCAAGGTCACGCCCTCTGGCACATTCTCCGTAGTCTATAGCTTTCAGGGCATTGCCGACGGCGACGGTGGCACCCCTTTCGCCACCCTGCTGGAAGGTCCTGACCACCTTCTCTACGGCATTTGCGGGGATGCCAGCATTCCTGCCGACGGGAATGTGTTCAAGTTGACGACGGACGGCACACTCACCGTCTTGTACACGTTCTTGGAGTCCGACCCGGGGATCGGAGGAGGCCCGGTCGGTTTGGCCTTTGGGAACGACGGAAACCTCTACGTAACGTGCGCTGGTGGTGGCACCACCTTCGACGGCACGATCGTGCAAGTGAGCACGGATGGCAGCACTGTCGCCAAGTTCGCTGAATTCTCAGGCAGCAATGGCAACAGCCCAAACAGTCACCTGCTCCTCGCTTCTGACGGCAATTTTTACGGAACCACCTACATGGGCGGTTCCTCGAACAACGGCACGGTGTTCCAGCTTACCTCCGACGGCACCATTAACAGCCTTGTGTCATTTAATGGCACGAGTTACGGGGCTCCCACGGGCTCCTTGATTCAGGGCAGCGACGGCAGTCTCTACGGCACAACGACCCATGGCAACAGCGGCCACGGAACCATATTCAAAATCACTACTGGTGGAACTTTGAGCCTCGTGGCCAACATGACCACCGGCTCCGGCACTCAACCAAACGGAGCGCTTGTTCAAGGGCCCGACAACAATTTCTACGGCCTGTCATACGCTGGTGGCACATTCGGTCTGGGCACGCTCTTCAAGGTCACGCCTGGCGGTTCGCTCACCGCTTTGATCAATTTTGAAGGTGCGTCCGACCCGCAGGGAGCCAACCCCATCGGCGACCTGATCGTAGGAACGGACGGCCTTCTGCATGGAACAGCTTATGCTGGCGGCGCCAATGACGCAGGCACGGTGTTCAGCGCTGATGTAGGCTTCAACTCACTGGCTCCCACGATTGCCGTGCAGTCCGTTCCCGGCACCAATCTTGTCTCCGGCACCGGATACATCAGCTTCGGCAACGTTGGAAATGGGGCAGGCGCCATTCAGACGGTCATCGTCAAAAACACGGGCACTGCCGCGCTCAGCCTTGGCACCCCCAGCGTCACTGTTAGCAAGTTCTCCTCCGAATTCACGGTGAACACCTCCGGCATGAGCTCAAGCGTCGCTGCCGGCACGCAAACAACGTTCACAGTGGAATTAAATCCGGTCACTTTTGGCACGCGCGTCGCGACTTTGGTAATTCCAAGCAATGACGCAACCCATCCAACCTTCTCGCTCACTTTGTCAGCGTCGTCGGTGCCCCCGAGCGCGATCACGTTCAGCGCGCCTACTTACGTCGTGGACCAAGGCGCAAGGACGGTGAACCTCGTCGTCAACAGGGCGGTTACAACCCAGGCCCAGACCGTGGTCATCAATACTGCTGACGGCACCGACAACGCTTTCCCGCCATTCACCGGCGCCACGGCCGGTGTTGATTATACCAATCTTACAGGTGCGGCCACCACAGTGAGCTTCGCCGCCGGGCAGATCAGCAAGAATGTCCCTGTCACACTCAGCCCCAAGACAGGAACGGTGCCTAACATGCAGTTCACCGCCACCCTCAGCGACCCCTCCTTGACCGCCACGCTGGGCGCCATCACCACCACCACAGTCGAGATTCTGGCCAATGACACCACGAAACCGACTGTGGACGTTACCAATCCTGATGTGTCAACGACCAGTCTCGACGCTGTGTCCAATCCCACTGTGACGGTGACCGGATCGGCCGATGACGCCCGGGGCATTTCCAAGGTGACGGTCACCGCCAATGGAGTCGCTTATCCGGCCGTGCTGGGTTCTGTCAGCGGCACGACGGTGCAGTTCTCCCTCACCTTCGCGCCCTATCTGGGCTCGAACACGCTGTCGATCGCCGCCTACGATCTTCGCGGCAACGTCACCTCCGTCCCCCGCAACTTCACTTTGACGGGTGGCGTGAGCCTGTCGATCACCCGGAGCGTTCCTTCGGGGATCTCGACGAGGCCCGATACGGCCGGTATCGTCACGGTGGCGGCGACCCCCAGCCATAGCGTGGGCCCCATGCTTCCGGTCACAGCGAACGTCAACCCAAAATCTTGCCTGGTAGTGCCGGCCGCCCCGGTGGTTCTGACGGCTGTCGCTTACTCTGGCTATGCCTTCGATGGCTGGTCCGGCCTGCCATCCGGCGCAACAACTGTGGGCAATACGGCCAGCTTCAACATGCCCTCTGACCCTACCAGTGTGACCGCCAATTATATCGCCTCACCTTTTGGTGGAGCGACCGGTAAGACCACATCTTTCTACGGCCCGCTGAACGTCAGCGGCGGAGGCACCCCAAGCATCAACACCGAGGGCTTCCTCACCGGCACACTCAACGCGGCCACGGGCGCCTTTTCCGGCGTGCTGTCGATTGATGGCGCCAGCACGACGATCATTGCCACCTTTTACGGCGATGGTTCCTCCAGCTTTGGCACTGCGAGCACCCTTGCCGCCACATTTACCACAGCCGGCGGGCGCACGCTGGCGCTGAGCTACAATGCCGGGCTTGGCAACGATCAGATCTCAATGACGTCAGTCAAGGGCCTCGTGACCAGCACAGGCACGGCCAAGCGTGGCTACTACAGCGCCGCCAGGAAGGTGCCCTCAGGCTCAGGCTTGCTCAACCTCAGCACGTCCGGTGTGTTCACCTTCGTGCTGCCGACTCAGGCCCAGACCCCCTCCAAAGACACATCAACGTATCCTCAGGGGGATGGCATCGGCACCATCACGCTCACCAACACCGGCATTGTGACCATTGCCGGCACGCTGGCCGATGGGATGGCCTTCACCACCACTTCAGCGATGGTGGACAGCCAGACGTGCCCCTTCTTTGTGCAGTTGGTGACGCCCGCAAACAGCACCAAGCTGGGCGCCTTTGGCGGCACGCTGGTTTTTGATGCCACTCAATCTGACAGCGATGTCTTGGGAACGAACCTTCTGTGGATTCGCCCTGCGGCCGCAGGTTCCGCCTTGTACACTGCCGGATGGCCGAATGGCGTCACAATCAATCTGGTGGGCAGCCTTTACGCCGGCGCCAGAACGGCCCAGTCAACGCTTGGCCTTGCAGCCACCGACCCAACCAACGGCAACGCCAGAATTGTGTTCGCTGACGGGAATCTGCCAAGCACGATCCCGATCACCTTGTTTAACATCTCGGGCAACGCGGTTTCATACGTGGGGAGCACCAGCGCCAGCCTTTCGCTGGTCATTGGCACCGGCGGCAGTTTCTCCGGTTGGTTCGCGCCAAACTGGACATCGCCTTCGACAGTCAAGCCCACTTACAAGGGCATCATGCTCCAGAAAGGCGCAAACCAAGGCGGCTACGGCTACTTCATCAGCAACAGGGTCGCGGATGCGCATCCTGAGAGCGGTGGTGTAACCCTCTCGGCTCAATAGTCTCTCTCGATCCGATAGTTCGAGCCTCTGCCTGCCCCCTCCCGTGACCCGGGAGGGGGCAGTTTTGTTTGGTGCTGTCAGAGGACGGCCTTCTTGATCTTGCCGAACTCGTAGCCCAGGAAGCGGTGGGCAAGGGCCTCGAACTGCTCGGAGTAGTCGGTGAGGTGGATTTCAAGGACCGGCCTGGCCTTGGACGTGCGCAGCAGGTTTTCGGCTTCCAGCATGCGCTTCGTGTGGGCGGCGCAGGTGCTGGCGGAATCCACCAGCCGCACCTTGTTGCCGAGCATGCGCTTGAGCACCGGCATGAGGAGAGGATAGTGGGTGCAGCCCAGCACCAGCGTGTCGATGCCATGGTCGAGCATGGGCTTCAGATACTCCCGCAGGACAAGCTCAAGGGCCGGGTGATCAATCCAGCCCTCTTCGATGAAGGGCACCAGCAGGGGCGTTGCCTTGCCTTCCGTGATCACATCCGGCCGCTGCATTGCAATCGCGTGCTGGTAGGCGCAGCTCCGAATGGTGCCTGCCGTGGCCATGATGCCCACGCGCTGGGTCGCGGTGTCCGCCAGCGTAGCCTCCACCCCTGGCTCCACAACGCCGATGACCGGCATGCGAAAGGTCTTTTGCAGATGTGGCAGCGCATGGGCGGTCGCGGTGTTGCAGGCCACCACCACCGCCTTGACGTGGTGATCCACCAGGAACTGCGTGTCTTCCACCGCGAAACGCCGGATGGTGTCCGGCGATTTCGACCCATACGGCAGGCGCGCGGTGTCGCCCAGGTAAATGATGGACTCGTTGGGCAGCATTTCGCGCAGCGCCCGCACGACCGTAAGCCCGCCAACGCCGGAATCGAAAACGCCCAGGGGGGCTTGGTTGTCAATGGTCATGAGAAGGGGCGGAAAGATCAGGCATGAGCCTTCAAGCCTAGCAGCGGGCAGGCGAGGCTGCATCCCGAAAATCGAAAGTTGCCAGCGACCGGCACGTTCTTGATCATCACCTCTATGACCCGACCATCCCTATCCCGTCTTCGTCTCCTCGCCCTCGTGCTCCTCAGCGGCAGCAGCATCACCGCCTTCGCGGACAATCCTTATATTGGCCGCTGGGCGCTGACCATTCCTGGTGGCGGCGCGGGCTGGCTGGGCGTGGAGGACAAGGGCGGCGCTCTTAGCGGCAGCATTCTCTGGGGCGGCGGCAGCGTGCTGCCGGTGCAGGGCGTCAAGGTCGATGGCGACAAGCTCGTCGTCACCCGCATCTCCAAGGCAAAGAACGCCAAAACCAATGCCGAGGAACAAGTCACTGAAACCATTACCGCTGCGGCGACAGGCGATGATTTGGTGCTGACTACGGTGAAGGCCAAGGCCGACGGCAAGGAATTTGGCAAGGCCGAGTTCACCGGTCACCGCATCCCGCCGGTGCCTGCTGCGCCCGATCTCTCCAAAGTGAAGTTTGGCGACCCGATCCAGCTCTTCAATGGCAAGGACCTCAGCGGCTGGCGGCTGGTCAAGCCTGACTCCGACAACGGCTGGAGCGTCGTCGATGGCGTGCTTCAGAACCGTGTCGAAAAGGGCAAGCACTTCGGCAACCTGCGCACCGACAAAGAGTTCGAGGACTTCAACATCAAGCTGGAGACTCGCACCCAAAAGGACAGCAACAGCGGCATCTACCTGCGCGGCATCTATGAAATCCAGGTTGCAGAAACCTTCGGCAAGGCGCTGGACCCGCACAACATGGGCGCCCTCTACAGCCGCATCACCCCGTCTGTAGCGGCCGAGAAGCCGATTGGCGAATGGCAGACCTTTGATATCACGCTGGTGGACCGCCACGTGACCGTCATCCTCAACGGCCAGAAGATCATCGACAACCAGCCCGTGCTTGGCTGCACCGGCGGTGCCCTGACCAGCGACGAAATGAAGCCCGGCCCCCTGTTCTTGCAGGGCGACCACACCAATATTGACTACCGTAACGTTGTGCTCACGCCGGTGGTGAAATAAGATCCAAGATTTCAAGATTGAAGATCCAAGATCTGACCTGAAAGCGAGCGTGAACGGTCGCTTTCAGCTCTTGAATCTTGGATCTTGCCGTCTTGAATCTTTACTTCACTTCCAACAGCTCCACCTCAAAGATCAGCGCCTCATTCGGGCCGATGTCGCGGCCGGCGCCACGCGTGCCATAGGCCAGCTTGGAGGGGATGAAGAAGCGAAATTTCGCGCCTTCGGACATGAGCTGCACGCCTTCGGTCCAGCCGGCGATCACTCGGTTGAGGGGGAACTCGATGGGCTCCTT
>CAINXC010000120.1 GCA_903854655.1 uncultured Verrucomicrobiota bacterium | reverse complement strand
TCCAGGTTAAAATTGCCGTCTTCTCCTCCGCTGTAAGTGCCCACCCGGATGTGATATGTGGTTCCGGCGGTGGCATTGAAAGAAACACGGCTGTTGCTGCCGTAGTTGTCGCCGGTGCCGCTGCTGTAATCGGAAGTCACGAGCGCGAGCGTGGCCAGGCTGCCGCCGGTGTACACCGCCATTGCGGTGCTGTGGTAGCGACCCAGATAGAGGTAGCTGAAGTTGGTGTTGAAAACCACGGCGGCGGTGGCGGGGGCGACCCAGGTGTACCACACACTGTTTTGGGCGTCGAAGTTGTCTGGAGGAGTGTCGCCCGTGTCGGTGCAGTTCAGATTGCTGCCTGTGGTGCTGCCCACCGAACCCGTGATCACCTGGGCGTCGGCAAAGAAATCGTTGTTCTGGCCGGGCTGCTGCAGGGTGATGCTGAAGATGCCGGGGGTGTCCACGCAGACATAGTACCGCTGCGGGAATGCTGTTTCGAAGGTGAGGGTGTCCGTGCCGGCGGCGGCGTTGGTCACCTGCTGCACCAGGTACAGAGAGCCTGCGCCGCCGTCGGCGTCGCCAAGCTCAAAGAGGCCGATGTTCGCGCCGGCGAGGTGATTGACGATGACGTGGTTGTTGCTGATGCTGATGGCTCTGTTGATCGAGTCGAACCGATACCAGACGCTGTGCGTGGGCTTGATCCCGCCGATGTAGGGATCAAGGGCCTCGGCCGTGGCGGCGGCGCCGCTTTGCTGGGCAAGGGTGACCACCTGGCCGCTGAGGGCGGTGGCACCGGCGAATTTGTCGTTGGCGGGCGGCGTGGTCGCGCGCACGATGAGGGGGCTAAGCATGAGAAGCAGCGCGAGGCTGCGAAGCATCGTTGTTTTCATAAGCGGGAGGGAGGGGAGCACCGAAGTCGCGGCATACCGGCGGTTAGGTGACCGTGATGTAAATTATTTATTTGGTCAATCTCAAGAAAGGTGCTTATGAAATTTATTTCGAGTAAATTCTGTTCAGGTGATTGATGGTGCCTGTGCCGTTCCTGACCTGGAAGAATCCGCTGCGCTCGGCGCTTTGCTGTCGAAGGCATCCCGGTTGACTTCGGGCTGATTTCGCGGCAGCAGCAGGCCGTGATGACACCTGCCAAACAACCGCACCCGCTTGCCGACCTGCTGCTCACCGTCGTGCTGCCCTCCGCAGCGCTGGAGTGGCTGAGCGAGCCCGCGCGACTGGGGCCGTTCTGGGCGCTGGTGGTCTCCAGCCTGCTGCCGCTGAGCTTTGGCGTGTACTGCTGGGTCACCAAGGCCGGGCTGAACTTCTTTTCGATCCTGGGCCTGCTCGCGGTGGTGGTGACGGGCGGGCTGGGGCTGCTGAAGCTGGACGCCTTCTGGTTCGGCATCAAGGAGATCAGCGTGCCGGTGCTCATCGGGCTGGCTTTTCCGCTGAGCCACCGCTGGGGAAAGCCGATGATTTCCGCGATGCTGTTTGCGCCGCACCTGCTGAATGAGCGGGCGGTGCGTGAGTCCCTCGACACCGCCTCCAAGCTGATGGGATTCGACGCCCTGCTGCTGCGGGCCTCCTGGGGCATGGGCGCCTCCATGCTGCTTTCCGCCGCGCTGAATTTTGCCCTCGCCATGTACCTGCTGGGCGGCAAGGAGCCCGGCAGCGAGGCCTATGTGCAGGGCATCGGCACGCTCAACTGGGGCGGCACGCTGATCATCGGCGCGCCGATGCTGGTGGCGATGATGGTGGTGCTGAGAGGATTCATGATCGGCCTCCACCGCCTCACCGGGCTGCAGAAGGATGACCTCATGGGCCCGGGAAGAACGGTGCGGACGGTGGTGGAGTAGGGCTACGCAAACAAGTCCGTCACAGCCTGGCCCTTGCCGTCCACGGTGGCGTAGAACGGGCGCTTCTCGATGTCGAACACGGTCTTGGGGCTCACGCCCATGGCGGTGAAGAGGGTGGCGTGCAGATCGGAGATGCTCACCGGGTCCTTGATAGCAATGAGAGGGCGCTCATCGGCGGTCGCACCGTGGATGTATCCCTTCTTCGTCCCGCCGCCGAAGATGACCACGCTGGTGCCGCCGGTGAAGTGGCGGTGCAGGCCGTAGTGCTTCATGTCGGCCAGTTTGTCGGTCTTGGCGCGGCTCTGATCGCGGGCCTCGCTGCCGGGCACGCCTTCGATCATCATGTCGCGGCTGAACTCGCTGGCGATGACAATGAGGGTGCGGTCGAGCAGGCCGCGCTCCTCAAGCTCCAGCACCAGCCGGGCGATGGGGCGGTCGATCTCGCCCTACATGCGCTCGGCGGTGGTGTGGCCGTTTTCATGCGTGTCCCAGTGCAGGAAGGGCACGTATTCGGTGGTGACTTCCAGGTAGCGGGCGCCGGCTTCCACCAGCCGGCGGGCGAGCAGGCAGCCACGACCAAAACGCGTGTCGCCGTAGGCATCGAGCGTTTCCTTCTTCTCGGTCGAGATGTCGAAGGCGTCCTTCTCCTTGCTGCTGAGCAGGCGCTGCGCGTTGTCCATGCTGCGCAGCATGGATTCCTGCTGGTAGTCGCTCATGAACTCACGCTGCGGGCTGGCGTCGATGAGTTTGCGGTAGGCCTTGTAGCGGTTGGTGAAGCGGCCGGTGTCCATGCCTTCCGGCGGTCGCACGGAATGCGCGGCATCGTCGGGGTAGGGGAGGTTGAAGGGGCCGAACTCGCTGCCGAAGAAACCGCCGGTGGTGAAGGCCTTCAGCTCCTCCTGCTCGCCCACGCCTTCCAGCCGCTGGCCGATGTTGATGAAGGGCGGAATGACCGGGTTGCGCGGCCCCAGCACCTTGGCCATCCAGGCGCCGATGTGGGGGGCGGCGACGGTTTGCGGCGGCACGTAGCCGGTGTGCCAGTGGTACTGGTGGCGGCTGTGCAGGATGCTGCCAAGATCGGGCTGCACGGCGCTGCGGATCAGAGTGGCGCGGTCCATCACCTTCGCCACATGCTCCAGGCCCTGGGTGAGCTTGATGTTGTCCACCACCGTGTCGATGGCGGGGAAGGTGCTCAGGATCTTCTCCACTGGCAGACCCACTTCGAAAGGCAGGTAACGCTTCGGGTCCCAGGTGTCCGGCGCGGCCATGCCGCCGGCCATCCAGAGCACGATGCAGCAATCGGCCTTGGGCCGGGGCTGATCGACCTTGCCGCTGGCCAGCACGCGCGGCTCATTGGCCATCAAGGCCGCGAGGGTGGAGGCGCTGAGGGACTTCAGGAAGGCCCGGCGGGTGGCGGCTTCTGAAACACTGGGTTCAATCATCATGGAAGGATAATCGTTGCGAGAGGGGGGAATCTTTGCCTGAACCCGTGGCCCTCCGGTCTTCACCTGCGGCTTTTCTCTCTCGGGCCGCCGCGCTTTTTCTGCGCCTTTGCGGGCTCCTGCCTCGACCTTCCCCGCTTGCTGGATGCGGGGCTGCGGCGTGCGCCTTCGTGCGGCCTGCCTGCGGGCTTTGTGCCGCCTTCCATGCCGGCCAGTTGGAAATCCACCTGCTTCTTGAAGCTGTCCACGCGCCAGACATGCACGTCGAGATTGTCGCCCAGCTTGATCACGCGACGGCTGGGGCGGCCGGTCAGCTCGCTGCGGGCGGGATCGAAGACGAAGAACTCGTTGGGGATGGAGGAGAGGTGCACGAGACCGCTCATGCCCAGTGTAGGCACGTCCACGAAGAAGCCGAAGTTCCTCACATCGGTCACCAGCGCGGGGTAGGTCTGGAGCTCGCCGGATTCGAGCTGCGCCTTGAGATAGGCGTAAAGCTTCACCTCCTTGCTGTCGCGCTCCGCATCTGCGGAGTTGCGCTCGGTGAGGGAAAGGTGCTCGGCGGTTTCCTTGAGCAGGGCGGTGATGGCGGCCTTCTTGTCGAACAGCGCGCGATGCACGACCAGGTCGGCGTAGCGGCGGATGGGCGAGGTGAAGTGGGCGTACTTGGTCTTCGCCAGGCCGTAGTGGCCCAGGGGTTCCACCGCGTAGCGGGCCCGCATCAGCGAGCGCAGGAAGCCGATCTTGAGAGCGGGGCCGATGGCCAGCGTGCGGAAGCGCTCCAGCAGCTTCTGCACCTCCGGGCGCAGGGTCAGGTTGCCGCAGGGGATGCGGTGGCCCAGCACGTCCTCGCGGTACTGCTGCAGGCGCTGCGACTTGGGCGCCTCGTGTACGCGGTACACCGCCGGGCGGTTCAGGCCCATGAGACGGCCCGCCACGGCCTCGTTGGCCAGCAGCATGTACTCTTCAATGAGCTGATGTGAGACATCGTTTTCGGTGCGCTCGATCCGCAGCACCTTCCCTTGTTCATCCAGCCGAATCTTGTTCTCCGGGAAGTCCAGGTCGAGCGAGCCGTTCTTGAACCGCGCGCGGCGGATGTGCTGGGCCATGGCATGGGCCTCGTGCAGCATGGCCTCGATGGGATCGTCCAGGACCGGCGGCTGCTGCAGGCGCGCGAGCACTTCCTGGTAGGTGAAGCGGCGTTTGGAGCGGATCGCCGCCGGGTAAAACTTGGTCTCCAGCACCTCGCCCGTGCCGCTGAGCAGGAACTCGACGCACTTGGTCAGGCGGTCCACGTCGGGCTTCAGGGAGCACAGCTCGTTGCTCAGGGCCTCGGGCAGCATGGGGATCACGCGGTCCACCAGATAGGTGGAGTTGCCGCGCTTGCGCGCCTCGACGTCCAGCGGGCTCCCAGATTTCACATAATGTGAGACATCGGCGATGTGAACCCAGAGCCTGACGCGGTCTGCGGACACGCGCTGCAGGCAGATGGCGTCGTCGAAGTCCTTCGCGTCGTCCGGATCAATGGTGATCACCAGGTGGTCGCGGCAGTCGGTGCGTCCGTGCATGTCCTCGGCGCTGGCGTCGGTGAGCGAGCGCGATTTGGTGATGGTGTGCGCCTCGTGCAGCACCGCCTTGGGGAAGTGCAGCGGCAGGTCGTAGTTGCGCAGCACGGAGAGCATGTCCACGCCCTCCTCGTCCGGCGCGCCCAGCACCTCGATGATCTCGCCTTCGGGATTCGTCTGGCGCGACTCCCATTGCAGGATCTCGACCACGACCTTGTCGCCAATCTGCGGCTTGCGGCCCACGTCGCGCGGCTCGGGAACGTAGATGCTGTGAGGGATGCGCGGATCATCCGGAATCACGAACAGGAACTGCTTGCTGCGTTGCAGCGTGCCGACGAACTGCGAGCGCTTGCGCTCCAGCACGCGCACCACCTGGCCTGTGGCTTCGGGCTCGGCGCCAGGCTTCGCCTTGGGGGCCGGGCGCAGGCCCTGCGGCTTCACTTCGCGGCGCACCAGCACGCGGTCGCCGTTCAGCGCGGTGGCGGTGGCGGACTCCGGAACGACGATTTCCGCCATCCCTGCTTCATCGGGCTGGAGGAAACCCTTGCCCTGGCGGTTGATCGAAATCACGCCCGGCACCAGGTCGGCCTCACGGGCGGTGATGTAACGGTTGCCTTTGGTTCGCAGGATTTGTCCCCTGGCTTCAAGCCTCTGCAGAGCCTGCTGAAGCTCCTGCTGCTGATTGGGACGCAGGCCGAGCCGTTGAATCAGCTCCGGGACGTTCGACGGCGCATAATCGGCGCGACCGAGCACTTTAACTATCTTGTCTTCCATGATGGAATATCTGGGTGTATGCACCCGATGCTGCGGCAAGCCGGTCAGCCCTCGGGCTCGGGAACCATGTCCCGCAACCCGCGTTGGGCAGGCGACAGCGACGTCAGTGTCGCTGAATGAAGACGTTATAAAACATCGAAAGCCACTCCGGGCGACTTCATCTTACGTCAGCAGCGGAGTTTTGCAACCGCTTCTTCCGGATGGCGTGCCTTCGGTGCTTGAGGGTCTGGAGAAAACACAAAAAAGCCGGGCAGGGAAATCCCCGCCCGGCGTCTCCCGGATCACCGCCGTGGCGATGACTCAGGCGTACCAATATCAATGATGATGGTGGCTGCTGCCATGGAAGGAATGACCTCGGCTGGATCCACCGCCACGGTAGTAGCGATGGCCGCCGGAGTAGTAATAGCCGGGTGCGGCGTAGACGCCCACGCCGCCGTAATAACCGCCATCGTAATAGGGGTCATAATACGAGCCGTAAGCCGGGTAGCCGTAATACGGCGACACGCCGATTCCAATGCCGGGGTAGAAGCCCACGCCGCCGTGGCGGTAGCCGTAGCCGTAGCCGTAGCCGCCGCGATGGACGACAACGCCGTGGTGATGGAAATCGCGCGCGCTGGCGGTGGGAGCGGCGGCCAGCAGACCGATGCAGGCAAGAAGTGTGATCAGAGTTTTCATAGTATTGTGGTGGTTAAGTGAATGATGTTCTCGCCTGTTTTGACCCGTTCCTCTGGCTCATTATTCATTCATTTTGAAATGAGTCTTCAAAATAGGTTGACGAATGAGGGCAATACCCCATAGCCGCTGGCAACCCCCCTGGGCATCCTGCCAGAACGGATGAGACGGGGAGGGTCTGGATCGTGAGCCGTTCGGCAGCGATGCCACGAGGAGTTGAACCCTCTGTGCCTGGAGAGCGCGGCTGGAGTACCGACTAAAGTCCAATGCCATCAGGGGAAAAAGGCGCAAATGCTCGTCGAAGGCTTGATCTGGCGTTATTTAAGATGTCTTAGATAAATAATGAGCAACGAGCTATCCGC
>CAINXC010000119.1 GCA_903854655.1 uncultured Verrucomicrobiota bacterium | reverse complement strand
TTCACGCCGGGGGCGGCGTGAGCCACTTTGCATGAGCCGCCTTCCATCCCATGCCCGTCAATATAACCAAATGGTAATGTGCAAACCCCTGCGGATGCCCTACGATCCACCCGTCGTGCAAAAACTTCCTGGTCAGCTTTTCTCAACCTGCCTGCGCGGGATTCTGCCATGGGGGCTGCTGCTGTTCCTGGCGGCGGGCGTGACGGCGGCCAGGGCGCAGACGCCGGGGGATGCGGTGCAGTTCGACCAGGCTGCGTACACCGCCTTTCAAACCGCGGGCGGCGCCACCCTCACCGTCACCCGCACGGGTGACACCTCACAGCCGGTGACAGTTTCCTACACCCTGCAGGACGGCACGGCCGTGGCGGGCGTGGATTACGACGGCACGCCCGGCGGCGTGGCCTTCGCGGCCGGCGACACCAGCCGCACCCTCACCATCCCGGTGACCCTTCACGCCGGGGAGGCCGCGGCCCACCCCGCGCCCGGCTTCACCGTGACCCTTTCAACCCCGGCCGCACCGTGGACGCTGGGCGCCACCAGCCGGGCGGTGGTCGCGATCACGAACAACGATGCCTTCGCCAGCGCTTTTCCCCTGCCCGTGACCACCTCCGGTGCTTCCACCGGCTGGCAGGTGGTGGGCGGCACGATCCATGGCTCCACCGCCGGGGCCGGGCTGGAGATTTACGAGCCGGTGCACGGGCAGCCCGCCGCCACCGCCAGCGTGTGGTACCTGTTTCCAGGCAGCGCCAGACAGACCCCGGTCAGCCTCACCTGCGCGCAGGGTTATGTGCAGGTGTACAGCGGCGCCTCGCTGGCGGGCCGGCTCACCCCGGTGGCGCCCACCTTCCGGGATGCCGCCGCTGGCGTATGGCGCTGCACGTTCAACAACCCGATCGACCTCCCCCTTCGCGTCTGCGTCTCGAACCCCGGCACGGCGGCCGGCGCATTCGATCTGAACTGGGCGGAAGGCAGCATGGTGAGCACCTCCGTGTCGTCCACGGTGAACGAGGGCGCCAGCCTGCAGGTGGCCTTCCAGCGCCTGGGGGATATCAGCGCCGCCACCACCCTGGTCGTCACCCCCGTGGGCTACACCCATCCGAACAGCTACGGTGGCAGTTGCGCGGCGGTGCCGGGCGTGGATTTCGACGCCACGCCGCAGACAATCGTCTTCCCGGCCGGGGGCCCGGCCTACCAGACCATCCGCATCCCCACCTACATCCACAAGGTGCATGAAGTGCGGCGCACCCTGACCGTGACAATCGCCTGCGTGCAGGGCAATGCGATGATCAACCCCGCCCTGCCCCCGCGCGCCTTTTACATTAGGAACAGCGTGCCCTTCACGCCGCGTGCCGCGCATTTTCAGTCCGTGATCACCTTTCCCCCCACGCTGCTGCCCTCCGCCCCCGCCTTCGTCACCGCCACGGTCAGCACCGCGAAGCCGCATGGCGTGGTGACCGGCAGGCTCTACATGGATCACACGAGCTACCCGTTCAGCGCCGCCTTCGACTCCTCCGGCAATGCCGGCGTGAGCCTCGACCACAACTCGCTGCTGCTGAGCCTCAACAGCAGCGAAGGCGGCCAGCGCCTGCTGTTCAGCGTGCAGAGGGGCACCGACATTGTGAACTTCGGCTCCGGCGATGCCGAGGCCCCGCCCCAGGGCTACAGCGCGGCGCGACCCGCGCCCTTTGCCGGGCGCTACACCAGCGTGATGGGGGCAACCTACTCCGGCGAGGTCTGGTATGGCGCCGGCGAGGCCACCGTGCAAGTGGGCGCCAGCGGCGGCCTCACCATGGCCGGGACGCTGATGGATGGCAGCGCCTTCACCCTTGCCAGCACCCTGAGCCCGGTGCCCGGCACCACCTCCGGCGCCAGCCACGCGCCCTTCCACCTGCTCCAGTATGCGCCCGGCCCGCACAGCGGCGTGGTGGGCGGCTTCTCGGGCGACCTCCAGTTCAACAGCACGCCCGTGAACCACCAGGACCTCTCCGGCACCGCCACCCTGGTCTCTCCTTTTGATGACTCCATCACCCCTCTGGTCTTCAACGGCCAGCGCTACACCGCGCCCCGGCCCGGGGTGCGCGCCCTGCCCGGCCTGCCTGAGGACGGCGCCTTCACCTTCAGCCTCACCACCTCCGGGTTCACCCACTTCAGCGGCACCGCCTACTGGGGTGCGGACAACCGGGTGAACACGCTGTCCTTTGTTAATCCGCGCGTGTTCCTCGGCGTCAACACAAGCACCGGGCTGGTCACCGGCTCCGTGCTTCAGATCAATGACAGCGGCGCCGTGCCGCGCGTGCAATCCTCCGCCCTGCGCGCCGTGATCCTGCAAGGCAGCGGCGAGCTGCAAGGCCTGGTCCCGGGAGCCGGCGGCGGCCTGATCGAGGGGAAGTAGCGGCAGGCAATGCCCCATGTGGCAGACGTCGCCCTCGACCGGGCGGGGCTCAAAAACCATCGCGCGCAGCGCCATGCTCCGCTGCCCTGCGCTCGGGAAATGCCAGGCCTCCCAATCCAGAGCTTGGCGCTGCGCGCATTTGTGTTCGATTTCACGCCGGGGGCGGCGTGAGCCACTTTGCCAGGGCGCTGCGCGACCGATCCCCCAGGGCATGAAAAAGGCCGCGCCCCCCGGTAAGGAGCGCGGCCTTCCGGAGGTGTGACTACTTCTTGCAGCAATCCTTGGTGCAATCCTTGCACTTGTCACCGCAGCACTTGGCGCACTTTTCCTTGCCACCGCAATCGCAGGCCTTGGAGGTGACGGGAAGGGTGAACATGCCAAGGGCGACGGTGAGCAGGAGGATGGTCTTCATGGTATGGATCAGTTTGTTTGTTTGTGGTTCGTTTGACATTGCCATCCGTGAGAACGGCAAAAGGGATACGCGCGTCACAGCCGGGGGATTTCCTGGGGAATCGTTGGTGAGGGGCTTTTCTTCGGGGGTGAAAATGGCGGCCTGGTCCCGACCGACGGGCTGCTGGCTCCATAAAAAACGTCGCGCTGACACCATTGTTGCCCGATTTGCCTGCGCATTGCAATCCCAATGCGAGCAACCAGGGCCCTGTGGTGATGATTTTGCCGCCTTTCGCCGCTCTTCACCACCCCAGGCCTGGCACAGCGGCTGGAGTACAGACTTTAGTCTGCGGCACGGCGGAAGGTTTCTCCCGGCCCTGCTCATTCCACGAAAGGCGGCCACGCACACCTGACCTGTGTTCCCCGCTCCGGGAAAGTCACGGAGCTGTGCCTGATGAATGCTGCGCCACCCCGGCAGACTAAAGTCTGTATTCCAACCGCGAACACGGGACGCGGGGCGGTTCGGGCATCAGCGGCTCCGAAGAGCGTTGCCCAATGTTCACCGCCCCAGGCCTGGCACAGCGGCTGGAGTACAGACTTTAGTCTGCGGCACGGCGGAAGGTTTCTTCCGGCCCTGCTCATTCCACGAAAGCCGGCCACGCACACCTGGCCTGTGTTCACCTGCACGAGGAAGCGAAGAGCCAGGGTCATGAATGCTGCGCCACCCCGGCAGACTAAAGTCTGTACTCCAACCGCGAACACGGGGCGCGCACACCTTCCCTCGCTGGCGTTGCACCGCATGTTCCCACGGAGCCACCCGGCGACTGGAAGGCGCGGGCATCAAGGCACCGGCCTCCCTCCGGGCATTCCCCCCTCAACCGGGAGGGTTGTGATTGAAATCGGGAAGATTAACCTAGTCACATCGCATTTTTCATAAGACCGCACTCGCCATGAGGCGGGATTTCGCTAAGATGTCCATACTTGGCACCCACCCAACCCTGCTCCAAGCTCTGTCAATGACCGTCGTTCAACCCTGTGCTTGCGCTGGAGCCAGCGCCCCGTAGCCCTTGATGCCTGCGATGCGCTCCTGCCTTTCCATCACCTTCTTCTGCCGCCGCGCCGTCGGCGGCATGGGCTGGCGTGCCCTGGCGGCGGCCTGGCTGGCGGGCGTGACGATGCTGCCGGCGCTGACCCCGACGCCGGCACCGGCACCGGCTCAAGCCCAGGTTGAGGTTGAGCCCGGGGCGAACCCGGAGCCGCGGCGGCTGACCTTGAGGGCGGGCCTGCCCACGGACCTGTACCCGATCTCGTTCCTGGACGCCGAGGGCCGCCCGACGGGCTTTGCGGTGGAGGTGCTGCGGGCGGCGGCACAGGACGCGGACCTGGAAATCGAGGAGAAGCCGATGCCGACGGAGGAGGTGGAGGTGAGCTTCCGCAGCGATCTGCTGGACCTGCGCCCCTTTATCTCACAGTCACTCACCAATCACGGCACCTCGTCCGTGCCCTACATGGAGATGGAGGGGGCGATCTTCGCCCGCCCCGCCGGCTCGCCCGTGCTGTCGGTGGATTCGCCCAAGCTGAAAACGGCGCGCATCGCGGTGATTCCGGGCTGGGGCCGCAAGTACGCGCTGCGCTACGGCGTGCCCGACGGCCAGATCGCGGTGCTTTCGCCGGAGGAGGCGCTGCGCTCCGTGGCCACGGGCGCCAACGATCTGGCGCTGATGCCGCGCCTGGTGGGCCTGGCCGTCCTGCCTCGGTTGAATGTGAACGGCAAGGTGGCCCTGCTGGCGCCGCTGCCGAAGGATTACACCCGGCGCTGCGGCTTTTCCCTGCTGCACGGCGAGCACGAGGCGCTGGCACGGCTGAACGATGCGCTGGTGGCCATGCGCGACGACGGCCGCCTGAAGGTGATCCGGCACAAATGGTTTGGCAATTATGAGCTGCAGCGGCTGAGCCCCGGGCAGGTGCTGCTGCTGGTGATCACGGGGCTCGCGCTCCTGCTGGCGCTCACCTGGTGGGGCCTGCAGCGCCAGCGGCGGCTGAGCCGGGCGGTGGCGCGGCAGGCGGAGGAGCTGGGCGAGAGCCACGCCATCCTGGCCGTGGCGCAGCGCATCGCCGGCGTGGGCCACTGGCAGCGCAAGCTGGATGAGACGGACACGCTGGTGTGTTCGGACGAATTGTGCCGCATCCTGGGCGTGCGGCCGGGCGAGGTGGAGACGACGATGACCTGGTTCATGGCCCTGGTGCATCCGGATGACCGCGCCGGCCTGCGCGCCGCGTTAGGCAACGCCTTGCACGGCAGCAGGCACGGCACGAAACGGCCCGTGGTCCTCACCCACCGCCTGGTGCTGCCGGCCAGCGGGGAGCGCTTCGTGGAGCACTGCGTGCAGCTTCTCAATGCGGGGGCCCCCGAGAAGCACCAGAGCCTGGTGGGCACCCTGCAGGACATCACCGGCCGCAAGCTGGCGGAGGAGCACCGCCTCAACCAGGAGCGCGTGATGCAGGAGGCCGGCCAGATCGCCAAGGTGGGCGGCTGGTCCTACAACCCCTTCACCGGCGTGGGCCACTGGACGGAGGAGGTGGCGCACATTCACGACATGGCGGCCGACCAGCCCACCAGCCGCGACCTGGGCCTTTCCTTCTTCCAGGGCGAGCACCGCGCCCGCCTGGAGGCGGCGGTGCGCGAGGCCGAGCTGCACGGCACGCCCTACGACCTGGAGATGGAGATGATCACCGCCACCGGCCGCTTCAAATGGGTGCGCAGCATCTGCAACCCGGTGGTGGAAAACGGCGTGGTCACCCGCGTGCGCGGCTGCCTGCAGGACATCACCGCCCGCAAACGCACGGAGGCCGATCTCCAGGCCAGCCACGACCTGCTGGCCAAGCTCTCCGCCAACGTGCCCGGCCTGATCTTCCAGATGAAGATGACGCCCGACGGGCACACCAGCATGCCCTTCGCCAGCAAGAGCCTGGAAATCGTCGCCGGCGTGCCCCCGGACCACGTCACCGAAGACACCGCCCCCGCCTTCTCCCGCATCCACCCGGAGGATCTGCCGCGCGTGCAGGCCGCCATCCAGGACTCCGCCCGCCACCTCACCCGCCTGCGCTGCGAGTACCGCGTGGTGCTGCCCCAGGCCGGCGAGCGCTGGCATTTTACCGACGCCCAGCCGGAGTCCGCCCCCGGCAACTGCATCCTCTGGCACGGCTACGTGACGGATGTGACGGAGCGCCGCTACATCGAAACCCGCCTCGCCCAGCAGGCCGCGCTGCTGGACCAGGCGCGCGACGCCATCATGGTGCGCGACATGGAGCAGCGCGTGCTGTTCTGGAACCACGGCGCCGAAGCCCTCTACGGCTGGACGCGCGAGCAGGCCATAGGCCGCCCCATCTTCGAGCTCTTCACCGCCGACGACAAATCCACCTACGACAACGCCCTGGCCGCCCTCCTGGAGCACGGCGAATGGGCCGGCGAACTGGTGCTGCACCCCGCCAAAAGCGACCACGAGGTGACCGTCTCCTCACGCTGGACCCTGGTGCGCGACGACAGCGGCCAGCCCTTCTCCGTGCTCAGCATCAGCACGGACATCACCGAAAAGAAACGCCTCGAGGCCCAGTTCCTCCGCGCCCAGCGCCTGGAAAGCATCGGCACCCTCGCCAGCGGCCTGGCGCACGACCTCAACAACGTGCTCGCCCCCATCACCCTGGCCGTGAGCCTGATCCGCACCCGCCACAACGACCCGATGACGCTCAAGACCCTCGACCTGGTCGAAGCCAGCGCCCAGCGCGGCGCCGGCGTCGTCGGCCAGATCCTCGGCTTCGCCCGCGGCACCAAGGTGCAGCGCGTGCCCATGCGCATCGAAACCGTGGTCAACGAGCAGCTCACCATCTGCAACAGCTCCTTCCCCAAGTCCATCACCGTGCACACCCGCCTGCCCGCGCGCGGCTGGGTCCTGCAGGGCGACGCCACCCAGCTCGCCCAGGTGCTCATGAACCTGTGCGTGAACGCCCGCGACGCCATGCCCCAGGGCGGCCACCTCACCATGGCCGTGCAGGACCTGTGGCTGGACGCCACCAGCCTCGCCCACCAGCCCGGCGCCGCCCCCGGCCCCTACGTCCTGCTGGAAGTGACCGATGACGGCGAGGGCATCCCGCCCGAAATCATCACCCGCATCTTCGACCCCTTCTACACCAGCAAGGACATCGGCCGCGGCAGCGGCCTGGGCCTCTCCACCGTGCTCGCCATCGTGCGCGGCCATGGCGGCTTCGTCGATGTCACCAGCCAGGTGGGCCAGGGCACCACCTTCCACGTGTACCTGCCCGCCGCCCCCGCCGCCGACACCCAGGCCGCCGCCCCGCCCGAGCCCCCCCTCTGGACCGCCCCGCGCGGCAACGGCGAAACCCTCCTGCTGGTGGACGACGAACCCGCGCTGCGCGACCTCATCGGCGAGCTGCTCACCAGCCACGGCTACGAAGTGCTCACCGCCAGCAACGGCATCGAGGCCGTGGCCGACTTCGCCATTGACCACCAGCGCATCGCCCTGGTGATCACCGACATGGCCATGCCGCTGATGGACGGCGAATCCGCCATCCGCGCCATCCGCCGCATCGCCCCCCAGGTGCCCATCATCGCCATGAGCGGCAACCGCGCCGCCGCCACCGTCGCCCGCATCACGGCCGATCTGCACTTCCTCCAGAAGCCCTTCGCCTCCGAAGTCCTCCTCGGCCTCGTCGCCCGCCTGCTCGCCGGCGAAACCGGCACCGACCAGTCCGCCGCCGGTTCCAACGCCCCGCCCGCCGCCGCTCCCTCCGATCTCCGCCCCACCCTGCTCGGCGTGCAGCCCGAGCAAGGCTGAGGCCGGGGTGGCGCCGACCCAATGTGGCTGCCGTCGCCCTCGACGGGGCTCAAAAACCATCGCGCGCAGCGCCACGGCCAAAGTGGCTGCCGTCGCCCTCGACGGGGCTCAAAAACCATCGCACGCAGCGCCACGGCCAAAGTGGCTACCGTCGCCCTCGACGGGGTTCAAAAACCATCGCGCGCAGCGCCACACTCCCCTCCTCGGCGCTATGAAACGTCAAAGCACTGGAAACCATGTGTGGCGCTTCGCTCGAGGTTTTCGGTTTCTCGCGGAGGGCCGCGTGAGCCACTTTGCTGCCGCCACTCCGCAGCGCCACGGCCAAAGTGGCTGCC
>CAINXC010000118.1 GCA_903854655.1 uncultured Verrucomicrobiota bacterium | reverse complement strand
CTGGCCCGGCGGATTGGCGATGAGATCATCCTCGGTAAACAGTTTCCGGTCAGGGCCGGCGGATCTCACCTCAAAGGCCCCGTAGCCACGGGCATGCAGAAAGTAAGGGGTGCCCCAGCGGTCGCGAAGATGGCCGTCGCTGGAGAGGGCGGGATGCGTGGGAGGAATGAACACCTGCCGCATCGGATTGCGGCCCGTGAGAGCACGGGCGAGATCCATGTCATCGCCAATCGGGGTGCCCTGGCGGTGATGCATCGCCCGCTGGTAGAGCAGGATGAGGTGGTGCAGGACAACCACATCTTGAGCAGGATCAGCGCCGGGCGCATTGAGCTGGTCCGCCAGAGCCTGGCTTTGCGGATGAGGTCGCAAGGGCGGTTCTTCCCGAATTGGAGTGCCGGCGAGATTCAGCCTGGGAGCCGGTGCAGCCGGGGCCGGTGACGGCACGGGGCTGACGGTCGTCCTGTTCCGCGCAGGCCACAACAGCCCCGCCATCACCGCCACAACGAGCAGGATCAAAGCCCAGGACCAGCGTCTCATTGGCTAGGCCAGGAAGCCCATGGGGCTGCTGGAACTCGTCGTGTCATAGAACCTTCCGATGTTCGGCAGCACCAGCGACAGGCTGGATTTGGGAACCCCCAGCCACAAGGCCAGTTCCGCAAAGTACATGTCCACCGGTGTTGTGGGAATGAAACGGCCCCGGCCAACGTCCAGATTAACATCAGTAAGATTGGGATACTGGCCGTAAATATTGCCGCCGTTCACCGCGCCGCCAAACACAAACTGGTTGCTGCCCCAGGCGTGGTCCGTTCCATCGCCGTTGGAGGTCAGGGTGCGGGCGAACTCCGAGGCGGAGAAAGTGGTGACGTTGGCGACCAGGCTGGGGTTCATCTGCGCCAGGCAGTTGTAGAACGCGGTGATCGCCTGGTCCACGGCCGGCAGTTGGGCGTTCATACCGCTGAGGAGCATGCTGTGCATGTCCCAGCCGTCCACCTCCACGTAGAAGGTCTGGCGCACATGACCCAAGGCGGCATGGGCGGCGATGGCCTCGGCCACCATCTTGAGCTGGAAGGCGAGGTAATTGCTCTCGTCGAAGTTCACCGAGGAGGGCAGGGTGACGGCGCTGGTGGCGGCGTTGTAAAGCTGGTAGGTGTCAATGGCGGAATGCCGGCGGTTGGCGAACTCCTGGGTGAGCAAATGCTGGTAGCTCAGCGCGAGCTGCCGCTGCACGGCCATCGTTCGCGCATAGGTGACGCTGCCAGGATTGTAATTCGCGTTGGACGGATCGATGACGGTTGGATCAAAGTCCGTCAAAGGCGTGGCGGGCGTGTTGTCATCGGTACCAATGGAATAGGCGAAAATGTTCTCGCCGCTCTGCCAGATGTTGCCACCGGAGAGGGAAATGTTCATCGAGACGTCTTGCTTGCTGTTGAGGGAATACAAGGCGTCTGCCACGCGTCCGCCCCAGCCCACGACGGAATGAATGTCCGGCGTGCTGGTCTGCCACTGCTCGGTCTGGTCGGAATGGGAGAACAGGTTCAGGGGGAAGCTGCCGACGCCATTGTTGAACTGGTCCACGGTCACCGCAGGGTCAAGCAAGGTGCCAACATTGGCCACAAAGGCGGCGTTGCCATTGTTGAACAACGATTGCAGGCCGGGCAGCATGGGGTGGAGGCCGAGCTGGAGGCCTCCAAGATCGTTTTTCACGGTGAGCGGCAGCAGCGGGGGCATCTTGGGCTGGGCCAGGGCAAGGTTGGCGCGAACCGTCGAGTACGTGGCGAATTCCGCCGGGCTGCGGGGCACAAGGACATTGAACGAGTCGATGCCGCCGCCAAAGTAGAGGCACACCAGCGCCCGGTAGTCCGAATTGGCAGGCGCGCTCGCGGCGGCGATGCTGCCGGCGAGCTTCAGGTTGAGCATGGTGTTGAGCATCGACACCGAGCTCATCGCGGCACAGCCTGTCTTGTGAAGGAATCGACGGCGCGAAAGGTGGGGCTTCTTCATGGAGGCAAGATCAGTGAAGGACGGAAAACTCCGGCGCGGTGGAGATAAGGTAGATGGCCATGTTGACCCGTTCCTGCTTGTAGTCGGAAGAAACGCCAGGTGTGATGTATTCCAGGGCCTCGCGAATGATCTGGTGCTGCTGGGGCGGCAGGGTGCCGCCGGTGAGCACCAAGTCCAGCCTGCGCATCAGCGCGGGAACGTCGTCCGCCAGGGCCAGCTCCGGGGCCCCCTGCATCAAGATGAGCTGGGAGGATGGCGCGGAAAAAAAGTCTTGGTTGAAGCCGTAGGTGATGGAGTTGTAGTGGAAGTTCGCACCGGCCAGCGCAGACTGGGAATTGATGATTTGAAGCTCCGGGGCCACAAGGCCGGCATCCGCGATCGGTCCCGGCGGGCTGTAGCCTGGCTTGAAGAAGTTGAACACGCTGGGCGCGCTGTAAGCCTGCTGCGCCAGATAATCATAAGTGGCCGACTCCATGTCATACAGGCCGTTGGCAGACTTGGAATTGAAGGCCCTCGCGAGGTTCACCGTGCGAAGCAGCGGCTCGCGCACCTTGCCAAACGTGGTGCTGGAAAGCATGGCGGGATCACGCGCCTCCGGGTCAAGCAGGATGGCCATGAGGACGGCCTTGAGATCACCGCGCACGCCGTGGCCATTGTTTTTGAAGACAGCGGTGACCCGGCCTATGTACGCCGGGGAGGGATTGGAGGTGACGAAACGCATGATAAGCTGCCTGGAGATGAAGGGCGGGCAGCTCGGGTGATTGAAGAGGCAGTTGATGGTGTCATTCATGTCCATCATGCCTGAAGCCCCCGTGTCGGGATTGGTTTGCGGGCGTGCGGGAATGACGACGCCGTAGGTCTGAGGGTCGAAGAGGGTCTTCTGATCCAGGTCGTGGGTGGCATCCAGCATGGACATCGGGTTCACGTAGTTCTCGCCGTACTTGTCCAACGGAGGGCCGAAGTTCAGACCGGTGAACACACGGGCGAACTCTGTGATGTCGTGGATGGTGTAGGTGGGAATGGGGTTGCCGCCATTGTCCAGCTTGCGCGTGCCGTCGTCGTTAAGCTCCCACAGGCCGACGCTGAAGAGCTGGATGACTTCGCGCGCGAAGTTTTCGTCCGGGAAAGTGCCGGCCACCGGGTCGGCCTTCACGTTGCCCAGATGGCTCAGGTAGATGCCCATGCAGGGGTGCATGGCGACATTGAACAGGACATCGCGGAAATTGCCGAACGACCCAGTGAGCAGCATGTCGTAGTAGCTGGCCATCCCTTGGTCCTGCTGGGAAAGGCCGTCCACCGTGTCTGAAACCACAAACAGCTCGCTGAGCGCGAAGCCCATGCGCTGGCGGAGAGGGTCGGCGATCTGGGTTTTCCCGCCGGGATAAAGCGAGGGCACGCCCATGACGCGGTTCCACCAGGAGGCGGTTTTGGGGAGCGATTTCTTGTACTTGAAGGAGTAGTCAATGAGCGGCTTTTGCAGCCCCACGGGCCGCAGCACTTGATCATTGATCCAGCCCTGAAAACCCTGGGCCATCACCATCTGCACATTCTGGGGAATGATGTCAGCGTCGGCCATGGAATCCGAATCCGGGCCAAAGGCCGCCTGGATCAGGAAGCGTGCGGCCTCCTGCGGCCCCGGTTTGGTGGAGCCGTTGTACAGATTCAGTGTCACCGCTTTTTGCCGTGCGGTCGTGGTCAGCGTGTAGCCCGTGCCGGGCTGAAGCGTCACGATGATCGTCTCCACCGGCCTGGGGAGCTTGTCTCCCTGGGGCGCGAAGCTCACCCACGCCTCGGTTTCGCCGTCCGGAATCGTCAGCGTCGCGGTCGCCGTTGCCGTGTAGTCCTGATTGATCTTCGCAGTGCCCGAGAGGGTGAAATTGACCGCAATGTCGCCCGTGGAGCCGGGCCTGCGAAAGCCGACCACGCCATCCGCCGGCCAGTCCTCACGGATGTAATCATTGAGCGCGATCGCGGACACGACTTGATTGGGATCCACGGACTGAGCTCGCGATGGCAGCGCGGCTCCCAGCAGCAGCGCCACGGCCATGCCGACCGGCCATAGGCGAAAGTGGGAAATGAAGTTCATGGGTTTCCAGACAAGCGAAAGGACAAAACAAGGGCCACGCCGAATAGCATTGCAGCGCCGTCCTAATTACCATAATATGCATTAAATGGCATCGTTTTGTCGAGACTTTCCAAACGTCGCTGGACGAAAACTGGCGCCATCAGCCACCTTGATCTGCCTGGCTTTGCTATCCCTGGTCGTTGTGCGCGCTCATGCGCTCCCGGAGCCGCTCGATTTGACCACCACCTTTGTCCCCGCGCTCTCCTTTTCTGAGACGCACACGGACAAGGTCGTCGCCACCGTCAATCCAGCCGATCACACCACCAGCTACAGCGTGGCCGCCACGCACTCGACCAGCGCCAGCGTCACCGCCAATATCACAGGCATCGCGCTGGCGAGCATCGACGGAACGACCGCCTTCAGCCTGGATTTCGGAGCGGCCTCCATCGCCTTCACCTTGGCTGACATACCCACTTACACGGCAGGACAGACCACCGCCTTCTACTGCTGGGATGGCTGGGGCCCGACCAACAAGCCCTTGGGCACTGGCGGCGTCAAGCTCACCTGGACGGCCACCAAACTGACCGTGACGGTCACGGCCACCGACGAGGCCTCCCGCCCCCCGCCCATTGGCGTGGAAGCCTTTGTCGGCGCAGGCGACACTCCAGGCACCTTCGCCATCAAGGACACGCTCACGGCGGATGTCAGCTTTGGTCCCATTTCGACCTCCGTGCCGCGCACGGTCTATTTAACAGGCAGCTACAAGGTGACCCATGTCACCGCCGGGCCTGCGGACGCGCCGCTGTATGACTTCGACCTGTACACCGTCTCCGAGTCCGGGGCCGCCGACTACACGCGGCCCGCAGTGGCGCTCACCTCGCCAAAGCAAGGCGCATCCGTCGGCGCCGCCGTCAATGTCAGCGGCACCGCCTCGGATACCAAAGGCCTCTCGGGAGTGGAATGGACAACCGATTTGAACGCCCCCTGGACGGCGACCGATCAGTTCACCCTCACAACCATTCCCTCCGATGGCCTGTGGGGCACGACCGCAGCCGCCTGGACGGTCAGCCTTTCCAGCCTGCCTTTTGGCACCACCAGCCTATGGGTCCATTCCATTGACGACTCCGGGAACACCTCACTGCCGCTGCTCATCACTCTGGTCAATCCTGTGCCCGTGGTCCTCACCGGGCGCTGGGATTCGCTGCTGGTGCCGGACCCGACCAACGGCGTTCGCGGAGGCATCCACTTCACCTTTGCCGTGAATGGCAGCTACACCGGCGACGTCGTGCTGGAAGGCGCGACTTATGCCTTCGCCGGCTCGCTTTTGGCCGATCAGTCCCTGGGGCTCTCGGTCAGTCGCGGCGCCAGCCTCCCGCCACTGGTTTTGACGGGAACCATCGCCAGCTTTGCTCCGGCGAACGCGGCCGCCGCCAGCATCACTGGCAGCCTCACGGTGTCCGGATCAAGCGTCGCCACCTTCTCCGCCTTCCGCTCCCCCTGGAGCGCCACCAACTTGGCTGGCACCACCCTCGCTGGAAACTTTCACGTGCTCATTGCCGCAGCCGCCGCGCCCACTGGCTATAGCAACGCCGTCGTGACCACCGCTCGCGCGGGTACCGCTTCCGCCGCCCTTTCCATGGCCGATGGTTCAGTCGTCACCTGGAGCGGTTTCATGGGCGCCGCCGGTGAGCTGCCGGTCTTCGCCCCCCTCTACGTCACCAAGGGCAGCCTCGTGGCCGGGAGCGTATCATCGCCCATGGTCGTCGATGGCGCCTCAGCGGCCATTGATGCCACCACCGCGACCTGGGTGCGCCCGCCTGCGTTTGCCGACAAGCAATTCCCGGCCGGTTTCCAATACAGCGGCCTTTACACCTCCGGCCTCGCCTACCACGCGCCCAGCCCCGCCACAACCCGCGTAATGAGCCTTGCCGCCACGTCGCCCAATGCCACTGCTTCCTGGAGCGGGGACGGCGAGCCTTCCGCGCCCTCGCCTTCTCTTGGCATTACGGTGAACGCCAGCAACACCCTCACCATCCCTGTCACAACGGATGCGTTGAAACTCTCGCTGGTCGCCTCCTCCGGCCTGTGGACCGGCAGTTTCAAGATTCCCGGCACCACCGCCGTCAGTGCCTGCAAGCTCATCATCGTCGGCACCCAGGCCTACGGCTTCTGGACTGCTCCGGCCCCCACGGGCTCGGTTCTGAAGCGATACGGCCTGATCCACATCCAGTAGCATTCCGCAACATTCCCCATTGCCCCGGCGGCATCCGCGTTCATCATTTGAAGTGACATGCCTGCCACCCCGCCCCACCCCACCCTCATGGACAAAGCCGCCATGGCGGCCTGCATTGAGCGGCTGGCGAATGAGATTTGCCTGGGCTGCCAGGGGGCGCAGCAGCTCGCCCTGGTGGGCATCCACCGCCGTGGCGTGCCCTTGGCCCATCGCATCGCCGCCGCCATGGCCGGCAAAAGCTGCTGCGCGAACATCGTGCTCGGCACCATCGACGTGACCCAGTATCGCGACGACCTGCAAACCTTGAAACGCCTGCCCAAGCTGGAGGGCTCCGACATTTCCTTCGATGTCGATGACGCGCATGTCGTGCTTTGCGACGAGGTGCTCTACACCGGCCGCACCGTGCGCGCCGCCATTGACGAGCTGCTGGGCTTTGGCCGCCCGCGCAAGGTGCAGCTCGCCGCGCTGGTGGACCGTGGCGGCCGCGAGCTGCCCATCCAGCCCGATTACGTCGGCCTCTACCACGAGATCGACCCCAGCGAACGCATCACCGTCCGCTTCGAGGAAGTGGACGGGCTCGACACGGTGTTTGTGCAACCCTGGACCACTCCCTTCGAATGACCCCACGCAAGGACCTGCTCGACATCGCCTCGCTCACCGACGCTGAAATCCAGTTCGTGCTCGACAACGCCGTCCCCTTCAAAGACCTGTTCAAGCGCAGCGTCAAGAAGGTGCCCACCCTCAAGGGCCAGACCGTGCTCACCCTGTTCTACGAGCCCTCCACCCGCACCCGCTCCTCGTTCGAAGTCGCCGCCAGCCGCCTCTCCGCCGACGTCACGCACTTCGACATTGAGACCTCCAGCGTCACCAAGGGCGAATCCGTGCTCGACACCGTCGAGACCCTGGAGGCCATGAAGGTCGATTACATCGTCGTGCGCCACAAGCAGGCTGGCATCCCCGATCTCATCGCCCGCAACACCCACGCCTCCGTCATCAATGCCGGCGACGGTTTCCACGCCCACCCCACCCAGGCGCTGCTCGATGCCTTCACGCTCAAGGAGATCTTCGGCACCCTGGAGGGCCGCCGCGTCGTCATCGTCGGCGACATCAAGCACAGCCGCGTCGCCCGCAGCACCAGCCTCCTGCTGCGCCGCCTCGGCATCCAGGTCGCCTACCTCGCCCCCGGCTCCCTCATGCCGCGCGACACGCCCAAGGACGTCACCCTGCTCAAGTCCTGGGACGAGCTCTGGGCCTGGAAGCCCGAGGTCACCTACCTGCTGCGCGTGCAGATGGAGCGCCAGCGCGAGCCCTTCTTCCCCAGCGTCGTCGAGTACCACAAGATCTACGGCATGACCGATGAGCGCCTCGCCCGCGCCCGCGACGAAGGCCTCTACGTCATGCACCCCGGCCCCGTGAACCGTGGCGTCGAACTCAACGACAAAGTCATGACCTACGAGCGCAGTCTCATCAACCAGCAAGTGGAGAACGGCATCGCCGTGAGGATGAGCGTGCTGTATTGGCTGAGGCCTGGCGCGGCGGCATAGGGTAGCGCCGACACTCCTGTCGGTTTCAAAAAACCTGCGGTGCAGCCGCCATCCTCTCCTCTCTCCGCTTCGCAAACCACTACCGACAGGCAAGGCTACGAACATCGGCGCAACCTCCCATCACTCTCGCTCCCACAGCAAATACTCTCCCCGGCCCAGGAGCGCCTTCACCGGATTCTCCCGGACATAGTCGCTGATCTTGTCGAAATGCTCAGGGCTGCGAACCAGCCGATCAAAATACTCCCGCTGCCAGAAGGGATTCAGGTCGCAAAGGCCTGTCTTATGAATCAAGCGGCTGGAGACACCCTTCCATCCTTGAAGGGTGTCCGGCAACGACTCACCATCATTCAAAGTAAAGAGCGCATGAGCGTGATTCGGCATCACAACGTGGCTCCACAGGTGGTAGCGCTTCCCGTCAAAATGCTGAAACCGATCCCCGACGATCCGGGCCACTTCCGGATTTCGCAGCGCGCAGCAGCCGTGGCCGACATCTAGGTGGTCGTCCATCTTGTCGGAAAACTCGCCGTGATACATGGCCTCGGTCGCCTTGTCCCAGGGTTGCGGAAAGGCGGCAAGGAAAGCATCGCGAGCCGCAATCCACGGTTCCAAGACTTCGCGGGGAAGGGAGTCCGCCAGGCGAAAGGTTACAAAAATCGGCACCTCCCCTTGCCGCCAGTGCGGCAGCTTGCGGTGCATCCTCTCAATTTCCTCCCTGGCGTTGAAAAACTTCATGCAGGCAAAGCGCTAACAAGAGATCATCGCCTCCACCGCGCGCAATCAGAAAAACCGGGGGCAAAGCCGCCCCAGGGTAGCGCCGACACTCCTGTCGGTCCCAAAAACCTGCGGCGAAGCCGCGAACCCAATCCTCTCCGCTGATGGACCCGCGACTTACTTACCAGCCCTTGAACATTCACTTCGCGGCCTCGCCGCAGATACTTTGGAAACCGACAGGAGTGTCCAATTGCATTTTTGGAGAATTGAGCCTGCAAGGCCTGTAAACACAGGAAAGTTGTTCGGGTGAACAGATTTTAATTGCCATTTTATACACTTGTTTTATACTGTGCCCGCCGCCCCCGCTTTGGGTCACAGCGGTTTATACATGAGCACTGACAAGACTTGGTCGAGCACCCCGATTCAGCATCTCTACCGGCACAAGACCGGCACGTACTATGGCCGCCTCACCATCGGCGGCAAGCCAACCTTCCGCAGCCTCAAAACGAAACTGCTCAGCGTTGCCAAACCCGCACTGAACGAACTGCTTCAGGACAACGCCCACCGCGATGAACTGAGCGAAGGCACGGTCAT
>CAINXC010000117.1 GCA_903854655.1 uncultured Verrucomicrobiota bacterium | reverse complement strand
GGAAACCAAGCCTGAGCTCAAGAAGGAAACCAAGCCTGAGCTCAAGAAGGAAACCAAGCCTGAGCCCAAGAAGGAAACCAAGCCGGAAGGTGATGACGAGACCAAGAAGCAGCCAGGCTTCTTTGGCCGGATTTTCAAAGGCAAGAGTGACACCAAGAAGGAGGCCGACGATGAAAAGAAAACCGAGCAGCCGAAGTCCTCTGACAAGCCCAAAGACGCTCCCAAGAAAGGCACGGCAACGGACAAGCCCGCAGCCGCATCTTTCGACACATCCCTGATGTTGCGTGCGCTTGCTGACGCGACCGTTCCCAGCTTCAGCATTGCCCTCAACGCAGCTCAATGGATTCGGGACGACCAGCCTCGCTACGCCCTTTTCCCCTTCTTCGGCAAGAAGAAGGATGATGATTCCGCAGCGCCCCCTGAACCGGCCCCCGTCAAAAAGGAAGAAAAGAAGCCCGAGCCAAAGAAAGAGGAGCCGAAGCCCAAGAAGGAGGAGCCGAAGAAGGTAAAATTGGTCGCCGTGACCATCCCGCTTAGCGACTACAGCCGCATCCTCAAGCGCAGCGATGCGAAGGACATTTTGACCGCAACCGCGCTCAACCTCGCGGCGCTTTCACCGCGCGCCCACCCCTTGTTCCGACCGCTGATCAAGGATTACATTGAGCTTGTCGCGGACATCGCCAAGCACAAGGCCAAGGACGCGGATGCAAGGCTCAAGGCGCTGAAGGAACGCCGTGACCAGGTGCTCGCTCAGGCCAAGGCCGTGCGTGATTACCTCGACTGGTACGAAGCCAGCGAGAGCAACGATTACTCCGGCTCGTTCGACGACTATCTGCGGCTGCCCAAGACCATCGACCAGGAAATCCCCCGCCGTAACGACCCGATCTCCAAGCTGCTCGACGACGTGGAGAAACAGGCCGAGGAATAGCCGCTGGCGGGCCGGTTCAGAGCGGCTTCTCGTAGATGCGCTCGAACACGTTGGCCGCGTTGTTGGGGTCAATGATGGTGATGCCGTCGGCTCCGAAGCGCGCGGTGACGGTCGCTCCCTTGCCTTCGCCCATGTACTTAAAGTTCAAGTCCCGCACCCGCGCCGCAGCGTCGACGATGGCGCAGGTGATGCGCGCGTCCTCGGCGGTGGGGTAGAGCTCCGCCACCTCATCGAGCGTGGCGTTGTTGAACTTCACGGCACAGACGGCCACCAGGCCCACGGTGATGCTGTCCACGCCGTAGCCGATGTAGCCCTTGGTGCCGTCGGGCCGGGTCACCTCGCGCGTGAAGTGGTTGTTGCTGGTGCGCGATCCGCCGCCCGCATTCCACCAGCGGAAGCCGCGGTACTGCTGGTCGCTTTCCACCTTGCCGTCGGCGCCCACGATCTCGTGGCCCTGGTTCACCGGGCCTTCGAAGTCGGCGGGCGTCACCCAGTTGTTGTGGAAGTTGATGCTCATGCCGTTGTCAAAATCCACGCGCACCTGCACTGCATCGAAGGCATTGATGCCATCGCGGATGAGGCGCTTCTTCTGGCCCACGGCGGTGAGGCTCACAGGCTTGCTGCGGTAGTAGCTCCAGATCAGATCCGTCCAGTGCGGCCCCACATAACTGAAGGGATCGCTCGATTCCACCCACTTGAAGGTGCTGGTGGAAACCTCCAGCGGCTCCTCGAGATAAGCGGTGCCGTACAGCGGCGCGCCGATGCGGTTTTGAATGTCGTCGCGGATGCGCAGGTGATCCGGGTCGTAGCGCTTGTGCATGTCCACGGCGACCACGCGATTCTTGCTGCGGGCGGCCTCGATGATCGTGTCCGCCTCATGAATGGAAAGGCACATGGGCTTTTCGGTGAGCACATGAACTCCGGCGGCGAGGGCATCGAGAATGGGC
>CAINXC010000116.1 GCA_903854655.1 uncultured Verrucomicrobiota bacterium | reverse complement strand
GCCCGGGCAGAAAAACCCGCGCCGAGCATTGGTGAAGCTCGCGGCCTGGAACCACTGGGGTGCCACGCCAGAGGTGGTCCAGGGCTTCGCCAGCCAGGTGAAACGCATTCTGCCGCATGCTGGCTGCCCGACAAGGCATGGAACACCAGGATCGCGTTGTCCGCCTTCGCATTCAACGTGCCGTACGTCTCGTACGCCAGCACGGCGTGATCGAGCGAGCCACCGCCGTCAAAGGAAAAAGGGTGGTCTGGAGTCGCGAGCGTGAAGAACTGAGTGTGCGTTTCGCCAATGCCTTGAGCCATAAAGAGCGGTTAAGAAACAGCGGGGAAGGCGGCCGTGCAAACGATGGTTGGGGGAGGGATTTCGGAATGGGGGCAGAAATCTGTGCTTGGGCTTCGGCCGGGCACTTCGCGCCCACTTATTGCTTAACACTCCCCGCTTCCCCTCCTATCTTTAGGCACCCAATGCCCGATTCCTTCACTTCTCCAACACAAACCGGCTTCTCCCAGCGTGCGGGTGAAGGCTGGTCGGTGGAGCTGCTGGGGGGGCTGGACTGGCTGCGCATGGGCGAGCTGCTGCGGGCCATTGTGGTGAACGTGGGATGCGAGCTGGGGCCCTCACGTGTGCAGGCGGACGGCGCCATTGAGTTTGCCATGCTGGAGGCGCCCGGGCAGAAAAACCCGCGCCGAGCATTGGTGAAGCTCGCGGCCTGGAACCACTGGGGTGCCACGCCAGAGGTGGTCCAGGGCTTCGCCAGCCAGGTGAAACGCATTCGCGAAACGTGCCGGGGCATTCTGGTCGCGCCCGGTGGATTCTCCAATGCCGCGTTGAAGACGGCGGCGGAGCTGAGCATTGAAACCGTCGATTGTGCCAAGCTGCACGCCACCCTGATGGGGCTGCGCCCGGAGCAGAGCGACTTTTTTTACACCATCACCACCACGGGTGAGTTCAAGGTTCCCTCCTGTCCCATCTGCCTCAAAAAACTCGCACGCATTGACCAGCCGAGCACCCGGTCCCTGCGCGTGGTGCCCAGCGAACTGGTGTATCAGTCCTCCACTGTTGTGCCGGAGGTGGTGGCTTGCGACCGGCTGGAGGTGATGCGTGGCTGTGAAGTGACTTTCCTGCATGAGGTGCGGGCCAGGGAGATCATCATCCGCGGCCACGCTTCAGGAGACTTCGTCTGCGAAGGTGCGCTGACCCTCGAGGCGGGTGCGACGATGACCGGTTCAGTGGCCGCTCGCTCCGTGATCGTTCGCGACGGCGCCGAGATGCGCGGCCAGACCCGCATCATTGAAGGAGCCCTTGATCCGCTCACATTGCAGGCGGTGAGCTGGTTCTGGCGCTGTCGCAATCAGTCCGGCAACCCGAAGTGCCAGGAAGTGCTTTTCGAGCCACACGAGTAGTGCCCTTTCTTGCGCCCAAAGGTGCTGGATGGAATGTTCACGAGCGCGCGTCAGCACTTCAGGCTGTAGCCGGGGGTCTTTGACCCCGGAGCCGTGGCGGTTCGAAACCGACGAGTTGGCTCCTTCCTTTGACCGGGGGTGGCCAACCGATGGTATTTGTGCACCAGAAATCACGCGACCCCATTTTTGCGAAGCATTCCCGCTTTTTCACGCCTTCTGGTGAGACTCGGCCCTCGCTACAAGGGTTGGGTGGTTTAGTTTTCGCTCGGTAAACTCATTTGAAAAATATTGAAATTACTATAAAATATGGCTTATGGAAGCTCCTGTCCATTCTGAAACGAAGCTTTGTCCCAGGCACGGGTGGGCGGGGTTTTGGTGGGCGCTGGGGCTGACGTGGATCATGGGCATGTCGGCGGGGGCTTATACGCTCGATTTTCCCGGCATCGATGGAGCGACAGTGTTCGGCGCGGGGCAGACATTTTCCTTCACGGTGGGTGGGAGCATTTGGGATGTGACGGTAACAGGCGTGGCAAATGGATTCACTCCGGTGTGGGGGACGGACATCAATGACACGACGAAGCAGGTGCTGAGCGACACCAACCTGTCGGCGAGCATCTATACGAATCCAACGTGGCCGAACACAACGGGGGTGTATTTTGGACACCTTCCCGCAACACCGAGCACGAATTCGATTGACCTGACCTTCGATTTCACGCGGGTGTCGGGGACGGACCCTCTGGTGATGTACGTTCACAATGGGGAATCCGAAGATGAAACCAGCACGATCACGACGAGCGGATCAAACTGGCTGGCGGGTCCGGAGGGGAATGTGACATCCACCTACACTGGCGCGACGGCACAGTACGTGGGCAGTGTGACGGATGGCGGAGCGGTGGGTTATTGGGCGGCGTACACGACATTCGCTTCTGGCAATGGAGTAGTGAGCTGGAACTACACGGCACCCCCGAGCGGGGTGACACCGTCGGACATGATCGCCTTTGAAACCAGCATCGCGGTGATCCCTGAACCTTCGGGGGCTATGCTGGTGGCAGCGGGATTGTGCTTCGCGCCACGTCGCAGACGACAAGCTCAGCGCCCTCGCTGAGCCTCAAGCCTTCTGGCCAGAGTTGGCGACCCCTACGAGAATCGAACTCGTATCGCATCCGTGAAAGGGATGTGTCCTAACCGTTAGACGAAGGGGTCTCGTTGCGCGGGCCGTGATAGTGCTGACTTTTGATTCGAGCGCAACAGAAAATCACACTCTGCGCGCTACTTTTTCACTTCGGGGGTCTTCGGTTTGGGCTGGGGCTTCAGGTCGAGGTTTTTGGCCAGGTCTTCATCTGTCACATGGCTTTCCACACCGCCTGCAGGCACATCGAGCTTGGTGACCCAGACGAGGGCGTTGAGCACGGTCTTGCGCACGTCATCGTTGCCCCAGTTCTTGTGGAAGTGACCGCCGGTGAAGCCGAAGCCGCGGCCGCCATCGGGGCGCTCGATGGTCCAGAGGGTGGTTTCGGGCACGCCTTTTTCGGCCTGGATGTGGGGGTAGGGGCCTTGGGGGGCGACGTAGGGTCCGTCACGCGTGGCGTCGCTGGGGGTGCCTACCAGGATGGGCACGAATTTGGCCGGGCCGTCCTGGGTTGCCTGATTGCCATGGCCGAAAGCTGGGCGGAAATGCATGTGAATGTACCACTCATCTGTGGTGTTGAACGGCTTCACCCCGTTGGTCACGGGATGCAGGGGCAGGGTGGTGTAGTGGGCGTCCCAGATGGGGTTGCAGGAGTAGGCGGTTTCGTAGAAGCCGCCAGTCCATTCCTGGAATTCCTTGCCACCAAGATCGGCCAGCACTTCCACACCGTAGTGCATGACGCCAAAGCCCACGCCTTTGGCCATGAGCTTGCGCAGGGTTTCGAGATGATCGCCCTGCACGGCGGGATGGCCTTTGCCCCCATCGGCGTAGATGACGACGGCATCAGCGTCGGCGAAGGTCGCTTCGTCCGTGACCCAGCCCATGTCGTGGCGGTCGATGACCAGGTTGGGGAAGTCCTTGAGACACTGCGTGAGCAGCATGGTGCCAGCGTGGAACTCATGCATGCCTGGCGGATGCGAGGGCTTGCCGGCAATGAAGACCAGCTTGTGTTTGCCATCCGGGGTGACGGCCCGGGTGGAGGAGACGGCAGCCAGGCTGCCAAGGATAAGAAGAGCAAGGCGGTGGAACATGGCAGGAATGGTAGCGGGGGGGGATTGGCGGAGTCAAGGAGGGAGCAGCAGGATTGGCCGGACGGCCGCAAGCTTCTTCCTTGCAGCCCGTACCATCTCCCCGCTATACACAGCACCGCACCATTTATGATGAAACACATCGCAGCATGCATCGCACTCGGCGTCCTGAGCCTTACGGCCAGCGCACGCGCCAACAACTGGGTCACATACGAAGGCAAGGAGGGCCCGGGCAAGGGCAAGCACATCGTCTTCATCAGCGGTGACGAGGAGTATCGTTCCGAAGAAGGGCTGCCGATGCTGGCGAAGCTGCTCTCGCAGCGCCACGGTTACACTTGCACGGTGCTGTTTTCTGTGGGCGACGACGGCACCATCGACCCGAACAAGGGCGACAGCGTGGAGGGCATCGAGGCCCTCGACACCGCCGATCTCTGCATCATGCTGCTGCGCTTCCGCCACTGGCCTGATGACAAGATGAAGCACTTCGACGACTACGTGAAGTCCGGCAAGCCGATCATCGGCCTGCGCACCAGCACCCACGCCTTCAACAACGACAAGAAGAGCGCTTATGCGAAGTATGCCTTCAATGCCGCCAAGGACACCGGCTGGCAGGGTGGTTTTGGCCGCGAAGTGCTGGGCGAAACCTGGGTGAACCACTGGGGCAGCCACAAGCATGAGGCCACCAAGGGCATCATTGCAGAGGCCGCCAAGAGCGACCCGCTGCTGCGCGGCGTGGCGGATTTGTTTGTCACCACCGACGTGTATGAGGCTCATCCCATTGATGGGGTGAAAGTGCTGGTCAATGGCCAGGTGCTCAAGGGCATGGAGCCCACCGATGCTCCCGCCGACTACAAGAAGAAGGCCAAGGGTGTCGAGCAGGGCGTGAACGATCCCATGCAGCCCATCGTCTGGACCAACGAGTTCAAGAATGAAGCGGGCAAGACCAACAAAATCCTGACCACGACCATGGGGGCAGCTACCGATCTGACCAACGAAGGCCTGCGCCGCCTCATCGTCAATGCGACCTATGCCTTCACCGGCCTCGAAGTGCCGGAGAAGGCCGATGTCACCATCGTGGGCGAGTACACCCCCACTTTCTACGGCTTCAAGGGCTTCAAGACCGGCGTGAAGCCTGCTGACTTGGAACTGAAGTAGCCTCCTGTGGCTGAGAAGCGCGAAGCACCCTTGGTGGTGTTTCGCGCTTTTTTGTGCCACGACAGCCCCGCTGCAGCGCGTATAGAATGGCTCACTCATGAACAAGAAAACGATCCTCCTCAGCATCGCCGGGCTGCTCATCGTTGCGGGCCTTGGCGGTGGGCTGGCGCTGAATTTCTGGCTGTCCGGCCTGCTTACCCGCGAATCGCTGGTCAGGCAGATGGAATCGCAATGGAACTGCCGGGCAGACCTTGGGGATCTGAAGGTGTCGCTGGGGTCGGTGCCAGCGCATGTGGAGTTGAAACACATGGTGCTGGCAAAACGCGATGCGGATGCAAGCGCTGGCACCCCGCTTGCCACTCGCAAGCCGGTTGCCGAAGGGAGCGGGCTGGTCGTGGCGGACGATTTGATTCTGGAAGTGGATTTGACGGATCTTCTGCATCGGCGGCTGCACGTGAAGCGCTTGACGGTGAACGGCGTGCATGTGCGCAACTCCGTGGACAAGGAAGATGGCAATGCTCTGCACGAGCTTTTCAGCAAGCCACCATCTTCCGCTCCTTCGCAGCCGATCCCTGCCGTGGTCGCCAGCAATACCCAGCCGGCACCATCGCCATCAACAGCCGCCCCTGAGGCTCCGGGCACATCATCGGCTGTCCAGCCTGAGGGCAAAACAATTACCAAGCACCCAGCATTTCAAGCGGATCAACTGGGCATGAGCGTGGTGGTGGACGAGGCGCGGTTGGAGCAGATCAGCTTCTTCGAAGCCAATCACATCGTTGATACCAAGACGACCATCAGCGATTTAATGCTCGCAGTGACAAACGTGGATATTGATCCTGCTGACCTCGAACACCACGATCAGTGCAAACTCGACATCAGCGGCCATGTGCAGTCGCAGGGGCGCGCCAAAGTGGGCACCCAGATGCAGGATGTGAAGATGGCGGATTTCACCTTCGGTGGCAACGGAACTGTACAGCCTCTTGATCCGGCAACTGGCGCGCTGGCCGTCGTGGGTGCGGTGGAGGTGGAATTGAAGAAGGGTTCTACCTTTGGCGGCACGCAGACCATCGGGGAGCTCGCCGAGGGGGACAAAGGCTTCAAGAACATGAAGAGCAATTTCGGCATTGATGTGGCCGATGTGAAGGTGGGGGGGCAGTTGCAGGCGGACATGAAGACCCTGGTCGCGGTCAACGGCCCCCTGGTGAAGTTTGCCAAGGATGCGGTGTTTCCCTTTCCTGACTACACCGTTACGTTGCGCGAGGCGAGCTGGCTCGATGGAGCTGAGAACAAGCAGGAAATGCAATTGCTGCTGCTGCCTTCAGATGCGCTGGCCAAGACCCTTCTCGACGGCGTCAAGGTCAAGCTGGGCGACGGATTGGTGAAGGTGGCCCAAGAGATGTTCAACGATGGCCAGGGTCATCTCGCCTTCGAACTTGTCTCCAAGGGAACATTGTCGAAGCCCAAGATGGAGCTGGGGGGGCAGGCCGGGGAGTTGCAGAAGGCCTTTAAAGGCCTGTTCAAGGGGCTGCTCAAGTAGCCTTGCTTGCCATCATCTTCAGCAACGCCTCCGCACAGGCTTGCGCGAACGCAGGATCATTGATTTCGCAGTCCATCTCCACCAAGGGGATGCCGGGCTGCAAGTGTTCGCGAATCGCCGTGAACAAAGCTGCATCCGCCGCTGCATCATGGAAGGGCTGGCCCCTGGCGCTGATGATGCTGATGGCCCTGGTGGGCAGCAGCACGGTGACGGGCCCCTGGTAGGCATTGACCTTTTCCGCCAGGATGCGGCCCAATTCGGCGCATTCCTCCGGCGTGGTGCGCATGAGGGTCACCTGCGGGTTGTGCTGGTAGAACAGGCGGTCTGCGAATTTCGCGGGCACACTGGCGCGTTCGCCGAGGTTCACCATGTCGAGACAGCCGGGGGTGACGATCGCGGGCACAGCGCCCTTGCCTGCCGCCTCCAGCCGCATGGGGCCGGCACCCAGAATACCGCCCACCAGTTCGTCCGCCCACTCGGTGGTCGTGACGTCCAGCACACCGCTGATCATGCCGCTCTCGATCAGTGATTCCATGATGCGCCCGCCGGTGCCGGTCGAATGAAACACCAGCACCTCGTAGCCCGCGTCTTCCAGGATCTGCTTTGCGGCATTCACGCAGGCGGTGGTGTTGCCGAACATGGAGGCGGCGATCAACGGCTTGTCCTGGCCGGTTGCGGGCACGGCTTCCACCATGCCGCAGATTGCGCCGGCAGCGCGGGCCAAAAGCACGCGCGAGATGCGGTTGATGCCAGAGACATCCACGATGCTGGGAAACATGACGATGTCCTTGGTGCCCACGTAGGGCGCCACATTGCCTGCGGCAAGGGTTGAAACCATCACCTTGGGGAAGCCGATCGGCAGAGCCCGCATGGCGGCGGAGCCGATGGCTGTGCCGCCACCGCCGCCCAGCGAGATGACCCCCTGAATGCGCCCCTCGGCGACTAGCTGGCTCAGCAACACCCCTGCCGCCCCGGCCATGGCGGTCACAGCCTCGCCTCGGTCCTGCCGCGCCACCAAGGCCGCCAGATCCACGTTTCCTGCCGCAGCAACTTCCTCGCGTGAAATGTCCGCCGCAATCTGCGGCGCGCTGCCCGTGCCGGTGTCGATGATCAGGGTCTGGTGCCCGCGCCGCCGGATCAATTCGGCCACGTAGCCGTGTTCAAGACCCTTCGTGTCGAGCGTGCCAAGGACTGCGATGGTTGCCATAAGTGCGCGGGATTTAGGCAGGGGCGAGGGGCTTGGTCAAGCGGGCGCCTTGCTTTCCGTCTCCGACATGCGCTATAAAATCCATAATGAAATGAAAAAGAAAACGAGCCCCATTGGTCGCCTTGCGTGGGTGTTTGCGGGGGCGCTCGCGGCATACCTGTATTCCCTTTGGATGGGCCAGATCGATATGGAATACAGGTCCAGGATACGCACCTCATTTGACCTTCAGCGTTTGGTCAGTGGCATTGGTGCTTATCACAGGGAGTATGGTCGCTACCCCGTGCCATCGAACGCTCAGAATTCAAAAGTGGATCAACGAATGGAGTTCACTGGTGAACTCATGGACTGCCTGCTGGGCAAGAACGTGGAAGGGCTGAATCCCCGGCACGTTCTCTTCGACGACTTTCTTGAAGGCATCGGCAACCGGCCTGGATTGATCGGCGGAGGGACCGAACCGCAAAAGCCTGTGCTGGACCGTTGGGGCCACCCCTACATCGTTGTCATGGATACCAACGAGGACGGCAAGCTTGACAATCCGGACGCCCGGAGCGCCATCCTGCTCGTGCGCCAGACTGCTTCTCCCACACTGGACCTGGGCGTGCTGGCCCTTTGCCGGGGACCTGATGGCATGGAGGGCACTGCGGACGACATCCCGTCCTGGCGCCAGCACATTCAAGTGCCCTATGAGAATGCCTGGTATCTTGTGCAAAGGTTTGGCTTTGCCGGTCCCATGCTCGGGCTGGCCGGATTTGGAGTGATTCAGTTGGCGCTGCTGGTCAGGGATGGTGTCGGTTGTTTGGGAAGGAAAATTTGCAAGGTCTGATCTACTGATTCGAAGCTTGGCAAGAACACGTTTCCTTGTCACGATGACTCTGCATGAACCGTCGTTCCTTCTTTCGCTCCGGCGCCGCCGCCTCCGTCACCACGCTGGGCATGGCCGCCACCACGGCTTCGGCTTTGACCATTGAGAAATCCGCCGCCGATCCGGCTTACAAGATCAAGAACCACCGCCTTAAGCAGACCGTCATGGGCTGGTGCTTCAAGCCGATGGACACGCTGACGCTGGCGAAGCACTGCACGGACATCGGGCTGGTGGGCATGGAGGGCATCGACAAGTCGTCCTACAAGGACGTGATGGCCATGGGTTTGAAGATTTCGCTGGTGGGCTCCCATGGCTTCACCAACGGGCCCTGCAACCCGAAGTTCCGCGACGAAGTCGTGAGCAAGCTCACGGATTCGATCAATCTGGCCGCTGACGTGGGTTGCAAGAAAGTCATTACCTTCACCGGCATGAAATTTGAGGGCATGGACCGCGAGGAGGCGATCAAGGGCTGCCTCGACTCCTGGAAGAAGGTGCTGCCGCTGGCCGAACAGAAGGGCATCACGCTGGTTTTTGAGCACCTCAATTCACGCGACGGCAGCAAGCCGATGATGGGGCATCCGGGCTATTTTGGCGACGACGTGGATTTTTGCTTCGATCTGGTGAAGCAGATCGGCTCGCCCAACTTCAAGCTGCTGTTCGACATCTACCATGTGCAGATCATGAACGGCGATGTGATCCGGCGCATTCGCAACAACCACGAGCTGGTGGGCCACTATCACACCGCTGGCAATCCCGGGCGCTGCGAGCTGGATGAAAACCAGGAGATCAACTACCCGGCGATTGTGAAAGCGATCATCGACACAGGTTACGATGATTTCATCGCGCAGGAGTTCATGCCCACCTGGCAGGACCCTATACTGGCCCTGCGACACTCGGCAATGGTCTGTGACTTGGCGTGAGGGGCGAAAAAGGGTATGGCTGAAGCGCAAAAGTGTCCTCAGGCCAGTCCCTTTTGCTTCTTGGAATGCACCGCCGCGTTGTACTCG
>CAINXC010000115.1 GCA_903854655.1 uncultured Verrucomicrobiota bacterium | reverse complement strand
CGACCATCGTGGCAGCGTCTCAACGGCCACTTCTCCACTACCAGGGCTGCCCAAACACAACCCTCGCTGCATCAAGCCTTCCAGAACCCCTTCCCCTCGAAAATAGTGCTTTTCCGCCCGAAACTGACGAACTTGGGTTAAGTACTGCGCACCCGCCCCCTCCCATGTCTTTCCTGCACCACTACCTCCCCACTGTCTGGCATTGGGCGTTGTTCCTCCTGGAGGTCGTGGTTGCGGGGGGGGCCTTGCTGCATGTGATCCTGCGCAAAAATGATCCGCGCGCGGCGGCCTACTGGGTCGCGCTGATTGCGCTGGTGCCAGTCCTGGGCGCGGTGCTTTACCTGCTGCTGGGCATCAACATCATCCGCCGCAGCGGCAGGCGCTATCGCGAGGCCATGTCGCCCGAGGAGCGCGGTCTGCCCGGCTACGTGTCACATCTGCTGCCGGAGTGGGAGACGGAGGTCCAGGCCATGCCGGGGCTGGTGAAGAGCCTGGACACCCTGTCGCGCATGTCCCTGGTGGGAGGCAACACGGTGGAGATCCTGCGTGACGGCACGGAAGCGCTGCCGGCGATGCTGGAGGCCATTGAGGCGGCCCGGCAATCCGTGTCGCTGCTGAGCTACATTTTTGAGATCAAGGGCATCGGCATGCGTTTCGCGGAGGCCTTGGAACGCGCAGTAAAGCGCGGGGTGGAGGTGCGGGTGATGATTGATGACGCGGGCACGCGCTACGCCTGGCCGCCGGTCACCGGAGAACTGAGCCGCCGTGGCGTTACCGTGCGCCGCTTCATGCCCAACCGCTTCATCGGGCGGCTGCTGACGATGAATTTGCGCAACCACCGCAAGCTCATGGTGGTGGACGGCCGGGTGGGCTTCACCGGCGGCATCAACATCCGTCAGGGCAACATGCTGCGGGAGCGCCCGGCGCATCCCGTGCAAGACCTGCACTTTCGCGTGCGCGGCCCCGTCGTCCGGCAAATGCAGCAAATGTTCGGGGAGGACTGGCAGTTTTGCACCGGCGAGGTCCTGAAGGGCGAGCGGTGGTATCCTGAGCTGGACATGCCGGGTGACGTCAGCGCCATCGGACTGCCGGGCGGCCCGGATGACGACACCCAGCCCATCGCCTTCGCCATCGCCACCGCGCTGCACGAAGCCAAACGCGAGGTGCGGGTGATCACTCCCTACTTTCTGCCCACGGAGCCGATCTTTTCCGCTCTCATTTCCTGCGTCCTGCGTGGGGTCAAGGTGCGCATCATCGTGCCTTCGCAGAACAACATTCCCCTGGTGAAGTGGGCCTCGCGCACGAGCTATGTGCCGCTGCTGAAACGCGGCTGCCACATCTTTGAAAGCGCGCCTCCATTCGATCATTCCAAGGCGCTGATCATTGACGGCGCCTTCTCCTTGATCGGCTCGACGAACTGGGATCCGCGCAGCCTGCAGCTCAATTTCGAATTCAACCTTGCCTGCTTTGACGATGTGCTCGCACGCAAGCTCACGGCGGAATTCGACCGAAAGCTGGCGCGAAGCAGCGAAGTGACGTTGGAGACCCTTGCCGCCCAGTCCCCGGCCGAGCGGCTGCGCAACGGCATCGCCCGGTTGTTTATCCCCTTGCTGTAGCCAGGCAAATCTGCTGGCGTGCGAGGAGCGCAGAATAAACGCGACATCGGGTTGAAAAATGGATAAACTCATGAGCGGTGACCCGCAAAATAATCCCATGGCCGACATCCCTTCCACCAGCCCCCCTCCGAAGAAAGGCTTATCAGGCATGGCCATTGCTGGCATTGGCTGCGGTGGTCTCCTCCTGGTCGTTTTCATTGGGGGTGCCATGCTGGTTGCCAGAGGCTGCTCGAAAGTCATGGAGGTGACGGGCGATCTTCAAAAACACCCGGTGACGGCGGGTGCGAGGCTCATCGTGGCCATGAACCCCAATCTGGAGCTGATCAAAGCCGACGAGACCACCAAGGAAATCACCATCAAGGACAAGCAGACCGGCCAGATGATGACCATGTCTCTCGATGAGCTGCAGCAGGGCAAGTTCAAGGTGAGCGATGGCAAGGGCAATGAAACCACTGTCGAATCCTCTTCCGCCGGACAAGGCAGGGTGGTGGTGAAGGGACCCGAGGGCGAGGCTGTCATCGGTGGCGGTGCCGCTGATACAGCGCTGCCTTCATGGGTTCCTGGGTATCCCGGCGCTGTCTCGAAACAAGGTGGCTTGCGTGTGGCGAAAGGCGACAAGCTCAGTGGCATGACCGTGGCTGAGAGCCCCGATCCAGTGGGCAGGGTGAAGGACTTTTACGAGGCCAGGCTCAAGGCTGACGGTTTCAAAACCGAAACCACCGTCACCAATGCCGGCGGCAAGGACTCCGCGATCGTTAGCGCCACCAAGGATGATGGCAAGCAAACCGTGAGCCTGGTGATCACCGCAGACGGCGCCAAGACATCGATCATGGTCAACTACGAGGGGCCGAAATAGACGGCCTTTGCGCATGACCACCAACACACGATTGAAGGTGGGCCTCGCCTTTGCGCTGGGTGGCAACCTGCTGTTCTTCACCAGTGCCTGGATCGCGTGGATGCCATGGTCCGCCTCGTTCAAGGCCTCCCTGTGGGGAGTGTTGTTCTTCGCCCCTGAAGCAGGCACTCTCATCTGCGTGGCGCTGATTGGAAGGGAGACTTATGAGGCCATCAAGAATGCGATGCTGGAGCAGTGGCGCGAATGGCGGGGCCGGCCGGGACCTGAGGTGGCGCCTCCTGTCACACCTGATGCGGGCCGCATCGAACCTGATGGCTCCCCTCATGGCCCGCCCGACAGCAGCCCGCCTGATATTCGTTGACCGGCGTGATTTGACTATCACCATTCTGAATCTGCGGGCTGGCGGCACGGTCGCTGCCTGCATCGCCCTCGACATCCCCGCAGAGGTCCAGCCATGGTAGTTTCCCAGCCCCGTCCATCCATCCAGCCGCCGCACAGGATCCTTGTGGTGGATGATCATCCTCTTTTTCGTGCCGGGCTCGTGGGTCTGATGAGCCACGAGTCTGACCTCGACGTCTGTGGCGAAGCCCACAATGCAGCTCAGGCGCTCGACGCCATCAAGCTGCTGAACCCAGATCTCGCGATTGTGGACATCGGTCTGCCCGACAAAAACGGCCTTGAACTGCTCAAGGACATTCAGGCGCTTCACCCTGGGGTGGATGTGCTGATCATCTCCATGCACGCAGAGTCGCTCTATGCCGAGCGCGTGTTGCGTGCGGGAGGTCGTGGCTACATCATGAAAAACGAGAGCCCGGGCAAGATCATGCAGGCCATCCGCCGGGTGTTGGAAGGCAAGGTCTATGTGAGCGAGGCCACTTCCGCCGCGATCATGGATGGCATTTCGGCGGGGCGTGCGAAGGAAGCGGGCGCTCAAATCGCCAAGCTCACCAACCGAGAGTTTGAAATCCTGAACTTTGTCAGCCAGGGGCTGAATGCGCCGGAGATCGCCCGCCATCTTGGGGTCAGCCTCAAGACGGTGGACACCCACCGCATGCACATCCGCGACAAGCTCGGGCTGAAAAACAACACGGAACTCATTCACTATGCGGCACGCTGGACCGGGGCCTAGCCTGGTGTTTGGCGAGTATAATGCGGGCATTGAACGGGGTCGTTTGCCTTCGTTTCGCTGTTTTGCTGAATGCTTCTCAGTAAAACGCTGAGATTATGCTGGCGTCGGGGCTTATTGATCACTTCTTCCTCGCGTGCTAGTTGTTCCGTATGCACCACACTGCTCTCACTTTCCGGCGCCGTGCGAGGCCTGGTTTTCACCGGGGATCGTTTCAGCACCGGGAGGATTCCCGGTTGGTTGTAGTGCTAGATGCTCCTCATTTGTCTGAGGCCAACTAGTGACGGCGGCGGCTCAGCCTGGCGGCTTGGATCCGCTCCTGAGCTCGCCCGTCCATCGCGGGAAAACCCGGCTTGCGGATGCCCCTGTCCGCCCCGGGTTTTCTTCGTTTTGGGGCCTTCCCAGATCAAAGGCATCCTCGTGACGGTCGAGCACCGATCTTGCCGACATGCATCGCATTGTTAAGCCTGAACTGCTGGATTACCTGCCGGCCACCGATTCACAAGCCATGGGCTCACGTGCTGACATTCGCCGGATGAACGCTATCATGGGCCACGCTGGAATCTTGACCCAGGCGTTTCGCGAACATTCGCCTGGTCGCCGGGCCATCGACCGCCCCCTTCGCATCGTGGAACTTGGCGCCGGGGACGGCACTCTGATGCTGCAACTGGCGCGTCGCTGGTCCGTCTTCGGGCTCAAGGCTGAGGTAACCTTGGTCGATCGCCTGGCCCTTCTTTCAAACGAAACCCGCAACGCCTGTGCCGCGCTTGGCTGGCAGGTGCAATGCCTGACGGCGGACGTGTTCGCCGGGCTGGCGCAAGCTGCCGCGCCCGTGGATGTCATGCTGGCCAATCTGTTCCTGCATCACTTTGATGATGCACGCCTGCGGACGCTGCTGGAGCAGGTGGCGGCGAGGACCAGCCTGTTCATCGCCTGCGAGCCGCGTCGCGCGCCGCTTGCCCTGGCGGCGTCACACTTGGTCGGGTGTATTGGCTGCAATGCCGTGACGCGGTATGACGCCGTGGTCAGCGTGCGTGCGGGTTTCGCCGGGAAGGAACTGTCGGCCTTGTGGCCGGGCCAGGAGGGCTGGTGCCTTGGCGAGCGCATGGCAGGCTTGTTCAGCCACCGGTTTGTCGCCCGCCGCTCTTGATCCCCGGCCCGGGGGCCTCCAGCTCAAATCTGGGAGTAGCTGGCGGGGGTCAAGATCTTGTTGGTGATGCTCGATACGATCTCCTTGTCGTCGTATTCATGCATGGAGCGGAGGCGTTTCCACTCGGGATCATCCTTGCCAAAACGCTTCCAGCCTTCCTTGCGGCCGGCATCGTCCGGGAATACCAGCATGTAAACGAGGCAGGGCATGTGCAGGCCGATGAGGGTCTGTGCGCAGAACACCACAGGCATCTTCGCGCGTTCGAAGACCTTGAATTCCCCCGTGTTGAACATCTCCATCTTCTTGAGGGCGGCCCGCTCATTGTGGCTCTCGTATATTCGCAGGTTCATGATGCGCGTCTGGCTGGCGTCTGGCTTCACCAGCCTGGGCATGCCTTCGAACGCCAGAAGGAGCGAGGACTCGATGCGGTCGTAAACCCTGTCGGCCGGCGTGGCCGACATGAAGTCTGCCGCGGCTTTCTGGTACTCGCTGTCGGTGGCGAGATGCGCCGCAACGGAGGCAAACTGATCCGGCGAAGAGAAAACGGTGAGCACATGAACTGCCAGATTTTCCGCGCCATCCGGTTCGCTGAACACACCCACGGGACCGGCGCCCAGCCGGGTCATGGCGGGGACGAAGGCCTTGCTCAGATATTCGTCGAGCGCGGGCTGCTTGGCGGCCTTCAGGTGGTAGGTGCGCAGCTCATAGTAGTCCCGGGCGGAGTGCCCGGCTTCCGCCGCTGTGGATGCATCGGTGGTGGCGACGGCGGAGGTGCCTGCGGCCGTGAGGGCGGAGTGGAGAAAGGATCTGCGTTTCATGGTGGGTGTTGAATTCTCAGGTTCCGGATTTCGACCGTTTCATCTGGTCGCAGCTTGAAGCAGAAGTATCCTTTGACGTCACCCTGAATGCTCCCGGGCTTGGTGGCAATCGGCGTCTTGCCAACTTTGGCCGTGATTGTTCCCGCGTTTCGGCTCAGGGTCAGGGTTTGCCACTGATCGTCATGTTCCGCCACCATGCAGGTGATGCGCCTGTCTTCTCCGCTTGCGGACTGCAAGTCGAATGACTCGATTTGGCCACGGTATTCTGCGGAGGCCTCGAAATCGCCTTCCACGAGAGAACCCTGATACACAAGGATGGCGCGAGGCCAGTGGCTGTCCGAGGTGTTGCGGGCGCTCAACACACCGTTGCTGATGCGCGCGGTCATCTTGTCCAGCGGATGTTCGATCCATCGCTGGTCCTGCCTGGACCAGCACCACACCCGCCAGTCCGCCGCCTTCAGGCCGGCCTGGGCAACGACAGGCGGGAGCGAGGGTGGAGATGCGGCCATCGTGGGCCGGCCAGCCCGGCCCAGTTCGCGAATCTTGAGATTCCGGAAGGCCACTTCTTCTCCATGATCCTGCAAGGCGAGAGAGGTGGCGCTCTTGATGCCAAAGCCAGGGATCACCTTGAATACGCAGTCGGCAATCGCGCGTTGCAGTGAGGCGCTGCCCAGCTCGCATCCCGCCACCTTCCTGCCGTTGAGCCAGTGCTCCACGTGATTGCCGTCAACGATAATCCTGCCTTCATTGAACTCGCCCGCTGGCAGCAGGGTTTTGTTAACTGCGGCTGCCAGCTTGTAAATCGACGCGGTGAGACGGGCTGGGACGTTCTTGGACAAGTAGGCCGGGTCATCGAGAATCTGATATTCAAAGCCCACAGGGCTGTCCCCCGTGTCCCCCGGATAGATCAGGGCTTTTCGCTTCGGACCGCCTTCGGCAAAAAGGTATTCCACTCCGCTGTTGCCTCCCGCGCGAATACGCCATTCGAAGCGAAACTCGAAGTCCGTGAATTTCGCATTCGTGACCAGATCACCACCGCTGCCATTCGGGCGGCCGTTGCATTTGGGATTCATCAGGCAGCCGTCCTCAACGTGCCAGCCTCTCGTGGGGAACGAGGTTTTGCCAAAGGTGTGCCACCCCGAAGTGGCGCGGCCATCGAAAAGCAGCCTCCATCCCGCCGCTGCTTCCTCTGGCGTCAATGTGTTAGGCTCGGAGGCAAGGGCCCTGATCGAGGGTAGCGGAAGGGCGGCGGCCATGATGCCTGCCAAAAGTATCGCGAATGGATTGCTGTTCATGGCATGCTGCCTTCCTTGCGGGAAAAGCAGTATTAGCGAACCGCCGCGTGGATGTAAAGCCACGGATCAGGCGTGCTTCCATATCATATTGAAGTTGATCATCGTGCCGATGCGTTGTGGAATGCAGTTCCACCACCACATCTTTCCATCTCATGAAACGCTGGCGCATCGCAGGCATCAATTTTGACCACTTCCACATGGGCGACCTGCTGCGGCAGGCCTCCGAGCATACCGACGTTGAGATCGTCGGCATCAGCGATGAGTTTCCTGAGCGCATGGTCGGCGCGAGAAAGAACTTCGGCTTGTCCGATGCCCAGGTGTTCACCGATTACCGCGCCTGCCTTGAGAAGACCAGGCCAGACATCGTCGTGCTGTGCCCGGCGGCATCGCGCCACGGCGAGTGGGTTGACAAGGTCGCGCCTTTTGGTTCACACATCATCATGGAGAAGCCCTTTGCCGGTTCGCTGGCGGAGGCCGATGCGATGGTCGCGGCCATGCGCCCCGGCGGCAAACTGCTGGCGGTGAACTGGCCCCTGGTGTGGGCTGCCGGACAGCAGACCGCTCATCGTCTCGTTTTGGAGGGAATGCTCGGCGAGGTGCGCGAATTCCATCACT
>CAINXC010000114.1 GCA_903854655.1 uncultured Verrucomicrobiota bacterium | reverse complement strand
CGTACACATCATCGCCAATGATCGGGTGCTGGCGGGAGGCGGCCTGGACGCGGATTTGGTGGGTCTTGCCGGTGACCAGGGAAACCTCAAGGCAGGAAAGCCGATGCAGCGGTGAATAGCCCAGCAGCTTGAATCGGGCTTCAGCGTTGGGGCGCTTCGTTTTGTCCACGGTGGTGCGCACCTTGTTCTTCTGGCGCAGGGTGGCGAGGTGGTCGAGCCAGACGCCTTCGGGCTTGAAGCCACCGCCCTTGGTGAGAGTGAGATAGGTCTTGCGCACCTGGTCTTCTTCAAAGGCACGGCGGCAGGCCATCGCGGATTTGGCGTCCTTGGCCGCGAGCAGCACGCCGGAGGTGTCCTGATCCAGGCGATGGATGAGCCAGACCACGCCTGCCGGGGTGTGGAAGCACTTGGCGTCGAAGTCGTAGCGCCCCTCGAAAGCGCAACGCGTCGCGGCAGCATCTCTCGGATTGGGATGCGACAGCACCCCGTGCGGCTTGCTCACCACGATGAGATGCTGGTCCTCGAACAGGATGTCGCAGGCGGTCAGCAACCTCAGATCCCTTCCAGCTTGCCCGTGCTGTCGCCGATGCGCTCGGCAGGCACGCCCATCCGGTCCAGCAAAGAGAGGTAGAGATTGGTCATGGGCGTTTCATTGGCCTGAAGGGCGATGTGGCCGCCAGGGGTGAGGGTGCCGCGCCCGCGCCCGGCGAGAATCACCGGCAGGTGGCTGTGGTCATGGCGGTCAGGATCACTGATGCCGCTGCCATAGACGATCATGGAGTTGTCCAGCAGGTTGCTGTCACCGTCCTTGGTCGCCTTGAGCTTGGTCATGAAGTAGGCAAGCTGCCGCAGGTAGAACTGGTCGATGAGGGCGATTTTACGCAGTTTCTCGGGATCGTGCTGATGATGCGAAATGCCGTGATGATTCTCCGGCACGCCGATTTCGGGGAAGCTGCGGTTGCTGCCATCGTGGGCGAGCAGGAAGGTGCTCACGCGCGTGCTGTCCGTCTGGAAGGCAAGGGCCAGGATGTCGAACATCGTGTGGATGTGCTCTTCATAGCTTTCGGGGATGCCGCTGGGGGCGTGAACGTCGGCCGGCAGGTCCTTGGTCAGCTTCTCTGCGCGCTCAATGCGGGTCTCGATGTCGCGCACGCTGCTGAAGTATTCGTCCAGCTTCGCGCGGTCCTGGGCGTTCACCTTGCCTTGCAAGGTCTTCGCGGCGTCGAGCACCGTGTCGAGCACGCCTTTTTCCATGGCGTGGCGACGCTTCGCTTCGGGTGAATTGCCACCGGCGCCAGCGCCAAACACGCGCTCAAACACCAGGCGCGGGTCCATTTCAGGGGCCATGGGCATGGTGTCATTGCGCCAGGACAGGTTGAACTGGTAGGCGCAACTGTAGCCCGAATCGCAGCGACCGGCGCTGCGCTGGCCGTCGGTGCTGATCTCCAGCGAGCCGAGCTTGGTCAGGTGCCCCACCTTGTCGGCCGCGAGCTGGTCCACTGAAATGCCCAGATGGATGTCGGCACCGGCCGTCTTCTTGGCCTGCACGCCGGTGAGGAAGGTGGCCGTGGCGCGCGCGTGGTCGCCGCCGCCATCGCCGTTGCTGCGGGCCTTGTCATGGCAAAGGCCGCTGATGATGCTGAAGTCCTGCCGATGCCCTTCGAGGATGCCTCGCATCGAAGGACCAAACTCGTAACCGGCACCCTCGCCGCGCGGTCTCCACTGGTCCTCATTGACACCGTTGGGCGTGTACAGGAAAGCCATGCGCAGCGGCGCAACCGAGGATTTCGTGGCAGCAAAGGCACGGTGGCCGAACGATTCCATGAGCGGCAGCGCCATGACGGTGCCAAGCCCGCGAAGAAAGGCGCGACGCGGCAGTGCCGAGAGTTCATGAGGGGCAAAAGGTGTCATACTTGTCATTGATTACGCACGAGGGGTGCCAACCTTTCCCCTGTCGCCGCCATTTGGTCAATTGCGGGCTGCGAAAACCGGTTGCAAGATGTCTCCTTCGCCTCTCGAATTGGAGGCTTAGCCAACCCCACACCTAACTGACCCCCATGACCCGCCGTATCGCACTCTTCGCCGCCCTCGTTTTGAGCGCCCACAGCGTCCGCGCTGATGACGCCGTGATTGAACTCAAGCCCCACCCGACGAATCCGATGGGCTACGCCACTTCTGAGTTCACCGTCAAGGCCGGCCAGAAGGTGAAGGTGACCTTCAACAACACCGGCGGCATCGCTCCGCAGCCCCACAACTTCGTTCTTTGCAATCCGGGCACGCTGGAAAAGGTCGGCGCCGCCGTCAATGCGATGATGACGGACCCCGCCGCCATGTCCAAGAACTTCACTCCGGAATCCCCGGACATCCTGGCCAAGATGAAACTGGTGCAGCCCGGCACGACCGAGAGCATCGAGTTCACCGCTCCTGCCGGCGTGGGCGATTATCCCTTCCTCTGCACCTTCCCCGGCCACTGGCTGCTGATGCGCGGTGTGCTCAAGGTCACCCAGTAATCCATTTTTGCCTCCATGAAACACCTGATTACCGCCCTGGCCCTCGGACTGGCCACGTTCACCTTTGCCGATGACGCCAAGCTCGACGTGGACGGCCTGTCTTTTGCCGTTCCTGCTGGCTGGAAGTCCGTCGAGCCCTCCAGCGCCATGCGCAAAGCCGTGCTGCAAATCACGGTCGCAGGGGTGGACAAGCCGCTGGAAGCCATCTTCTTCCACTTTGGCGGCGGCGACGTGGACATGAACCTGCAACGCTGGAAGGGCCAGCTCACAGGCGCCGTGGACACGAAGACCGAAGAGGTCGAGGCCGGCGGCAAGAAGATCACCGTCTTCAAGGGCACCGGCACCTACACCGATCCCTTCGGCGGCCTGGGCGCGCAGGAAAACTTTGCGCTCATCGGCGCCCTGATTCCCATGGAAGGCAGCGGCCCGGTGGTCATCAAGCTTGCAGGCCCGAAAGAGGCCACGCTCGGCTTGCTGGACGCACTGAAGAAGCTCGCCACGAGCCCCTTCGCAAAATAACTCGCTGAACCAGCCCAATCTGTGAATGCAGGCCCGCAAAGGCCTGCATTTTCTTTGGGCGGGGCCGCCGATCGCCACGGCGAGGGCAGAGCCAGTTTCGGGGAGGAATTCCGGCCCGGTATTGTAATTGCCCCCTCACCCGCTTTCCGTTACTCGTCGTCACTGCCGATGATCGACCATAAACCGCATCCAGGGCTGCGCGCCATCGCCCTTTTCAAGGCATCCAAGTCCATCTCGGCCCTGCTCGGGGCGCTCTGGCTCAGCAGAGTCGTGGGCCAGGATGTGCATGCGATGGCCGTTTCGGCTGCGGCGCACCTGCACATGGATCCTGACTGGTCGGTGACCCGGTATCTGGTCACGAGGGCTGGCTACATCACGGATTCGAACATCTGGTTTGTCATTTGGACGCTTGGGTTCTATGCGCTTGTACACGGAGCCGAGGCCTACGGACTTTGGCACGAACTGGTCTGGGCGGAGTGGTTCACCCTGTCCAGCGGCGCCATCTACATTCCCATCGAACTGCATTCAATGATCCAACGCGTCACCTGGATCAACATCAGTGCGCTGCTGATCAGTTTCGCCATCACCGGCTACGTCGGCTGGTTGTTGTACCACTCGCGCAAGCGGCGGCGGGAAACGGCCGGCACCGCTTGATCAGTGCACCTGCCGCACGTCCGCTGCGCTGCTCAGGCTCATGGAGCTGCCGTCGTTCAGTTGCAGCACCAGATGGCCCTCGTGATTCAAGTCCAGGACCTTGCCCGCCACCTCCTGCCCCTCCACGATCGCCCGCACCTGCCGGCCCAGAAGCTGGCTGCGTGAACGGACTTCGGCCACCGCTTCGGTGAAAGCGTCGTCCCACAGGGCCATGGCGTTGCCCAGTTCCCCCAGCAGCGCCGCCGCCAGCACCTCCCGGTCCAGTTCCAGGATGTGCGCCGGCAGTTCACGCAGGAGCGAGGTTGCGATGCCCTGCAACTCCTCAGGGAACGCCATGGTGTTGACGTTCAATCCGATGCCCAGCACCAGAAAGGCACCGCCCGGGCCAACGAAGGTTTCCGCCAGCAGCCCGGACACCTTGCGGCTGCCGATGTAGATGTCGTTGGGCCATTTGATGGCGGGTTTGAGAGGCACCACCGCTTCGATGGCGCGGCAGATGGCCAGTGCGGCCAGCGTGGTGATGCGCGGCCAGCGTTCAACGGGCTGATCGGGCCGCAGCAGCACGCTCACCATCAGATCGCGGCCCTTTGGGGTAATCCAACGGTTGCTGCGCTGCCCCCGGCCGCAGGTCTGTGCCTCGGCAAAGATCGCCAGCCCCCCCGGTTCGCCCGCCATGCCGGCGGCGCGTGCCAGGTCGCTGGTGGAAGTCACTTCCTCGTGCGCTTGAATGCGCCAGGAGACCGGGTTTTCACGAAGGATTTCGGAGAGGCGCTGGGGATCAAGTGGAGTCATGCGGGAGCGTAACGGGCACCATTGGATAGCAGGAAATCCCGCTCGCGCATCAACGAGCTGATGATTTCCGGAGGGCTGCCGCCCACCCCTCAGAAGCAGATAAAACTTCCCCTTATGGTCGATCCGATGTGGATGTGCTTGCGGACCATTCGACAGGCGGCTAATGAAAACTGATGCCAGCAGCCAGCCCCACCCAAACACACCTCCCAGCAGCCTTGATTGCGACGTTGATCGTAACGGCGCTGGTGATGGCGGTGCCGCAGGTGCTTTCGACTGTGGGCCGCAAGGGCCTGGAAAAACTCCTGGTGGTGCAAAACTCCCAGAAGGACATGGGCGTGCTGCAGCAGCGCCTGGCCTTCGAGGCTCCGAATGTGCTGCCCTTGTATGGCAGTTCTGAGCTGACCCGGCTGGAACCCAATCGGGCGGACCAGTTTTTCGCCAGCTCCCCAACCGGTTTCAAGGTCTGCCCGGTGGGTGCCGCTGGCAACACCACCCTCATGATTGCCCAGAAAATCGGGGCGCAGGGCAGCCAGGTGCGCGGCCACAAGCTCGTGGTTGTGCTTTCCACCTCGTGGTTCCGCCGGCCCGAAATCCCTGCTGATCATTACAAGGGGAGCTTTTCCATCACCCAGGCCATGCAGATCATGCTCGGCGGCGATCTCGACAGCGATCTGCGCCGCCGCTTCGCCCAACGCATGCTCGACTACCCGGACACACTGAAGGATCAGCCCGCCCTGGAAGCCTGCGTGCGGGAAGCCGCCAAACCTGATGCGGTTTCGTCCTGGCTGTCGATGACCCAGCGCCCGATGCTCTACTTCCAGCGCGCCTCCTTGTCCGTCGAAGACGGTCTTGCGACCTTGCTGGGCCTTGTCAGGCACCCCAACACGGACAAGGCCCTGACGCTGGCAAAGTCCGATCCGTTCTCCTGGGAGCAGATCCTCAGCCGGGCCGATGAATTCGCGCTGCCTCCGAACGGCAAACCAGCCCCTGCCAAGGATTACGTCAGGACGGATCCCCCCGGTTCCAGGGACAAATCCTTTATTGATGGCTTTGGCCACGACCAGAACAAGGAATGGATGGATTTTGAACTGCTGCTGGACACCCTCAAGCACCTGCAGGCCAAACCTTTGATCATCGCAGTTCCACTCGACGGCCAGTATGAGGAAGCACATGGTCTCAGTCCGGCAGGTCTGTATTACTACTATAACCGCCTGGAAAAACTCTGCGCCAAGCGTGGTTTTCCGCTGGCGCACTTCCCGGATCACGATCAGGATAAGCTGTTCGTGGTTGACCATAGTTCCCACGTCACCGGCAAGGGCTGGCTCTTCGTGAATCACCTTCTGGACGACTTCTACCACGACCGCCTGCCCGCGACAGCAGCAAGCCCGACCAACCCCTGATTTCCCACTCATGACCACTGACTCACTGCTGGATCTTCTGGCAGACATTGCCGGCACCAACGAGGTGCGCAAAAACGCGCAGCTTGCCTTGTATGACACCCAGGTGCTTGATTCCATGCGCACCGTGGATCTGATCCTCGCGCTCGACGAGCGTTATGGCATCAACATCTCGCCCGCCGAATTTGACCGGGAAGCCTGGGCCACGCCGGAGAAGTTTGTGGCGGATGTTCAATCCAGAAAGTCGGCGGCATGAGCACCCAACCCGCCCCCCCTCAGCGCCGGTCAGCCACGATCTGGCTCACCCTTTACTACCTGGCAATCCTGCTGGGTGTGATCGCCCTTCATGCCGACAGCAGCTTCAAGGCACCGCCTTTTGTGTACAACGGCTTCTAGTCTATGAGCAATCTGTTGGAACGAATCCAGTCCGTGGTGGCTGCGCATGGGGACCGCATTGCCCACGTGGGCAGCCACGGGTCCATCACCTATCGTGAACTCTGGGCGCGTGCGCAGACCCTCGCGCTCGCACTGGCGAATCATGCCCCCGGACCTGTCATGGTCATCGGCCACAAGGAACCCTTCATGCTGGTCGGCTTCCTGGGCAGCGTTCTGTCGGGCCGGGCCTACATCCCCGTCGATACCTCCCTGCCGGCCGCTCGTGTCGAACGCATTCAGGCGACTGCCGAACCTTCGGCAATGCTGACAATGGCCGATGTCGAGACGCTGACCAACCATTGGCCCGCCACAGGTGAACAGCAAGTGCGTGCGATGGGCGGGGAAGATCCGTTCTACATCATTTTCACCTCCGGCAGCACTGGTGATCCAAAGGGTGTGGTCATCACCCACGACTGCCTTGTCGCTTTCGTGGACTGGATGCTCAGCGAGCAGGGGCTGCGCCCGGGCGCCGAGGTCTTCCTCAACCAGGCCCCCTTCTCGTTCGACCTCTCAGTGATGGATCTTTACCTGAGTCTGGTCACCGGCGGCACCCTGGTCAGTCTCACCAAGGACGACATCGCCGACTCCCGTGCCCTGTTTGCCAAGCTGCGGACAAGCGACATCACCGTGTGGGTTTCCACGCCCTCCTTCGCCCAGATGTGCCTGGTGGAGCGCAGCTTCGATGCAGCCATGCTGCCTGGCATGAGGCGCTTCCTGTTCTGCGGTGAAGCACTGGCGCACAAGACCGCTGCCGGCCTTGCCTCGCGCTTCCCTGAAGCCCAAGTTTGGAACACGTACGGGCCTACGGAGGCGACTGTGGCCACTACTTCAGTGCTGGTGGATGCCGCACTGCTGACGGCCCACGACCCTCTGCCCATCGGCTATGAGCGCCCGGGATCGACCGTTGTGATCCGTCGCCCTGACGGCAGCCCTGCGGACGATGGTGAACGCGGCGAAATCATCATCCTGGGGCCCAACGTGAGCCCGGGATACCTCGCGCGTCCTGACCTGACCAGCGCCGCCTTCTTCAGCGAGGACGGGCGGCGTGGGTACCGCACGGGTGACCGGGGCTACGCCAAGGGCGGCCTGCTGTTCTTTGAGGGACGCATGGATTTTCAGGTCAAAGTGCGCGGTCATCGCATCGAACTTGGCGACGTTGAAGCCCATGTGCGCGAGGTGCCGGGAGTGGTGGATGCCGTGGTGCTCCCCGTCGAGAGGCGTGGTGTGGTTGAATCCCTGGCGGCGTTTGTGGTCATGCGCGAACACCCCGGGGATGGCGAATTCGCCGCTTCGCAGAGCCTCCGCACCACCCTTGCCACCCGCATTCCGGACTACATGCTGCCCCGCCGCGTCGAATTCCTGGAATCCTTCCCCATCACTCCCAACGGCAAGGCGGATCGCAAAGCCCTCGCTGCCCGCCTCGCATGATTCCGTACTCCGAGCTCGTTTACTTCCTCTACGTCCTCGCCATTCTCTGCGCCATCGTCCTGGTGGCGAGGTGGAGAAATGCAGCCGGGCCCTACTGGATCGCGGGGGCCACCGCGATCATGCTGTACCTCCAGTACAGCAGTGCGCCGTTGCACCTTGCACCGAACCTATGGGTCCCCGAGCTGGTCGCGGTGGTCGTTTTCGGGCTGTACCAATGGGTGCTGGTTCGGCTGGCACTCAGTTTCAAGGCCTTACGGCGTTCCGTGCTCCTGGTGCCGCTGAGCATCCTGCCGCTGGTGCTTCTGAAGTACCCGATCGGTCACTCCTATCGGTTCGGATTCACCGGCATCTCCTACGTGTCGTTTCGCGCCCTGGACGTGCTCTGGTCGATCACCGATGGCGTGATCGCCGAGGTGGGTTCGCTGGACCTACTGGTGTTTATGTTCTTCTTCCCCACCATTTCCTCCGGCCCCATGGACCGCTTCCGGCGCTTCCGGGGTGACTGGCGGCGTGTGCGGACCTGGGCGGACGTGCTCGACGATCTCAACGCCGGGATTCCCTTCGTGTTTCGCGGGCTGTTATACAAGTACGTGATTGCCACGCTCATTGAGCAGCACCTTCTGACACATGCGGAACATGGGACGGAGCTGCATGGAGCGATCTATTACGCCTACGTGTACAGCGCCCATTTGTTCTTCGATTTTGCAGGGTACAGCGCCTTTGCCGTCGGCGTCAGCCGCTGGTTTGGCGTGCGCTCGCCGGAGAACTTCAAGATGCCGTGGTCGGCGCCAAACATCCGCGAGTTCTGGAACCGCTGGCATATCAGCGTCAGCATGTGGTTCCGCGACCACCTGTACATGCGCTTCGTGCTCACGGCCTCCAAACGCAAGTGGTTCCCCAGCCGGGAAATCACGTCTTCCGTCGGCTACTTTGTCTCGTTCGGCCTCATGGGCGTGTGGCATGGCCACCACTACCTGATTTACGGGCTATACCACGCGACCCTGATGGCAGGCTACGATGCCTGGGCGCGCTGGCGTAAACGCCACCCCACCCTCTTTACGGCACCCGGCTGGAAGTGGGTGGCGCATTTCCTCACCATCAACGCCGTGGTCTTCGGCCTGTGGCTGTTCGCCGGTCATCCCTGGCTCACCAAGGAAGCGTCGGCCAAAGCAACGGCTGCGGCTGAGGCTCTAAAGCGGAAATAGAGGAGCGGCGGCCCGTCACAACACCTCCCGGGCCAGGGAGACAAAGCGTTCGCCGGCCGCCTGCCAGGATTGCGGGCAGGCGGCTTCACGCCAGGCGCGCTCGCTCATTGCCTGGGCTGCGGGAGCGTCCTGAAGCAGTTGCAGCACGGCGGCGGCAAAGGTGTCCGGCTCATCCGCCAGCAGGAGGTGACGTTCGTGCTGCAAGCCCAGCCCTTCCGCCCCCACGGTGGTCGAAACCACAGCCCGACCGGCGGCCATGATTTCCAGCAGCTTGATCCGCGTGCCGCCCCCGGAGAGCAGGGGTACGATCATCACGCGGCACTTCGAAAGATGCGGCCGCACGTCGTCCACCGTGCCGGTGAGTTCGATCAACGGGTCCAGTTCCGCCAGACGGCGAAGGGATTCCGGCGGGTTGCGGCCAATGATGCGGACCTTCACCTTCGGCAACGACTGGCGCACCTGCGGCAGGGCTTTCTCCACAAACCAGCGCACGCCCTCGATGTTCGGCAGCCAGTCCATTGACCCCAGGAATCCGATCACCGCCTCAGCAGGCGGGGTGTCGCGCACCTGCGCAAAGTATTCCACATCCACGCCCGCCGGCACATCGCCCAGGACATTGGTGAGCTGGTAGCGCTCGCGGGAGAGACGGCTGTCTTCCGGCGAAACCGTGATCACACCGTCAAATCGAGCACACAAGGTCTTCTCCCACCGCTCCATCCGCGCGTGCTGCCCCCGCAGGTAGCTGCGCACCGGCGCCCGTGTCTCGTTGCTGGCCATGCGGTTCCAGATGAGCGCCTCCACGTTGTGCTGGAAGATCACGCGCGGCGTGCGTCCACGCTTCTCCGCGAACCAAAGGCCTGGCGTGAGGAAATCGCACACGAACAAGTCAAACTGGCCCGATTCGTCCATCTCCCGGATGCGCGCCGCCAGCCGGGGAGACTGATATTTCCACAGGGCATAAGGCAGTGCTGAAGCACACAAATTGACCAGGGCGCCCAGGGCGAAGCGTGGCGACCCACGTGGAGCATCGCGCCAGGGAACGAACAGGCGACGCGCGGCATAGTCCGCCCCCGGTTTGTCCTCGTCGTCAGGCTGGGTGGGATCGCGCTGGGCGAGGAACGTGATGTCATGCTGGCGGCTCATGGCGCGCAGCATCTGCAGCGTGCGGATGCGCCCGCCCGTGTTGGCAGGCAGCAGCGGGCCGCTTTTCACCCAGAGAATGCGAAGACGCGGCGAGGAGACGGGAGGTTCGTTTGACATCGGCGCAGAGTGGTGGATGAAACGCGCGCTCCCGTCATCCTGTTTTTCAAGCCCTCCCAGCCCCCACCAATGAAGGATCTCGTTGATAACCGCCGCCGCATTTCGTTGCAAAAGAAGCTCAGCCTGCTCGGCCTTGTGCTGCGTGAGAACGGCCTGCTTTGGTGCTCCGCTTTCGGCGTTTATTATGTGTGCAGCCAGATTGCCGACCGCGCCTTTGCTTTCATGGACCACCTGCGCCGTACGCGGGGTGTTCCCGGCCTCAACAGCCGCGCCTTGAACAAGGCCATTTGGGAGGCCTGGGACTGGGGTGCGGGCGGCGAAGAGTGGTCTCCCTCTGAGGAATGGAAGCAGTCCGTCATCACCCAGGTGCTGGAGAAACAGATGCCCGCCAATGCCGACATCCTCGAAATCGGCCCCGGCGGCGGTCGCTGGACCGGTGATTTGATCAAGCGTTCGGCGCAATTCACCGCCGTGGACATTTCCGAATCCTGCGTGGACGTGTGTCGCGCGAAGTTCCACAACGCCACCAACGCCAAATTCATGGTCGGCTCCGGTCGTGATCTTGCCGGTGTGCCCGATGCCAGCCAGGACGGCATCTGGTCCTTCGATGTGTTCGTCCACATCAACCGGGCCGAAGTAGCCGCCTACCTGGACGAATTCCGCCGCGTGATGAAACCGAGGGCCGTCGCCGTCCTGCATCACGGCAGCGTGGGCGGCCAGAATGGCGGCTGGCGCAGTGACATGACCGGCGAGGCCATGGCCGAGATGCTCAAGGCACGGGGATTTGAACTGGTGAGCATGTTCAAGGAGTGGCAGGACGGCGCGCAGTCCCACAAGGCCGGTCTTTACGACGACTTGATCACCGTGTTCCGCAAGTAGCCGCATCCATCCCCATGCACAGCCCCAGCCGCATTGAAGCCATCGGCGACGAGATCGCCATCATCTGGAACGATGGTGTGGAAGACTACCTGCCCATGGAACGCCTGCGCGCCTGGTCGCCCAGCGCCGAAAACACGGGGGAACGCGATTTGCTCGGCAAGCAGTACGGCGGCACCGACCAGAAGGAGTTTCCCGGCGTGAGGGTCACCGGCTGGCGCATCGTCGGCAGTTATGCGGTGCAGTTTGAATTCAGCGACGGGCACAACACCGGCTTGTTTGGCTTCGACTACCTGCGCCGGGCTGGCGACGTGATCCGGGGTCAATAAACCACTCCAAAAACCGCTGACCATGCTGGAACTTCCTGATCGCGATTTCGCCGCCTTCATCTTCGACTGCGACGGCACCCTGGTGGACTCGATGCCACTGCATTACGTGGCCTGGGTCGAGAGCCTGCGCCAGCACGAGGCCCCGTTCGATTTCACCGAAGAACTCTTCTACAGCTTCGCTGGGGTGCGCGAGCAAGACACAGTCAAGATTTTGAACGCCAAGTACGGCAGCCAGATCGATCCCGACAGCGTGGCCGAACTGAAAGCCACCCTGTTCCACCAGCACATTCCTGAGGTGGCCGTCGTGCCCTCTGTGGCGGCCATTGCCCGCGAATGGCACGGTCGCCTGCCCATGTCCGTCGCCTCCGGCAGCGAGGAACCCACTGTGCGCGCCTGCCTTTCTGCCACCGGCCTTTTGTCGCTCTTCCAAACCATCGTCACCCCCAGGGACGTGGCCCGGGGCAAGCCCGCGCCCGACATGTTCCTGCTGGCCGCCGAGCGCATGGGAGTCGATCCAGCGGACTGCCTGGTCTTCGAAGACGGCCAAAGCGGCCTGGATGCGGCGAAAGCGGCAGGCATGGAGTCTGTATTTGTCGCCCGAGGGCTGGGCAGAGCGTAATAGCGAAGGCAGTGAGGGGTGCTTGGCGCCAGGCAACCTCAGATCCGGGCACTGCGCACCGGGCATTACGCATTTCACACTCCTTTGAATTCAAACCTTCACAAACCTCACGCCGCCCTGGTCATCATCGGCCATGGCTCCACGTTGAACCCCGACTCCAGTTCCCCCACCCACTTGCACGCGGAGGCCATCCGCCAGCGCGGCATCTTTGGGGAGGTCGTCTGCGCATTCTGGAAGGAGGAGCCCAGCATGAGCGAGGTCTATGCGATGCTCGACAGCCGGGAGATTTACCTCGTGCCCAACTTCATCAGCGAGGGCTATTTCTGCCAGGAAGTGCTGCCGCGTGAACTGCGCGTGACCGGTCCGGTCACCGAGCTGGGGGACCGCACTTTGTATTACTGCGACCCGGTGGGCATCCACCCGAACATGACGAAGCTCCTGCTTCAGCGTGCTGACGAAGTCGCCCCCGGCGTGCCGCGCGATCAGACCAGCCTCATCATCGTGGGCCACGGCACCAACCTGAACGAGAACAGCACCAAGGCCATCAAGGACCAGATCGAACTCATCCGCACCGGCGGCTACGGCTTCGCGGAGGTCATCGACACTTACATGGAAGAGCCCCCGCTCGTGAGCGATTGGCACAGCCTCACCACCAGCCCCAACGTGGTCGTGGTGCCTTTCTTCATCGCAGACGGACTGCACAGCTACCAGGACATCCCGGTGCTCCTGGGCATGGAGGCCGAGGTGGGCGCCGCCGCCAGCCAGCGCGAAGTCTTCCGCCACAACCCCCATCACCTGCAAGGCCGCAACCTCTACTACAGCAGCGCCATCGGCACCGAGCCGCACCTCGCGGACGTGATCCTCGACCAGGTGGCGGATTTTGACGCCAAGCATGCGCCCGGTCCTGCGCTGCAGCCTTACCATACCATCGACACCTGGCTGGAACAAAAGCTCTCACCCGGTACCTGTATTATCGGTCAAGTGCAGGTGACTCGCCAGGACAGCGGATTCCTGCTCCATCATGTGGCTGACGCCGGGAAGCTCGACCAGCTCGCCTTGTACGAAGGCCCTGAAACCGCACGCGAAGTCGCCAAGCTGGACGATGAGGGAGCCTTTCGCCCGCTCAAGTCGGCACCGAATCTGAAGCAAGGCTGGGCCGTTCAAGTGATCGGGGTGAAGTCCTTGCGCATTGCCTTGGATCACCTTTATCCCGCCGCCGTCGGCCTCGCCGTCCATGAAGAAAAGGGTCGGCTGCAACCCACGCCACTGCGCGACAATCTGCGCCGCCAGACCGGCATGTATCGGTTCACCAACACCATCACTGATGATCAGGCGATGGACCTTGTGGCGCGCTGCTGCAACACGCCCACCAAATGCCTGCGGCGCATCACCTGGGGGCTCACCCACGATCAGCCCCTCTACGGCATCGCCGCCACCAAAGCGGTCCAGCAGGACATGGGCGACGTGCCGCTGCTGTGCATCGAGGTTTGTCCCCTCGTCGTTGCCCAGGCACGCAAGGTTGCCCAGGCGAACCATGCGGCGAAGGGCGGCCAGGAGTAGCGGAGGCGGACTGGATGGGGCCATTGCAGCCTTTTGCCTTTACCCCTCCTGATCCATCACGCACATTCGGGCGAAAACGAAACAGGCCCCTCCCTCGTCCATGCAATTCGCCCTCGACGCCATCGTCATTCTTGCCTACTTCGCCGTGATCATCGGCATCGGGCTCAGCCAGCGCGGCAAGAGCGGCAGCGTGGAAGGCTTCACCCTTGGCAACCGTGAAATTGCCTGGTGGGCGGTGCTGGCCTCCATTCTCGCGGCGGAGATCAGCGCCGGCACCTTCTTTGGCGCTCCCGGCGAAGGCTATGCCCTGCGCAACTACACTTACATCCAGCTCATCGTCGGCTACCTGCTGGCGCGGGTGATTGTCAGCGCGGTGTTCATTCCCGCCTATTACAAGCACAACGTGGTGAGCATTTATGAGTTCCTCGGCACCCGCTTCGGGCCGGGGACCCGGAGACTGACTTCGGGGGTGTTCCTCGTCACCCGCGTGCTCGCCAGCGGCACCCGCCTCTGGGTGCCCAGCATGCTGCTGGTGCTGGTGTGGCACATGCAGTACCCGGGCGAGACCTTGTCCGCCACGAACGAGTTCTTTCTCACCGGCGGCGCCCTGGTGTTCGTGACGCTGGCCACCGCCCTTTACACCAGCATCGGCGGCATTCGCGCGGTGATCTGGACGGATGTGATCCAGATCATCGTGCTCATCTGCGCGCTGGGCTTCTCGCTGTCCTTCCTGCTGGGCCACATTCCCGGCGGCTGGGCCGGGGCCACCAAACTGCTCACCGGGCCCAAGGACCTGCTGGTGTGGGACTGGGGCTTCACCAAGGGGGCCGGGGTGTGGGGCAACATCAAGGGTATCCTGGAGCAGGAATACACCCCCTGGGCGGCTTTCCTGGGCTCCACCTTTGTCACCCTCGCCACGCACGGCACGGATCAGGACATGGTGCAGCGCATGCTCACCGCGAAGAACAAGCGCCAAAGCGCCATGGCCACCATCCTCTCCGGTCTGGCGGACATTCCCATCACCCTGGTCGTGCTCACCATCGGCATCCTGTTGTGGGTCTATTACCAGCAGAACCCGGACCCGCTGCTGCCGCATGGCGACAAAGGTGTGGTCTCACCCAACAAGGTGTTTCCGCACTTCATCCTCACTGTCATGCCCGGTGGCATTCGCGGGCTGGTGCTGGCAGGCGTGCTCGCCACCGCCATGGGTTCGCTCAGCACCGCCCTCAATGCCCTGGCCACCAGCTACGTGCGCGACTTCCATTTCCGCTGGTTCGGCGAGCCCTCCACCGAGGCCGGCAAAGTGCGTGTGCTGCGCTTCGGCACCGTGTTGTTTGCCTCGCTGCTGATCGCCGTGGCGCTCGGCACCTCCTGGGTCACCGTGCACAACCCCACCCTGCGCATTCTCCCCATTATTCTCGGCATCTTCGGCTACACCTATGGCTCGCTCCTGGGCGTGTTCATGGTCGGCCTGTTCACCAAAGGGAGGGGCAATGACTTCGGCAACGCGCTGGCCATGCTCACCGGCTTCCTGGTGGTCGCCTACCTCAGCGGCCTCGATATCGACATCGCCGGTCTCTTCGGTGGCAAGGGCATCCCTCGCCCCACCTGGATGCCCGTGATCGAATTCCCCTGGCGCATCATGTTCGGCACCATCGCCACCTTCTCAGTGGCCGTGCTCTTCCCCACCACCCAGCAGCAGCAGGATGAGCATGAGGCGGACGGCGGCAAGAATTAGCGCGATTCGGCTCCTTTTTCCACGTCCTGCAGGTGCAAATCCAGCGCGACACGGGACTTTTGAATCTCCACCAGGGACAGGACCAATGAGGCCTGCATGAACAGCAGGCTCAGGCCAAAGCTGATCTGGCCGCCGGTCTGCTGGTCGAAGAAGAGGAAGCTCATGCTCACCACGCAAAGCATGAGGCTGACCACGCCCATCGTCTGCATCTGCTGAATGATGCGGATGCGGCAGCGCAGGCTCGCGATCTGCGCCACCAGCACGGGTTCGCCGGAGGTCCGCCAGTTCGCGTGCAAGGACCTCACCACGCCGGCAAGCCCCAGAAACCGATTGGTGTGGGCCAGCATCAGGAGGGAAATGGCGGGAAACAGCAGCGAGGGGGTAGAAAGCGGCAGGTTCGGCAATGGCATGCAGGCGACAATAGCCATAAATGTGCATTTGCCCATCGCATTGCCCGCCCTAGATTTCCCCATGGCTGACACTTCTGCTCTCCCCCCTGCTATCGGCATCATCGGCGGCTCCGGCCTGTACGACATCGACGGATTCTCCGAGCGCGAGGAGATCGAAATCGACACGCCTTTCGGCCCGCCCTCGGATAAAATCATCGGAGGAGTGCTCGCTGGCCGTCGCGTTTACTTCCTGCCGCGCCATGCCAAGGGCCACCGCATCCTGCCCACCGAGCTCAACCACCGGGCCAACATCTGGGCGCTGCGCTCCTTGAACGTGCGCTGGATCATTGCCGTCACAGCGGTCGGCAGCCTGAAGGAGGAGTTCCACCCCCGCGACGTGGTCCTGCCCGATCAGTTCTACGACCGCACCAGCCGCCGCGAGCATCATACATTCTTTGGCAACGGCATTGTCGCCCACGTCTCCATGGCCGATCCCATCTCAGCAGGACTGCGCGCCCTCCTGGCTGAGGAATCAAGAGCCGCAGGCGGCCGGGTTCATGACGGTGGCACCTACGTTTGCATGGACGGCCCCGCCTTCTCCACCCGCGCCGAATCGAACGCCAACCGCCAGCTCGGCTTCGACATCATCGGCATGACCAACCTGCCGGAGGCCAAGCTCGCCCGCGAGGCCGAGATCGCCCTCGCCACCATCGCCCTGGTCACCGATTACGATTGTTGGAAGGTCGAGGAGGAGCCTGTGAGCGTGGAAGCCGTGATCGGCCACCTGATGGCCAATGTGGCCTTGGCCAAGCAGATCGTGGCCCAGGTCATCCCGCGCATCCCCACCGAGCCCAACTGGCCGGAACACAAGGCGCTTGAGCACGCGATCATGACCGACCGCTCCCTGTGGCCCGTGGACACAGCGGCGGACTTGCAGGTGATCCTGGAGCAGTTCATTTGAGGGCATCCATGCTCATTGATTCCCACGCCCATCTTGGGCACAAGCAGTTCGCCGCCGATCTGGCCGAGGTCGTCGCCCGTGCCGAAGCGGCAGGCGTGACGCAGTTCGTCACTCCCGCCGTTGATATCCCCAATGCCCGCCAGCTTCTGGCGCTGGCCCAAATTCATCCGCAAATCCATCCCGCCGTGGGCATTCACCCCTGTGATGTGGACAGCGTGACAGGCGAGGCCTGGGTGGACGAGCTGCGCGCCTTGGCGAAGGAGCCCGGGGTCGCCGCCATTGGCGAAATCGGCCTCGATTACTTCCATGCCCCGCCGGAAGGATTTGATGCACCCGCCTGGAAGCAGCATCAGGCGCATGTGCTGCGCCTTCAGCTCGATCTGGCGGCGGAGCTGGGCCTGAACGCCATCTTGCACGCCCGCGAAAGCCACGATGACCTTGTTGCAGCCGTGCGCCCCTATAATGGCCGCGTGCGCGGGGTCTTCCATTGCTTCACCGGCACAGCCCAGCAGGCCCTGGAACTCATCGCCATGGGCCACCTCGTTTCCTTCACCGGCATCGTCACCTTCAAGAACAGCCCCGTCATTCAGGCCACCGCCAAAGCCGTTCCCACCGATGGTTTCATGATCGAAACCGACAGCCCCTACCTCGCGCCCATCCCCCATCGCGGCAAACGCTGCGAGCCCGCCTTCGTGGCCGACACCGCCCGCTTCATCGCGCAGTTGCGCGGGGTGACTTTGGAAGAGCTGGCAGCGGCCACCAGCGCCACAGCGCGCGGGTTTTTCAGGGGATTGAAGTAGCTGCCTTCGCAAGAAGGTGGCAGAAGCGTTCCTCGGCTTTGCAGTGCCCATTGCTTCACGCTTTTGCAAGCGCGGCCGCGCCCTGAGCCCCGCGCTGATGCACTGGGCATTCCCTCAGATTTCACGCCTCAACCGACCGGTAGTACGCAGCACAATCATAACCACGCCGATGAGGACAAAAACGGGGCCTGCCGCGATATTGCGGTTAGCCTCTCGCTCGCCCTCAATCT
>CAINXC010000113.1 GCA_903854655.1 uncultured Verrucomicrobiota bacterium | reverse complement strand
GAGCTGTTCGAATACATCGAGTCCTACTACAACAACCAGCGCAAGCACTCCGCCATCGGATACCTCACCCCCAACCAGTTCGAAACCCAGCAACTCAACCTCAACTAAGCGACAAGTGGTCCAAAAAGGCGTTGCACCTCAATCTAGGAGTGGTTGAGTGAAGCGTGCAGTGAAGATTCCGGCCACATCCCTTGTGCCGGACGACAGTCAGTCTGAACAGTCGTCACTAGAGCGATCCTGCGCTTGTCGAGACGGAGACACGATTTCACGCCTACACTACTGGGTGATTTCGACGATGGTATAAACCTCAGTCGTGCCGGAAATGCTGCTGGCCTGACCCAGATCGTAATTGAAGTTGGCTGATTGGCAGTAGTGCTCAATTCTGTAAACCTTCGCAGAAGCCGGCTGAACTCTTGCGGTCAGCACGCTACGGGTCTGGACAAGGTTGGTCGCGTATTCCGACGACCCGTTCTGGACGACAACGCTGTCAGTGACGTTGTACAACCGGATTTTGTGTCTGGTGACACCATACGCCGGGGCGGACGCCCGGATGGTATATGAAGAGCCTGGTTGAAGCGTAAACTGCCCGCCTGTCAGCGTGCACGCAGCGCCACTCGTAAACTGCATCGTGTTGAGAGCACGGGCCTGCCACGCGCCCGCTGAGGCCCCGCCCCCGAGGGTGCCCGATGGTTCCTCGTCCACAAATATCCAAGTAGCCGGAGCGGCTGCGACACCGCCATTGCTGTCGCGCAGCACCAGAGTGCTGGGCGTGGCGGTGACACTGGCGGTGCTCAGTTGATTGAGCTGCGCATTGGTGACCGTGCCTGACCCAAGCTTGGTCGCATTGATGCCCGCGCCAGCCTGGACGCTCTGATCGGTTACCGCGCCCGGAGCCATGAGGGTGGATGTGACCGCCTGGGCGGCGATCTGGCTTGTGCCCACCGCGCCTGCGGCCAGCATGGCGGAGGTGATGGAACCATTGGAAATCTGGGAGGCGCTGATGATCGAGTCCGTGAAGGCGAGGGTCTTGCGAGTCGGGGAGCCGCTGTTGTTGGTGATGAACAAATTCGTGCCGTCGAACTCGAACGCCCCAAACAACGGCGACGTGAGGTTCGTGCCGGGCGAAAATCGCAGGGGAGCCGCAGTCGAAGTGCCGGCAGGAAGAGTGACAGTGCCCGTGAAGGCGGGCGAGGCAAGGGGCGCCAGCAGCGCCGAGCTGCCGCCGAGCTTGTCAAACGCCGTGAGGATGGAATCGGCAGGTGTGATACTGCCTGTGACGGGAGAGTAGCCGGTCAATGCCTTTCCAGTAATAGTGGCCGCGGAAATGCTGGTGGTCCCCTGCGCACCTGTGACATCACCTGCAAGGGGTCCAGTGAAGTTCGTGGCGGTGCTGGCCGTGCCGGCTGAGGTCGCCGTGGCGGCGTTTCCTGCAAGCGCGGCGGTGATCGTGCCAGCGCTGAAGTTGCCGCCGGAGTCGCGGGCGACAATCGCGCCCGCCGTGTTTGCGTTGGTGGCGGTGCTTCCAAGGGTGACAAGCCCCGTGCCCCCGCTCACGGTGATGCCGCCGCCCGGGCTGAGGGAGAGCACCCCGGAGTTGGTGAGCGTGACACTGCCGCCAAGCGAGACGCTGCCGCCGCCTCCGAGGCCGGAACCGGCGGCGACAGTCAAAGCTGAGCTTGCCAAACTGCCATTTGTGATCGCGCCGGCCGCGATGTTTTGCGCCTGCACGGCGTTGGGGGCAAGCTGGGCGTTGCCCACCGCACCGGTCGCGATGTTCTGCCCTTGCACAGCATTGGAGGCAAGCTGGGCGCTGCCCACCGCGCCGGTCGCGATGTTCTGCCCTTGCACGGCATTGGCAGCAAGCTGGGCGTTGCCTATCGCGCCGGTCGCGATTTTTGCGGAGGCGACAGAGCCGTCCGCGAGCTTCGCGCTCGTTATGGCCCCGTCGGAAACGCTGTCCGCCATCAGGGCGTAGCCCACCGCAGCGAGGCGTTGGTCAGGCGTGAGCAACTGCGAACCGTGCGTGCCGTCGTCGAACCACACCCGCAACCGCACGTCAGGGTTGATAAACACGGTCGAAGGAACGGCTGTCATGTTCGTCAGCGTGGTGTCGCCAAGAAGCACCGAGTAGAGCCCCTTGGTGACGGTGAGCGCCACGGAAGCAACTGGCTCGCCGCCCGCACTGCTTGTGGCGTCGTTGCTCCAGTAGGTGGCGTTTCCGTTCGTGTTCACCAGCGCGAACTTGAACTTGCCAGGCCCATCATGGTTCAAGCCGCCAACAATCATCCGCCCCTGGTAGCTGATGATCTGCGGAACTTGAGCCTGACCGATGGTTGCGAGGAGCACAAGTAGGAGAACAAAACGAATCATATTAAGAGATCGGGAGTTTTCGTTGAGGAAGCAGTGCTTGAACATGAGTGGAACCACCTTGATATGCCAGTACTAATACCGATGATCAACTCATGGATCGGTGATGGAAAGCCCCTAGTTCCCCGTCGATTCCGGTTGCGCCTATAGCAGGTGTCGCGAAGATCGCTGCCGGGCGAAAAAACCACAGTCAGAACGAGAGGAGCACGGCCATGCAGAATGATTCATCCACGGGAGGAAATGCACTTGCAGAGCCTCGGCGTCACCTGCCTGAACGGCGTCTGACAAGCCCGGTTTGCTGGGCGCTGCTGCTGGCCGCCACATGCAGCCTCCACGCTGGTCCGCGCGCCAGCGCGAACTACTCCGTCCCAGCCGAGAGCGCCAGCGCAGGTGCCGGGCAGTCCGTCAGCGCCAGCTACGCCAGCAACGGTAACGTGGGCGACATCACGGGAGTCTCGTCCCTGGCCTCACCCGCCGAGACGGCCAAGCAGGGGTACGTCGGACAGCTTTATGAGGTCGCAGCGGTGCAAGTCGCCACCTCGCCGGCCACGGTGAACGAAGGAGCTGCCTGCCAGCTTTCTGCCACTGCCACCCTGGACGATGCCACCACCTTGATTCTGTCCGCCACCGAGGTGGACTGGAGTGTTGAGAGCGGCCCCCTCAAAGGCATCAGCAACACTGGTCTGGCAACGGCGGGCAATGTGTATCAGGACACCCTCGCCACGGCGCAAGGCTCGTATGCTGGCGTTACCGGCACGCTCGGTTTCACTGTCAACAACGTGGGCACGGATGATTTCGGCATGTATGCCGGTGATGGCATTCCAGACTCGTGGCAGGTGCAGTACTTTGGGGTGAACAATCCGCTTGCGGCACCTGCCGTTGACGCTGACGGCACGGGACAAGACAACCTTTTCAAATACACCGCAGGCCTGAATCCGACCGATCCCACCTCGCGTTTCATCGTTACCATTGCCACCATTCCCGTGGCCCTGCAGCACACAATCACGTTCAGCCCCCGGCTCGCGGGCCGCACCTACACCGTTCAATTCAGCCACGATCTCAGAACCTGGAGCACGTTTACTGGCTGGACCACTGTGGACGATGGCCAGACCCGCACCATGATGGACATCGATAACAGGTCAGCCCGAAAGTGTTATCGGGTCTTGATCAGTCAGCCGTGATGCCCGCAGTGCTCATCCTCATCACCCTGAAACTCACAGGGTATGCCGCCAGCACCAGAAGCGGCACCTGACTTCCAGGGGTTTGCGACTTCGAACACGGAACAGCCAAGAGCACCAGCAAGGAAGATGTCCGTCATCGCCCATTGTCTGGTTGTGGCCGAGGTTGCCGAAAAGGAGGAACTGAAACCATTACCTCAAAGGACAATGCCCCCGGCACCGTAATTGAAGCCATGGTCGAACCCGCACCCCAACCAGACGGAGAGGAAAAGCCGCTTGGCGTCAAGCGGGAGGAGGAGATCTTTTTCAAGGGTGTTTCAAACGTGAAGCCATCCGTGCCCATCGCCTTTGAGGATCTGGAGCAAAGGGCGGGCGAAAAGATGCGACCGGAAGCGTTCGGATACGTGTGGGGCAACGCAGGGGCAGGAGACACCACGCGGGCGAACCGGACGGCCTTCCAGCGCTGGCAGATCGTGCCTCGCTTTTTGAGGGACGTATCACACCGAGACCTGAGCGTCCAGGTGCTGGGACAGCGCTTCCCCGTGCCGGTCTTTATCGGACCTGTCGGAGTGCAAGGCATCATTCATCCTGACGGCGAGCTGGCCACCGCACGCGCAGCGAAAAAACTCGGAGTGCCGATGGTGTTGAGCACCTTTTCTTCCACACCGATGGAGAAGGTGGCCGAGGAGCTGGCGGACACGCCACGTTGGTTCCAGCTTTACTGGCCTGGCAATCAGGATGTTTGCGTGAGCTTTCTGAAACGGGCCGAGGCGGCGGGGTTCAGCGCCTTGGTTTTGACCCTGGACAGCTTCCATATTGGCTGGCGAGAGGTGGATTTGCAGAATGCCTACAATCCCTTCGCACATGGGGACGGGCTGGCCAATTACTTCACCGATCCAGTGTTCCGTGCCATGCACAACCTGCCAGATACGGGGTTTGAAGCCGGCGCGGTCAAGAAAGCCATTCCCATGCTGACCAATCCGGCCCTGACATGGAATGATTTGAAGCTCCTGCGCGAGCAAACGAGGCTTCCCATCGTGCTCAAGGGCATTCTGCATCCTGACGATGCGCGACGCGCTGCAGATGAGGGAGCGGCGGGCGTAATCGTCTCCAATCATGGTGGACGGCAAGTGGACGGCGCAGTGGGTGCACTTGATGCTCTGGTGCAGGTCGTCAAGGCGGTCGGCAGCAAAGTGGACGTCATGTTCGACAGCGGAATTCGTCGAGGCGCAGATGTGTGCAAGGCGCTGGCGCTGGGAGCCCGGTGCGTGTTCGTGGGCCGCCCGTATTGCTATGGGCTTGGCATTGGGGGGGAGGAAGGTGTGGCAGAAGTGCTGCGCAACCTGCTGGCCGACGTGGATCTCACGCTTGGACTCTCAGGTGGAGCATCGTTGGCGGACCTCAGGGACCTCATCACCAGGCAATGATTTCGCCATGATTCGTGTTCGCACGAACCCCCGCTTGAACCCCCAGCCCTATGGCTGCGGCTTCACGGGCAGCTCGGGCAGCTTTTCGGGCATGAAGTCCAGCACCTCCTGGTGGGTCTTGAGCGCCTTGCGCGCCTGGTCAAAGAACTGCGACAAGTCCTCCGCATTGGCCTGCTGCTTGTCCTCGATCAAGTCGTAGAGCTTCTTCGTGTAGGCCTCGGCATTGATGCTCACGCCCGCCATCTGGCGCTGGGCGGCGCTGTAAACGGTGCCAAACTTTGACTTCGCATCCACGAATGCCTGCCGGGCGCCCTCCTTGCGCTCATACTCGCGCTCGGCGTCGCGGTAGTCCTTGTCGAAGATGCGCTTGAAGAAGCCGAACGAGCTGATGGGTTTCGCCTGGGTCGTGGATGACTGCTTCGACAAGTAGGT
>CAINXC010000112.1 GCA_903854655.1 uncultured Verrucomicrobiota bacterium | reverse complement strand
GGAATGGATTGAAGCAAAGGCATTCATGATTTTGGACAAGGCCGGGCCGAGAGGATGGGATGACGCCAACGCTGCATTTTACATCAACACCATGCTCCACCGGCTCGGGCCGGCCAGGGAGAATGGGTGGCTGGCGACGAGGCGGGCGATGAACGCCGATGACGATTTGATCAAGCAGACCAGATGGTGGCACCATCGACGCATCTACGGTGCCATGGCCGTCAGCAACATTGGCAATGTCTGGCCGAGGGCCGCTGAAAATCTTTTCCAACGCCGCTGCCTGATCATCGCTTGCGCCGTCGAGCGTTTCCGCCTTCAGCACCACGCCTTCCCTGACAGTCTGGAACGCGTACAACGAGAACTCACCGGATTTCGTGTGAGCGACCCCGCTCAACCTGACACGCCGCTGAATTACCGTGTGGACAAGGACGGCTATTTCCTGGAAGGCGAGAACTGGCGCTGGAGAATGAAGCACCGGGCATTGGTGACGCTCGGTAACTGAGAGCGTGGAACACTTTTCCCTTTTGAAGCGGAGTCACAAGCACAACCCCCGAAGGATTTGCGATCACCTCCGCGCCTTGGGCGCCAGCAGGCCCACCAGCAGCCGCTCGATCACGATCTTGTCATCGAGCTGGGTGGTCACCAGCTTGGCATTGGCATCCAGGCAGGCGCGCAGGCCGGCGTGCAGTTCTTCCAGGGTGAAGCGCGTGGCTTCATCAATGGAAAGGAACAGCGGGTACACGTTCAGGCCGGTGCCGTCCTTCTTCTTTGGCAGATGCGAGGTGGCGCTGGAGGGCAGCGCGTCGAGCGAGGCGGTGAATGAGCTGTAGTTGCCGCGGTTGAGCTTGTGGCGGGACAGCAGGTCCCTGGCCATGAGCAGGTTGCGCACCTTGGGCACGATGGCGCCGAGCAGGATGCCGATGGCGCTCTGGCCCTGGAAGAGCAGCACACCGACCAGCTCCAGCGCGCGCTGAAGGTTGCGCGCTCCGATGGCGTTGCCCACCTCCCACACCACGCCGGCGCGGCTCATGGAAACCAGGTTGCGCACGGTCTGCAATCCGGCGCGACGGCGCTCGCCCAGATAGACGTCGATCTTCTCCAGCTCGTTCTCCATCTGCCGCGTGTCGTCGCCGGCCATCTGCACCAGCAGCTCCAGCGCCCCGGATTCAAAGGTGATGCCCAGTTCACGCGCCTTGGCGTTGGCCTGGTTGAGAACGACGGCCTCCCAGCCGGCGCGGGAGGTGTCCGGCTTGTCGAAGTTCTGCACGTTTGCCAGCTTCGTCAGCCGCTTGTAGGCGGTGCGGCGCTTGTCCACGCTGCTGGCGCTCAGAACAAAGTAGATGTCGGTGGGCAGGTTCTGCTCCAGCACGTCCAGGATGTTCTCAAAGCCAGCAACAGACGCCTGCGCCTTGCCCACCACGGTATCGCCGAGGAAGTTGGCATTCTTGAGCCACACCACCTTGCCGCCGCCAAAGAAAGGCAGCGTCTGCAAAGCCTGGATCACGTTGTTGCAGATGTTGCCCGCGTGCTCGGAGTTCTCGGCGGTGCCGTCGATGACGTCGTTGCCGAAGTCATCCGATCCCGGCGTGGTGAACTGCTGCACCAGCTTCAGCGCCACCTCCTTGACCCTGCCTTCATCCGTGCCCAGCACCGCATGAATGTTCGGCGCCGTGCCGGCAGAACTGGCGGAGGCGGAGGAAGCGGATTTGCGGGGGGCGGCCATGGAGAACCTCAGATAGCGCCAGGGGTGCTGCTGCTCAAGCGCGGAGGCGGGTCACTTTGCCAGTTGCACGGCCACCATCTTCTCGCCATCGCGGGCGTAGAGCACGCCGTTGCTATAGGCCGGGTAGCTGCGGTGTCCGGAGCGCAGGATCTGCGCCACGCCCGTCTGGTCGAACTCGCCGGGCTTCGCGCTCACGATCCACAGCTCGCCACTCTCGGTCACAGCCAGAAGCTTGTCCTTCACCCGCAGCACCATGCCGCCCTTGGCGCTCGGCGAGGTCCAGGCGACCTTGTGCGTGTCGGTGCTCAGGCAGCAGAGGGACTGGCCACGCTCCTGGCGGCCGGTGAAGCCATAGACATAGCCATTGGCAAATACTGGCGTGGCGTAATGCGAATCCAGCAGCCCGTCGCCGCTCCAAGTCTTCGAAAGCTTGCCGTCGGCAGCGATGTCCCAAAGCGAAGCCCCCACGCCGTACTCAGCACTGAGAAACCAGCCATGGTCGGTCTTGATCGGCACGGCGGAGCTCACGGACGCTTCTTCCTCCGGCCGGTAGTGCTCGGAGGCCAGCGCCTTGCCATCGGCGAGGTTGAAAGTGGTCAGGTTGTTGCGCAGCCAGCACACCAGCACACCATCCGAAGCAAGCACCGGCGAGGAGTAGCTGGCTTCATCATCGCCTGCCGACCACTTCACGGAACCGTCCGCAATGTTGAGCGCCACGACAGCCTTGCCCGTGCCGCCGCCCGGCGTGACAATCACAAGATCGCCCACCACCAAGGGCGCGCAGGCCCGGCCAAAGTAGCCCTGGGGCGAACCCAAGACCTTGGCCGTGTCCACCTGCCACAGCAGCTTGCCGGTGCTCAGGTCGAGCGCGGTGACGATGCCTTCGGCTCCGTGGGTGAAGACTTTGCCGCCAGTCACTTTCAGATGGCCGCGAGCACCCTGGCGAATCGAACTGGCACCGACAATCGTCGGCGTCGCGCGAGGACCGTTGTCAAAACCAAAGCTGTCACGGTAAGGGGTGTGGTAATTGAACCTCCAAAGGCCAAGACCACTGGCCGAATCCAGTGCCTCCACCACCGCGTCATCCTTCTCGCGATGGAACACCACCACGATCTCCGCCGCCACCGCAGGCCCCGCAAACCCTGTGCCCAGCATCTTCTGCCACAGCACTCGCGGGCCGCTCGAAGGAAAGCTGGCGGGCAGGGGCTTCTCATCCTCCGCCGCAACGTTGTTGCGCGTGGGGCCAAGGAACTGGGGCCAGTCCGCAGCGGACAGAGCCTGTGTCATTGTGATGCACAGGACCGCTGCGGAATGACGAATGACCAATGACCAATGACGAGTTGAAAACATGAGTTGGAGAGTTAGGCGCATCAGTAGTTCGTCATTCGTCATTCGTCATTCGTCATTCGTCATTCGTCATTCGTCATTCGTCATTCGTCATTCGTCATTCGTCATTCGTCATTCGTCATTCGTCAT
>CAINXC010000111.1 GCA_903854655.1 uncultured Verrucomicrobiota bacterium | reverse complement strand
TGTTGAGCAGCAGATCATCGGCGCGGCGCATTTCAGCCCGCAGCCGCTTCTCGTAATCCAGGACGCGTTCTCCGACGTGAAGCCGACTGATGAGTTCGCCTTGATGCACGGGCTTGCTGATGAACTCGTCAGCGCCCGTTTCCAGCCCGCGGATCACATCGTCCTTGTGATTCTTGGCCGTGATCATGATGGAATAGACGTAGCGGTCACGAATCTCCGACTTGATGCGCGAACAGAGCGCCAGCCCGTCCATGCCAGGCATCATCCAGTCAATGAACGCAAGCTGAATCGCGGGATCGTCAAGGAGCGCCACCCACGCCTCATCGCCGGACGCGGCGAGCACGACGGAGTAGCCTTGTTCGATGACCAGGTCGTTGAGCAGCGACTGGCTTACAGGGTCGTCTTCCGCGATGAGTATCTTGGGTTTCATTTTGGGGCTCCCTATTTGATATGGCCGCTGTCAGCGCTCGATGCTTGCACTTAACCATCCAGTCCCCGAAATGGCTTCGCGGAGGCGTTCGATGTCGGCAACCAACTTTTCGTAGAGGGGCGTGCTGCCACTGACGCTTTCCACGGTGACTTCCGCTTCGACGCGCTGGGCGCATTGGGAAACGGCGCGCGCACCGAGGTTGGCCGCTGCGCCCCGAATGGTGTGGGCGGTGTTGCGGATGAGATCTGCGTCACCACGCTGAATGCCGCTCTTGATGTCCGCAAGCCACACAGGGATCTTCCTCAACCAGATGTTGATCGCCCTGCCAAGCACCTCCCGGTTGCCGCCAGTGACGGAAAGGGCCTCTTCAAGATCAAACACCGCCGGACCGACATCGCAGCGCGCCTCGATTTTCTTTACATAAAGCTCCGTCACGCGGCGCAGCTCGGCGAACGTCACTGGCTTCGCGAGGTAGTCGTCCATTCCCGCCGCAAGACACCGGTCCCTGTCGCCCGCCATGGCGTGGGCGGTCATGGCGATGATGAAGGGTGGCGCCGCCGTCTCAATCTTGCGAATGGCCCGGGTGGCATCAAACCCGTCCATTTCCGGCATCTGGCAGTCCATGACCACAAGCTCGTAGGGATGGTCGCGGAACATGGCCACCGCTTCAGCGCCGTTGGCCGCGCAGTCCACCGTGAAGCCCAGCGTGTTCAACATGCCGGTGGCGATTTCAACATTCACATCGTTGTCCTCGGCAAGCAGCACACGCAGGCTCTTCTGTTCGGCAGGTTCCGTGGAGGCAGGTGACATGGGCTCCCTCGGGGTGTCTGGCATGACTGCGTCTTCCTGACTCCCTGCAACCGGGCCAGGCCTGGCATTGATGAGCGCCTGGCGCAGCTCAAACTGCCGCACAGGCTTGAGCATTTGCGCCATCACGCCCGCTTTGGCGAGCTCCCTTTGCTGATCATCACCGAAGTTGCTCGAACTCAGCATGATGAGAGCAACTTCGCTGATCTCCGGCTCGGCACGAATGGCGGAGGCGAGAAAGATGCCGTCCATTCCGGGCATCTGATAGTCGAGCAGCACCACGTTGTAGGGCTGCTGCTCCGCCCTTGCCTGGCGCAAGGCCCGCAGCGCCGCCTCCCCCGTGTCCGCATCGGCATGGCGGACGCCCCACGCTGTGAAGACGTCGCCAAGCATCTCGCGGTTCACCGGATGATCATCCACGATGAGGACGTGCAGCCCGCGCACATCCAGCAGTTCAGGTGCTTCATCAAGGGCCTGATCCTGCACTGGCAGGGTGAGATCAAAGCTGAAGGTCGAGCCTTTGTCGAGTTCGCTGCTCACCTGCACGGTGCCGCCCATCATTTCCACGAGCTGGCGGCTGATTGCGAGGCCAAGGCCTGTGCCGCCGAACTTCCGTGATGTGGAGGTGTCGGCCTGCTCAAACTTTTGAAACAGAAGCTTCATCGCATCCTCGCTGATGCCGATGCCCGTGTCCGTCACGCAGAACTTGATGGATGCCCGGCCGTCTTCGTACCGGTGCGTGTCGATCTGCACGAGCACATGGCCTGCCGGCGTGAACTTGATGGCGTTGCCTATCAAATTGGTCAGAATTTGGCGGATGCGCACAGCGTCCCCCGACACGTGGGTCGGGGCGCGAGGATCATAGCGGACGATCAATTCCAGCCCCTTCTCGAAGGCTCGCGGGGCGAGCAGGGTGGCCACATCGTCGATGGTGCGGCGCAGGTTGAAGATGGCGGGGTGGAGGGTGAGCTTGCCGGCCTCCATCTTCGAGATGTCGAGAATGTCGTTGATGATGGTGAGCAGCACCTCGGCGGAGGAGCGGATGATGTCCACGAACCGCCTCTGCTTCGGTTGAAGCTCGGTGCTGAAGAGCAGCTCCGCCATGCCTATGACGCCGTTCATGGGGGTGCGGATTTCGTGGCTCATAT
>CAINXC010000110.1 GCA_903854655.1 uncultured Verrucomicrobiota bacterium | reverse complement strand
GGAAACCGGCATTGATGATGCGGAAGCCGGGTTGGAACCTGAAGCGGAAGGCAGAGCGGAGGTCGTCCGGAATGATGATCCAGGCACCGCCGCGCAGGACGCGAACTTCTTTATCTCCACCCTCCCAGATAGAGCCATTCACGGGCGGATTGCCCGTATAGTCGCCGTGCCAGTTGTCTTCGCACCATTCCCAGACGTTGCCGTGAACCTGATAGAGCCCCCACGCATTGGGCTCGTGCTGCTTCTCCAGCAGGGAAATCTTGTCCACAAAGACATAATAGGCCGGGGCTTTGCTCTTGTCGGGAATGTAGAGATCCATCTGCGTGAGATAGCCGGCATTCATCTGGATGTACTTGTCCGGCAGCACGTCGCCATGGTGGTGGAAGGTGGTGGTGCCTGCGCGGCAGGCGTATTCCCATTCCGCTTCCGTCGGCAGCCGGCAGTGCGTCTTTTCCTTTGCGGACAGCCACTGGCAGAAGTGTACTGCATCGTCCCAGCTTACATTAACCACGGCCGCCTCGTCCTCCTGAGAGATCTTTTTGCCGGTCCGTCTGGCGGCCCGGTGGCCCGGTTCAAACAGTTCGTACTGCGCGTTGGTCACCTCCGTGGCGGAGAGTTCAAAGGGTTTCGTGATCTCAACCTCACGCACCGGTTGCTCATCCCAGTCGGCGCCCTGGTCGATCTCAAGCGAGCAACTCCACTTGTAATTGAGGTTGCGCTTCTCCTGGCCCATCCGGAAGTGGCCCGCCGGAATGGGCACCATTTTCATGCCAACGGAATTCTCCGTCTCGGCCCCATGGACTGACAGGGCACCGCAGAGCAGGCACGACAAAAGAAGGAGGGAATGGGCGAAGCTGGCTTTCATGGCAGAATGAGGAGGCGGGCAGTTACCAGGAGCGCCCTGCCTGGCGGGGGTCTTCGTATTCGGCGAGGCGCTCGTCGCGGCTCAGCCGGATATGCTCGCCCATGAGGCGGCAGGCTTCGTCGCGCGAGCCGGCGGCGACAGCGGCGAGGATGCGCCGGTGGAAGTCGTAAATCTTGCCCAGCAGCTCCACCGTGTGGTGTTCGCGGCGAAGAGTGAAGATGCGCAGCAGCAGTTGCGTGGAATCAAGCACCTTCACCATGCGCTGGTTTCCGCCCGCTTGAAGCAGCAGCATGTGGAACCGCAGGTCGCACGAAATGAAATGCTTCAAGGCAGCGCCCTCCAGCACCGGCCTGCTGGACTTCTTCAGCTCCGCCGCCGAGACGCGGACTTCTTCAACCCAGTGTTCGAGAGTCTCCAGTTCGCGCGGGCTGAGGCGGCGCTCGGCCACCAGGCCGATCACATACACCTCCAGCGCTTCGCGCAGTTGATACAGCTCAATGATGTCCTGCCTGGTGTGCTCCGCCACGACCGCGCCACGGCTGGATTTTTGCAGGATCCCCTCGGCCACGAGCTGGCCGATTGCCTCGCGCACCGGGGTGCGGCTGAGGCCAAGTTCCGCCGCCAGCGACAGCTCGGACAGCGCAGCTCCGGGGGGCAGGTCGCCGCTGGAGATGATGTCGAGAATGTGCTGGTGCGCGAGGCGCAGGAAGCCCCGGTCGCGCGGCAGCGGCGCTGGTTTGGAGGCGGCCGGCCGGGCCTTCGGTCTCCCGCTCTGAGCGGCTTTGGCTTTCTTGACCGGCAAATTTCCCGCGCTTTTCATGTGACTTGTATCCACTTGTATGCAAACGAATGCAAGTGGTCAACGAAGAATCCAAACCCGACGTCAAAATGAAGAGGAGATCCATCGAGCTGGAGCTGAAGGAGGCGCTGCATCAGGGCCGCCCCGTGCATGGCACGCTGGTGACCTCCACCTCGCCCAAGTCCATCGAGTCCCTGGCGGGTCTGGACATCGACTGCGTGATGATTGACACGGAGCACATTCCGCTCGGCTGGCATGACCTGGGGTGGATGTGCCGCGCCTATCGCGGCCTTGGCATCGTGCCCATCGTGCGAATTCCACGCGCGGATCCCTTTGATGCCTGCCGAGTGTTAGACATGGGGGCCGGTGGAATTGTCGCGGCCTATATCGAGACGGCGGAGGAGGTGGGGCTGCTGCGCGGGGCGACGAAGCTGCGCCCGCTCAAGGGCAAAAAGCTTGCGGACATCCTGGATGGCAGCGCGGAGCTGGAAGGCGAGCTGGCCGACTACGTGCGCCAGCGCAACGAGAACAACATCCTCCTGGTGAACATCGAGAGCGTGGCCGCGATTGCGGCGCTGGATGAGATCCTGGCCGTGCCGGATCTCGATGGCGTGCTCATCGGCCCGCACGATCTCTCGTGCAGTCTCGGCCATCCCGAGCAATACGATCACCCGCTGTTTGAGGCGGCCATCAGCGAGATCATCACCAAGGCACGGGCCAAAAGCGTGGGCGCTGGCGTCCACAATCTCCCAAAAATCGAACAGGAAATCAAATGGCGCAAAGCGGGCATGAACCTGATCCTTCATCGCTCCGACGTCACCCTGTTCAGGCAGGGGCTGCATGACAACCTGGCTGCGATTCGCCAGGCAACCGGAGAGACGGCAGGTGCGCCGACCCCAAAAGAGATCATCATTTGATAGGATACCGAGATTATGAAAGCCCTCGCCGCCTGTGTTTCCGTGCTGTTTCTCCCGCACCTGCTGCGCGCCGATGTGCGGCTTCCATCTATCTTCTCGGAACATGCGGTGCTGATGAAGGCGGAGTCCGTCCCCGTTTGGGGGAGGGCGGAACCGGGCGAACACATTCGCGTCACGATCAACGGAAAGGCCGTTGATGCGGAAGCCAACGCGTTGGGACGATGGAAGGCCGAGCTCAATTTGAAGGATTCGAGCACAGGCCCCTTCGAAATGACGGTGGAGGGCAAAAACAAGATAGTGATTCAGGACGTGGTGGTTGGAGATGTTTGGCTGGCCTCGGGTCAGTCTAACATGGAACTGCCATTGAGAGTCACTGCGGGCGCGGATGCCGAGATTGCAGCGTCGGCCAATCCTTTGCTCCGGCAGTTCCTGGTCAAGAAGGCAGGCGCAACCCGGCCGGCTGATGATTGCGAAGGGCATTGGACCCTGGCCGAGCCCGCGACTTCGGGCGATTTCACCGCCGTGGGCTATTACTTTGGCAAGAATTTGCAGCAGGCCCACAAGGGAGCCGTGGGGATCATCCACGCCTCGAATGGCGGCACCTTGATCGAGCCCTGGACGCCGGCGGATGCCTTTGAAAGGGTGGATGCGTTCAAGGATGCAGCCGCAGCCATGCGCAAGACCTCAAAGGAATATCCGGTTCAAAGGGCGAAGTTTGTCGCTGACTTCACCGCCTGGCTGAAACAACACGACCGCGAGGACAAGCCCTGCCCCAATCCCGCTGTGTACGCAGACGAGAACGCCTCCACGCAGGGCTGGAAGACCGTGACGTTCCCCGGCAAGATTTCAGAGCCGGAGTTCGCTTCAAGCGGAGTGTTCTGGCTCCGGCATGGCATTGATGTTTCCGCGACGGTGGCCCATCAGGGTTTCAAGATCATGGTGGGTCCGCTGAGCGGTTACTGGCAGGTGTATTGGAACGGCAGCAAGCTGACCGAGATGACATATGCGCAATTGCCGGGGAAGGATTTCTCATGCTACTTCCCGGTGCCGCCTGACCAAATTCGGTCCGGAAAAAACACGCTGGCCATTCGCATTTACTCGCCGGCCTCGCCGCTTATTGTGTCGGGCAGAGACCTTTGGGCCGGACCCATCAGTCTCAATGGACCCTGGCTGGCCACGGTGGAACGGACATTCCCCGAGTTATCTCCGAAGATCATGAATTCGGTGCCCAGGATGACTTACAAGCTGCCTGACATGCTGCCGGGCACCCTCTACAATGGCTTGATCAATCCCGTCGTGCCTTACTCGATTGCCGGGGTTCTCTGGTATCAAGGAGAGAGCAATGTGGGACGCGCCTATGAGTACCGCATCGCCTTCGCCACCCTGATCAAAGGCTGGAGGGAAAAGTGGGGACGGGACGACCTGCCTTTCTACTTCTGCCAGTTGTGCAACAACAACCCGAAGCTCCCTCTGCCCGGGGAATCGCCGTGGGCGGAGCTGCGTGAATCGCAATCTCTGGCGCTCGCCTTGCCGGCAACGGCACAGGCAGTAACCATCGACCTGGGCGAAGCCGGAGACCTGCATTTCCGCGACAAGAAGACCGTGGGCGACCGCCTTTTCCGCATTGCGGAAGCGAAGCTCCACGGCCAGCCAATCACCTTTTTGGGGCCGGTCTATGAATCCATCGCGATAGAGGCTGGCAAGGCGCGGATCAAATTCCAGAGCTCCAAGGAACAGCTCGTGGCAGGCAGGCTGCCCGCCACCTACAACGTGAAGACCCTGCTGGGCGAAACCGCGCCGCTGGTTCGCAACAGCCCCAACAGCGAGCTGGAGGGATTCGCGATTTGTGGCGAGGATCACAAATGGGTTTGGGCCGATGCCCGGATCGACGG
>CAINXC010000109.1 GCA_903854655.1 uncultured Verrucomicrobiota bacterium | reverse complement strand
GGCGGGTGCGGCGGCCACTTCCGGGAAGGTGAAGGTGGCGGGCGTGCCCTCACCGGCCTTGGCGACTTTGACGGATGACTTGTGCAGGTCGCGGTCAATGGTGGCCTCCAGCAGTTTGAAGCCGTCTTTGTCCTCGGTGGTTCTTACCCAGTGGTACTCCTGGGTCTTCTTGTTGTTGAGCAGCGCCTCAGGCTTGCCCTTGTTGCGGATCAGGCCCTTGAGCTCCCAGTCTTCCGCGAATCCTGGGCCCGGCGTTACAATCTTGTCATTGGTCACCAGCAGGAAGGGATTCCTGCGCCAGGTGCTGGCGTAGTGCTCCTCGGAATAGGCCTGGGGGATGGCTTTGTCCGGCACCGCTGCTGCTGCCGCTGCGGGAGTAGCGCTTGGTGCAGGCGGAGGCGTTGCCGAAGTTGCGGCGACTGGCTGGGCAGGTGGCTTGGGGGCGCCGATGGTGACCTCGGCGGGTTCAGGCTTGACCGCAGGAACAGGTGGAGCCGCAGGGGCAGGCGGTTGCGGCGGCTTCTTCGCTTCTTCAGCGAGGGCCAGGCCGGCAGCCAGTGAGAGAAGGATGAGCCAGCGTTTCATTTTGAAGAGGCGCGATACCATTTCTGAACCTTCAGTTCCGAAACAATCACCAGCGAGGTGTCTTCGGGGTTGGATTTCAATGACATGCCTTTGATGCTGATGAAGGAGGCGGGCTTTTGCAGGTCGTAGAGCCAGCGCAGCACTTTTTCGAGCGGCCCCTTGGCCTCCACGATCACGCTGGCGGCGACCATGCCGGGCTGCTCCTCCGGCTCGGCGAGCTGGCGCAGCAGGGTGAGGCCCTGCTTCTTGGCGGTCTGGTCCACCAGCTCATAGATCTTGTTGTCCGCCTCGTTGCGCGAGGGGTAGGGCTCCTGCTTTTGCTCCAGCCATTCAGCACGGGCGTGCCAGAAATCCTTCTGTTTGAGCAGCTCCTCGGCCTCGGTTTTCTTCAGCGAGAGCTTGAAGTCGCGCTCGTCGATGTTCTTCCGCCACTTGCCCATCTGGGCGAAGACGAGCCATCCGCCCCCGCAGAGGAACAGGGCCATCACGATCATTGCCAGGCGTTGTTCTCTTGGGTTCATGGGTTGGCGGCGACGTCGGTGACGGGAGGGGAACCGTCCGCACGGAAGCGGGCGTTGCCATTGGGCTCAATCTGCGGCGTGGGGAAGTCCCATTGCAGGCCGGAAAATGCGGGCACGCGCTTCAGGTCCTCACGAAGGGCGCCTGCCAGCGCCTGGTTCGAGGCTTCGCCGGCGATGATGACGTGGCCGTCCTTGATTTCGAAGACCTCCATGCGGATGCCTTTTTCCGGCAGCAGCAGGGCGATCTGGTGGAAAATTTCGACCGCATACTGATCGGGGGTGACGGCGCTTTCCAGGACGGACCAGCGTTGCTGGGCGTCGCGGATGGACTGCAAATCCGGCGCGAGGGCGTCGAGGCGGGCGGTTTCGGCGGCGAGGGCGTGCTCGCGCTGCCAGAGCCTGCCGGCAAAGGCACCAATCAGCGCCAGGAACACCAGCACAATACCGGCGCCTGCGAGCATCATGGTCTGCTGCTGCTGCCGTTGCAGGCGGCGCTGGACGATGGGCTGGGGCAGGAGCCGCCAGGTGTCGCCAGGCAGGTGCGGGGCCTGGGGGGCCTCGGTCGCCACCGGCAGACCAAGGGCGTCGGCAAACGGGGTGAGCGCCTCCGGAGCCACAGTGCCCGGCTCCTGCTGGATCACCACCTCATTCACCTCCGGCGCCATGCCCGCGAGATCCAGGGCGGCGAGAATGCAGCGAACCTCAGCCGCCGCATCTTCATCCGCATCGTAGGCGGAAATCGCCTGTGCATGCAGGGGCTCGTTCTTTTCGTCCGGCACGGCCATCACCAGCCGGCCGCTCTCCTTCCACAGCCGGGCCTCACCCTGCTTTAGAGAATGGAAACTTACGGAGGGAGCGTAGCGGCCGTCCATCCCGTTCTGAGTCATGACGGAGGGGATGACCGGGGTCTGCACCACCGTCCACGCACGCTGCTCGCGCTGTTCCAGATCGCGAACCTCCACCTGGAAATCCTGTGGAGCAAGATTGGGGAGGCCCAGCCCCTCAAGCTCCAGCATCACGGCCGCCTCGCGCCGGTCCGCGGCCATGGCGGGAAAGTGCATGGGCACGGAGATGATCGAGCGCAGCGGCAGCGCGTACCAGCCGGCATTTTTGCCCCTGGCTTCGTCCTGCCGGGTGGCGGTTCCCTTGCCACCTCCGCGCCAGATCTCCAGCGTATCGGCGCCGGGGAGGACGAAAGTTTCTTCGGATGGATTCATGAAGGAGGCGGATGAATGGGGCGGGGTGGGAGAGCGGATCGGGCCAATTCCGGGGCGGCGAGTGTATCGCGCCCCTTATTGGAGCGCAACATGGGCTTGCGTGACAGAAAAGATTCAACAGCCGCGTTGGGGCGCGTAGTTCTTTCCGACAGCAGCGGGGCCTTACGGCTCAATTTTTGTTTGGTTTTTTGGCAACCGCTGTTAACATTTAATCCGATACATGAGTGTGACGCATCAACCTCTTTGCGAGAAACTGAAGGCCACCCGTGAGGGTCGGGGCCTTTCGCTCGCGGATGTGGCGCACGTGACGCGCATCCCCATTCCCCGGCTCTGCCAGCTCGAAGAGGGAAACTACGCCGCCTTTGGCAACATGGCCTATGCACGCGGTTTCATCAGGATCTACAGCCAGTTCCTGGGGATCGATGCGGAAGCATTCATCAGCGGCCTGCCGGAGCCCGTGCTTGGCGGGTCTGCGGATTACCGGCACCTGACCGAGTCGTTTGGCCCCTGGATCGATGCGCGCGGTCCGCGGCTGCCCGCCGCTGTGCGCAAGAAGCCCCAGCCTGGATCGCCCATGTTCACCGCCTTGCTGCTGACGCTCGTCCTGGGCACGGGGCTGGCCGTTTTTGCCGATGCCTACATTGCCCCGGCCTGGGTGCGCAAAGCACCGATGCCGTTTCCTCCAGCGCAAGTTTCGCTGAGAACCCGGTTGCTGCCATCCATCCCGGCCAAGCCCTTGTACCCGGGGCTGCAGACCGGAATGGTGTCGGCGGAAATGAATCTCGCCGAATCACCGACGATGTTTGTGGACGCCGCCCATCCTCGCGTGCCTTACCGCCGGGCCACCCTGGTGGAAGACTCCGCTGGCGACCGGCCGATTGCGCAGTAAGTTGACAGCATGAGCCACCCCGCCATGAACGCCTTCCGCCGCCACCTGCCCACGCTGCTGCTTGCGGCGGTGATCGTCGGCGCGTTTATTTTCATGCTGAGTCGCAACGAGGAGGCGCGCGGGCTGGCGTTCGAGGCCGCCGGGCTGGTGTTCACCTTCTTCACCACACCTTTCGTCCTGGAAACCACCGTGGCGCTTTGCGGCCTGATCCTCGTGCTTCATGTCAACCAGCGGCGTCTGGAGAAAGAGCAGGATGAATGGGTGGAAATGGAAGTGCCCGTCCGCCCCGCTCCGGTGGAAAATCCACCCCGGGTGGATTGAGGCTCGTTCGCAGCGCTTTTGAGGCTGGAAGGCCTAGTCTGTGTGCCATTGGCAAAAGGCCTTCACTTTTTTTCTTCATGATTGAATAGTGTTGAAGAAACCCGGCGCCGGGTTCGTCGATAGGCTGGGAATCAATCCCGCCAAACATCCATATGAAATCGAAATTCGTTCTCGCCAGCATCGGCATCGCCGCTGCTTTCCTGTTCACCACGACACCGGCCTCCGCCAAGACGCCGGACACCACCGATCCGGCGGCCGCCACCAAGCCTGCGGAAAAGCCGAAGAAGGACACCTACGGCTCGCGTGGTGAAGTTGTCTCCATCACCTCCACGCTGCTGACCACCAAGGGAGCCAAGGGCAAGGAGGACCACAAGTTCACCATCACCCCTGACACCAAATACGTGAACGGCGACAAGCCGGCGACGATGGCGGACGTCAAGGTGGGCCAGGAGGTCGGTCTCTCGGTCAAGCGCGCTGAAGGCACCGGCAACCCCACCGCATTGAAGATCAATGTGGGCGTGAAGCAGGCAGGAACGCCCAAGAAGGCGGCGGAAAAGCCGGCTGACACCAAGGGCAAGAAGCAGTCCTGATCAGCGCGGAACCAGTCCTTGATTCAGGCGGCGGGGTGCGAACCCCGCCGCCTTTTTAATACCAGCGGCGCAAGGTTGTGGCCAGGGCCTTCGTGCTGTGCACCTTCCCCCATGCTTCGAGAGCTCTCCATTTTCCTGCTGCTGGCCAGCATGCCCGCCATCGCCGCGAAACCCAAGGCGGAGTCCAATGCGGAGCCGCAGGCGACCAGCTTCATGGGGGCGGACGCCGCCTCGAACGGCCCCTACACCATCGAGTCGCTCCCCCTGCCTGCCGGGGTCAAGATGGAGGCCAGCGGCCTGGCCACGCTGCCTGATGGCCGGCTTGCGGTGGCCACGCGCAATGGCGAGGTGTGGCTGTTCAAGCTGGACGGCTCGCCTGCCAAGCGCTTCGCGCGCGGCTTGCACGAGCCGCTGGGGCTCACCTGGCATGAGGGCGCCCTGTATGCCACCCAGCGCAGCGAGATCACCTGCCTGCGCGACACGGATGGCGACGACGTGGCCGACGAGTACAGCACCTTCGCCAAGGGCTGGGGAGTCTCCGGCAACTACCACGAATACGCCTACGGCCCGGTATTCGACCCGCAGGGGAACGCTTGGATCACGCTGAACATCGGCATCGGCGACCACTGGGAGGCGGCGATGCCGAAGACCGAGCATGCCCTGTGGCGTGGCTGGTGCCTGATGGTGCCGCCGGGTGGCAAGCTCACGCCTGTGGCCTGTGGCCTGCGCTCACCCTGCGGCATTGGCGCCAACATCGAAGGCGACGTCTTCGCCAGCGATCAACAAGGCAACTGGTGGCCCGCTGGCCCGCTTCTGCACTTGCGCAAGGGGGCCTTTTTTGGGCACGCTGAATCCCTGCCGGATGCGGCCCGCCCTGATTCACCCGTGAAGCCCATCGCCAAGGTGCCGGAGGAGATCACCATCGCGCAGGCGATTCATCAAGTGCCCGGCTATGTGCCGCCCGCCATCTGGTTCCCCTATGTGAAGATGGGCCAGAGCACCACCGGCGTGGTCTGCGACACCGCTGGTGGCAAGTTTGGCCCCTTTGCCGGGCAGATGCTGGTGGGCGAATTCGTGCTCGCGGGCATCAACCGCGTGTACATGGAAAAAATAGACGGCGAATACCAGGGCGCCTGCTTTCCTTTCCTGGCCGCCTTCGATTGCGCCGTGCTGCAAATGTGCTTCCTGCCGGACGGCTCCCTGGCCGTGGGCGAGACCAATCGCGGCTGGAATTCGCTGGGCACCCGCTCGTTTGATGTGCAGCGGGTGAAATGGACCGGCAGGGATGCCTTCGAAATTCTCAAGATGGAGGCCGTGCCAGAGGGTTTTCGTTTCACCTTCACCCAGCCCGTGGAGCCGGGGAGTGCACTGGCCGCCGCCAGCTACGCAGCCAGCAGCTACACCTTCCTCTACCATTCCAAGTACGGCAGCCCGGAGGTGGAGACCCAGCCGGTGGTCGCCCATCCCGCGAGCGTTTCCGAGCTCAGCGTCACCCTGCGCTGCGATGGCCTGCGCGAGGGCTACGTGCATGAATTTCACCTGCCCGGCATTCGCTCCCGCGAGGGGTTGCTGCTGCTCCATCCGCACGCTTTTTACACCCTCAATCGCAGGCCATCACGGGAAGGCAGCGCAAACCGTTAGGCCCCCGATTATTCTTGGCGCTTCAATGCGAGCCATTTTTTCGACGTGGCGGGTTTTGTTCCGATATGCTGAATGGCACAGGCTCAAGGTTCAAGCATTCACCCCGCCTCTCCCGGCTTCCGCCGGATCGCCATGACCACCGCCGGCATGGCGAGCAGGGCCAGTGCTGTGGCCAGAGCGGCGGCCTGGGGGAGGTTGCGGTCGGAGAACAGGCGCTGGCCGATCTTGCTTCCTAACATTTCGGCATCAATGCCGCCGACCATCTCGGGCACGACGTACGAGCCCAGGCTGGGGATGCCGACGAGCAGGGCCGCGGCGATGAGGCCGGCCTTGATGGAGGGCAGCACGACCTTGTAGAAGGACTGGATGCGGGTGGCGCCCAGGTCATGCGCAGCATCGAGCAGGGCGGGGTCGAATTTCTCCATGGCGGCGTAGATGGGCAGCACGGCCATGGGCAGGTAGGTGTAGATCATGACCACGACGACCACGGTGGGGTTGTAGAGCAGCATCGAATCCTCGCCCATGAGGCCGAGCGACTTGAGCAGGGTCGCCAGCGGCCCATTGGCCTGGAGCAGCACGCGCCAGGAGTACACGCGGATGAGGAAGCTGGTCCAGAACGGCAGCACCACGAGCAGCAGCAGCCACGAACGCCATTTTGCCGAAGCCTGGCTGATGCGCCAGGCGACGGGCAGCGCCAGCATCACACAGCCGAGCGTGGTGATGGCGGAGACCCAGAGGGTGCGCCAGATGGTTTCCAGGTAGCCTTCCTCCTGGAAGACGCTCCAGGCGGAGGTGGTCCATCCCCTGCCCACGCCGCCGGTGACATCGGCAGGGTGGAAGGCCATCAGGAACAGGTTTGCCGCCGGCCAGGCGAAAAGCAGCAGCATCCACAGGAAGGAAGGCGCGGTGAGCAGGCCTTCGTGCAGATGGCGGAACCGGGAGGGCGCGGGCATAGACACATCAATAGGGAACACCACCGCATGGCACAAGCGGGAACTAGTCACTTGAAAGGGAGCCGCCCATTGTTCTAGTGGCCCTATGAGTATTGACGACATCATCGAGGCCCTTGTCCTTGTGGAAGAACACAGGCTGCCTCGCGCCGCCATCCGGGCTGCCGTGGCGCAAAAGGAAGAGATCACTCCGGTGTTGATTCACGAGCTCGACATGTGCCTCGTGGAATACCGCGAGGGAACGCTCATGGAGGACGGAAGCTGGCTTGTTCCGGCCGTTGCGGCGACACTGCTGGCGTCATTTGGCGAACAAGCCGCGCATGAGCGGTTGGTGGCGCTCTTGAGCATGGATGAGGAGCATCTTGAGTGGATGTGGTCTGACAGCATCACTGAAGATGGGGCCCGCTTGCTTTTATCGACCTATCCCGGCGATCCCTCGCTGCTTCAGGGGCTGGTTGAGAACGAGAGGGCCTATGATTTTGCCCGCGTGGAAGCATTGAAGGCGCTTTACGGTGCGGTGAAAGCTTCGATGCTCGAGGAGGCGGGATTCGTGGGCTACCTCACAGGGCTCTTTCGAGGCAAGCTTTCCAGGCTGCCCAGCTACCTCTGGGATGAGATGGTGAACGTCTCCGCCCAGATGCGGCTGGAGCATTTGGAGCCTGACATTCTCAAGGCTTGTGAGGAGGGCTTGTGCGAAACGATAGGGGACAGGGACCTGGAGGAGGTCTTGCACATCCTTCACGGACGGGACCCGTTTCCCGGATGGGTGGCGGACGAGGTGAAGCTCATTTCCGATGCCGAACTCGAATTGTCCCAGTGGCCGTTCTTCAATGAAAAACAGACAAAGGTACCAAAACCGGTGAAGCCTAAGACCGGTCGCAACGATCCCTGCCCATGTGGCAGCGGAAAGAAGTACAAGAAGTGTTGTGGCGGCACGGCAGGGGGTAATTGAAATAATAGTTGACTAGTTGTCTAGTAAGGTTAGTATCGCTCCAACCATGGGACGCACTTCTGACGCCAAACAACGCCTGATGGATGCCGTCCTGGATCTCATCTGGAAGGGCTCGTATGGCCACACCAGCGTGGATTTGATCTGCGAGAAGGCCGGGGTGAAGAAGGGCAGCTTCTACCACTTTTTTGAATCGAAATCCGATCTGACCGCCGAGGCGCTGGAGGATTCCTGGGTGCGGATTTACCGGCCCATTTTTGATGCCATTTTTTCGCCCAGCAAGAGTCCGCTGGACCGCATCAACGACTACGTGACGAACTGCTACGAGGAGCAGATGAAGAAGTTCCGGGAATGCGGTTGCGTGCTTGGCTGCCCCTTGTTTTCCTTGGGCAATGAGATCAGCATGCAGGAGCAAAAGCTGCGCGAGGTGGTGCAAAACCTGCTCAACACGCATGTGCGTTATTTGGAATCGCTGCTGCGTGACGGGCATTCGCAAGGGGTGTTTTCATGCCCGCAGCCGACCCTGATGGCGCACACCCTGTTTCGTTACTGTGAGGGCACCCTCACGGAGGCCCGCATCATGAACAATCCCGAACTGCTCAAGGAAATGGGCCCTGCGATCCTCGGCCTGCTGGGCGTCGGCGCTTCAGCTCCTGTCCGGCGTGCCGCCTGACGGTTTCTTTGAACTCTCAACCAGACACTGTTTTCCTTTTTTAGTAGTTGACCATCTAGTCAACCAATCTTCAGCCAACTCTCACTCTCATGAAAGCTACGTCTCCGTCCGTTTACGCCCTGCTCGCCCTGAGCCTCGCAAGCTGCCACAAACCTGAAGCCGGGGCTCCCCCTGCGATGCCGCTCACCGGCGTCACGGTGGCGCCGCCGATGACCCAGGAGGTGCAGGAGTGGGATGAATTCACTGGTCGCATTGATGCCCTGGAAACGGTGGAAATTCGTCCGCGCGTCTCCGGCAACCTGGAGAGCGTGCACTTCAAGTCCGGCCAGATGGTGAAGAAGGGCGACCTGCTGTTCAGTCTTGATGCCCGGCCCTTCCAGGCGGTGCTGGACCGTGCGGAGGCGGAAATTCAGCGCGCCGAAACCAAGCTTGAACTCACCAAACTGGAGGCTGGGCGCGCCGAGAAACTGATTGGCTCCCATGCGATCAGCAGCGAGGAGGCGGACACCAAGCGCCTGGCCTTCCGCGAGGCGAACAACGCTCTTTCCTCGGCCAGGGCCACGGCCAAGGCGGCGGCGCTGGACGTGGAGTTCTGCACGCTGAGCTCGCCCATTGATGGCCGCGCCAGCCGCGCGCTGGTGACACCCGGCAACGTGGTGAGCGGTGTGGCGGGCTTCACGACCTTGCTGACGACGGTTGTCACGGCTGATCCGGTCTATGTGTATGCCGATGTGGATGAGGCGACCTTTCAGAAGTATCAGCGGCTGAGCATCGCGGGAAAAGGCACGCACCTGACCGACCAGGCGACTCCTGCCGAAATGAAGCTGGAAGGCGAGGAAAGCTATCCGCACAAGGGCCTCATCGAGTCCTTCGACAACCGCATTCAAGGCACCACGGGCAGCATCCTGGTGCGGACGCTCTTTGACAACAAGGACGGCAGCCTGCGCCCCGGCGCCTTTGTTCGCATGAGGCTTCCAGGGGGACCGCCGTACAAGGCCCTGCTGGTGGATGAAAAGGCCATCGGCACCGCCCAGGGCCGCAAGTTTGTGCTGACCGTGGACGCGAAAAACATGACCGAATACAAGCCCGTGGAAACCGGTCCGCTGATCGGCGGCAACCGCGTGATCCGCAGCGGCGTGGTCAACACGGATTCGGTGATCGTGAACGGTCTTGCCAAGGTGCGCCCCGGCATGCCGGTGGCTCCGGAGGCCGAGAAACCGGCGGACAAGAAGGTGGCGGCCAGCTTCTAAGCCTCTGCCGCCAGACAAACCCTGCGAACAACCCTGCCGGGCCGTACCTGCGGCCTCCGGCCAAGAATCTTACTGCATGAATTTCAGCCAATTCTTCGTCACCCGCCCGATCTTTGCGGGGGTGCTTTCCATCCTGCTGCTGATCGTGGGCGGCATCTCGCTCACCACCTTGCCGATCAGCGAGTATCCCGAGGTGGCGCCGCCCAATATCGTGGTGCGGGCGATCTATCCGGGCGCCAATCCCGAGGTGATCGCCGAAACCGTCTCCACCGTCCTGGAGAAGGAGATCAACGGCGTGGCGAACAGCCTGTACATGTACTCGCAGACGACCGGTGACGGCGTGATGACGCTGACGGTGACGTTCAAGATTGGCACCGACCTGGACAAGGCGCAGGTGGCCGTGCAGAACCGCGTGAACCAGGCACTGCCGCGCCTCCCTGAAGAGGCGCGCAGGCTCGGTGTATCGGCCCTCAAAAGCTCGCCGGACCTGACGATGGTGGTGCATCTGTTTTCGCCCGACGGCCGGTACGACGACATCTTTGTGCGCAACTACGCGACGATGAACGTGAAGGACCAGCTCGCCCGTGTGCCGGGCGTGGGGCAGGTGCAGGTCTTCGGCTCCGGCGACTACTGCATGCGCGTGTGGCTGGACCCGGACAAGGTGGCTTCGCTGGGTCTCACACCTGCGGACATTGTGCGGGCGGTGCAGTCGCAGAACTCGCAGGTGGCGGCTGGTTCGATCGGCAACCAGCCGGTGAACAAGAATGTGCCCCTGCAGTTGCAGATCAAGACCAAGGGGCGCCTGGTCACGGAGGAGGAGTTTGCCGGCATCATCATCAAGACCGGGCCGAACGGCGAGACGGTGAAATTGAAGGATGTGGCGCATGTGGAGCTCGGGGCGGGGGACTACAGCCTGCGCAGCCTCCTGAACAACAAGAGCGCCGTGGCGGTGCCCATCTTCCAGCAGCCGGGCTCCAACGCCCTGCAGCTTTCCAAGGATGTGCGTGCGGTGATGGATGAGCTGGCGAAGAACTTCCCGGAAGGCATCAAGTACAGCGTGGTTTATGACCCCACGGTGTTCGTGGAGAAGTCGATCGAGGCGGTGGTGCACACGCTGCTGGAGGCCATTTTGCTGGTCGTCATCGTGGTGCTGGTGTTCCTGCAAACCTGGCGCGCCTCGATCATTCCGCTGGCGGCGGTGCCGGTGTCCCTGATCGGCACCTTTGCGGTGATGAACGCCTTCGGCTTCTCGATCAATGCGCTGTCCCTGTTCGGGCTGGTGCTGGCGATTGGGATCGTGGTGGACGACGCCATCGTGGTGGTGGAGAACGTGGAGCGCAACATCAGCGAGGGGCTGGACCCGGTCGCCGCCACCAAGAAGGCAATGAGCGAGGTGACGGGGCCCATTGTCGCCACCGCCCTGGTGCTGTGCGCGGTGTTCGTGCCCACCGCCTTCATCAGCGGGCTGACCGGGCAGTTCTACAAGCAGTTCGCGTTAACAATTGCGATCAGCACCGTGATCTCGGCGTTCAACTCGCTGACGCTGTCGCCCGCCTTGTGCGCGCTGCTGCTCAAGAGTCATCACGCCAAGCCCGACCTTTTTGCGAGATTTATCTCGGCGGCGTTTGGCTGGTTCTTCCGGCCCTTCAACCGCTTCTTTGACCTCGCCGCCGGGGGCTATCAGTGGATCGTGGCCCGCGCGATCCGCTACAGCGTGCTGGCACTGCTGCTCTACGTGGGGCTGGTGTACACCGGCTGGCAGGTGTTCAACAAGGTGCCGTCTGGTTTCGTGCCTGTTCAGGACAAGCAGTACCTGGTGGCCTTTGCGCAGCTTCCTGAT
>CAINXC010000108.1 GCA_903854655.1 uncultured Verrucomicrobiota bacterium | reverse complement strand
TTGACGACGACTTTCGATTTCGCTGGCATGGCTCGCGTGGCGTTGAAGGTGGCTCTCCCCCTGATCACCACCGAGCCCCAAAAGGGCAGGACGGCAAAAACGGGCGCGGATTCTTCCCGCTAAGGCTGGCTTACGCAACCAATATCTGGCGGGGTGGTGAGCTTTGCTCCGGGAGCAGTGGAATGGGACGCTACATTTGCGATCCCGCCCCGTATTGGTCAGACCATGAAGTTCCATGCCCTCCTGCTCCTTGTCTCCGCCGGCCTGGCCCGGGCCGCTTCACCGGCCCTGCTCGACGGCACGCAGCCCTTGCCGCCCAATCCGGACTTCTCGGCGACGATGGTTGCGGGCATCGACAAGTTCCTGCTGCGCGCGATTGAGGAGTCCAAGGCCACGCGGCACCCCGAGCGGGAACGCCTGCGCACCATCCTTGGCGCGATTGATCCCCGGCTTCCCATCAAAGCCCTGGAGCTGGTGGGCGACACACAGGACTCAGCTCTGCTGGCGGAGAATGAAAAGGGCCGCATCTACCGGGTGCGCTGGCCGGTGCTTGATGGCGTCCATGGCGAGGGCATTCTCATCCAGCCCAAGGGCAAACCGCTGGCGCGGGTGGTTTACATCCCGGATGCCGACACCCTGCCGGAATTCCTTGCAGGCGTTCAGAAAGGGCATCCGGACCCCTCGCTCATCAACAGCGGCTGCGAGATCGTGATCCCCACCCTGATCAGCCGCGACAGCGAATTCAGCGGCAGCGAACGGCTGGGAGTGAAGACCAATCTCCCGCATCGCGAATGGATCTACCGCCAGTCCTTCGAACTCGGTCGCCACATCATCGGTTATGAGGTGCAGAAGGTGCTGTCGCTCGTGGACCTGTTTGCCAGCGAGCCGGAGAAGGCCCCCGTTTTGGTCGCCGGTCTGGGCGAGGGGGGGCTGCTGGCGCTATACTCCGGCGCGCTCGATACGCGCATTGACTCTACTTATGTGTGGGGCTGCTTTGGCCCGCGCGAAGGCGTTTGGGCGGAGCCCATCTACCGCAACGTCTTCGGCCTGCTGCGCGACTTTGGCGATGCCGAAATCGCCTCCCTCATCGCGCCGCGCCGCCTGGCGATCCATCACCTCGGCTTCCCCAACGTGAAGGGGCCGGTCCTTTCCAAAGAGCCCGGAGTCCGCAACATCGCCGCCCCCGGCACGATCGTGAAGCCCGCCATCGAAGCTGCCAGGGCGGAGGTCGAGCGCGCGAGGAAGCTCGCCGGCTCCGCTGACTGGATTCAGCTCTACGACATGAACAACGGTGCGCTGGACGTGGTGAGCTTCCTGTTCCCGGACCAGTCCAAAACCATTCTCAAGGGCATGGATTCTGCGGCTGAGGTGAAGTTCGTTGAGCGTGATTTCGCAGCCGGCAACAAGGTGCGCCAGCAGCGCCAGGTGCGTGAGCTGGAAACCTTCACCCAGCGCCTGTTGTTCACCACTGAAGAGGAGCGCACCAAGACCTTCTGGAAGCCCCTGCCGCTTACCTCCCTGGCTGAGTACGAAAAACACACCGCCGCCGAGCGCGAGCGATTCTACAATGACACCATCGGCCGCCTGCCGGATCCGAATGTGCCCGCCAATCCACGCAGCCGCCTGGTGAGCGAGACGGACAAGGTCGCCATCTACGAGGTCACGCTTGATGTGTGGGATGGTGTCTTTGCCTGGGGCTGGCTCTGCCTGCCCAAGGACCTGAAGCCCGGCGAGCGCCGCCCCGTGGTCGTCTGCCAGCACGGCCTGGAAGGCATCCCCGAGGACACCGTCAGCGAAGACGAGAAGAACCCCGCGTGGCACTTTTATCATGGCTTCGCCCAGCGTCTCGCCGAGCAGGGTTTCGTCACCTTCGCCCCGCACAACCCGTATCGCGGGCACGACGCCTTCCGGACCCTGCAACGCAAGCTCAATC
>CAINXC010000107.1 GCA_903854655.1 uncultured Verrucomicrobiota bacterium | reverse complement strand
CCGATCTTGACATCGATTTTGGCACCTACCCCTTCGTCACCTCTTCCAACACCACCTCCGGCGGCGCCTGCACTGGCTCCGGCATCTCCCCCCGCCAGATCGACCGCGTGGTGTGCGTCGGCAAGGCCTACACCACCCGCGTCGGCTCCGGCCCCTTCGTGTGCGAGAACGACGAAATCGGCGACATGCTCCACAACATGGGCCGCGAGTTCGGCGCCGTCACCGGCCGCGCCCGCCGCTGCGGCTGGCTCGACATGGTGCTGCTGCGCTACGCCTGCATGGTCAATGGCGCCGATGAGCTCGCCATTACCAACCTCGACGGTCTCGATGGTCTCGACACCATCCAGATCTGCACCGCCTACAACCTCGACGGCCAGTTGATCAACTATCCGCCCTCCACCATCGCCGAGATCGAGCGTTGCGTACCAGTGTACGAAACCCATTCCGGCTGGAAACAGGACATCAGCGGCGTCACCCGCATCGCCGACCTGCCCCCGCTCGCGAAAGCGTACCTCGATCGCATGGCCGAACTCGCCGAAGTGCCTGTTACGCTGGTGGGCGTAGGACCGGATCGGGAGCAGACATTGCGGGCATAACGCCCCTTTCGAAGGGCAAGGCGCGGCCCAGTATCAGTCAGTGTCAATTGAGACGCTGATCACTCACCGGGCTCCCTTCCGCTACTTCTTCTTGATCCATTCCGCCAGCGGCACCACGGCGGCTTCCGCCGGGGCGTCGCCTGAGGCGAAGGCGACGGCAATGGTCTGCTCGCTCTTCACATTGCCCAGCGAGATTTTAATCACTTTCACGCCCTTGAGGGTGCCTTCCGGCTCCTTCAGTTCCGGGGCGTCTTCGGCCACGAATTTGGCCTCCTTGGGCGACAGCAGGGTCATGGTCAGAACGCCCGCCCCGCTTTTGAGGGTGGCCTTCCCGCCATCCACCTTCACCTCGGCACGCGTATGCATGGTCCACACCGGCGACGCGGCTGACTTGAAGTGCATCTCATCCTGCAACAGCACATAGGGCTTGGCACCGCGCACCATGAGCACCCCGCGGCGATGATCCTTCACCTTCGCCTCCCCCTTCAGATCGACAATGGCGATGCCGCGATCCGGGGTGGAAAGGAAGCCGGTGATGTTGCCCTTGCCGTTGGTGGCCTGGTCCTCACCCATATAGATGATGTTCTGCCCCTTGGAGCCTTCGCGATACAGCTTGAACTTTGAGGGATCATTCGCCTTCGCCATGCCGGGGGCGCGGTCACCCTCGCCGCCCAGATCCACGGCCCAGCGCACTCCGCCAGCGTCCAGCACAAAGGTGCCCAGATCCAGTTGAGCTCCAGGGAGATTGTTGTCGCCGCCCTTGATGCCGACGAACATCGCCTTCGAATCGTTCCAAGCGCTGCGCAGCGTCGCCACGGCCGCGCCGTTGAAAGCATAGTCGAGCGCGTCCGGCGTGCCATAGCCGGTGATATTGGGGCTGTTGTAAATGAGCAGGCCGGCCTGGCCGAGCAAGCCAGCGCGCTGCGGTTGAGTCGCAGGAGGCACACGCAGTGCAGGCACCCCAGGGTTGCCATACATCGCGGCCAGCCAGCTTGTCACCCAGGTCCGGCTCAGGTTGCCCCCGCGTGCGTCGCCATAGTTGAAGATGCCGTCCGGACCGGTCAGCGCCATACGCGCCACACCGGCGTTGGGCAGGCCTTCCAGGTTGCTGAACCCAAAGTCGGTCCCGCAGGCAGCGCGCAGGGTGGAAATCACGGAGGCGGCAACGTCCAGCACTTCATCGCCCGGCTCGATGGTTTCAATCCAGATGCCGTCAGGAGCAAACTGGGTCATGCCCTTGCTGAAGACCTTCGCGGCCAGGGTTGAGGCCGCAGCGGCAGCATTCGGTTCCTCGTCGGCAATGGCGATGGCGGCCAGGAGGAGGGCGGCGGCGGCCTTCATCTGGTTCGTGCCCACCGGCTCGTCCTTGTCTTCCTTTTTCTTCGGGGGGGCGGCCTTCACCGGCTGCTTCGCAGGAGCCGTTTTCGTCTGGCCCGACTCAGCCCTCATGCTGATCGCAGGCACCGGCTCATCCTTCAGCTTGGCCATCAGCGCCTCCATGCCCAGTTCAATGAGGGCTGTGCGCACAATCTTGGCCTGATCGTTGTTCATCGACGGGCGGAACCAGTCATAGCCCAGGGCCACGCCCCACACAAACTCGGCGCAAATATCCGCCTTGTCGGGATTCCAGTTGGAGAAATCCTTCGACAGCGCGAGCAGTTCCTTCACCGCCTTGTCCGGCAGGCGCGGATCAGGCTTCACGAAGTTAAGCACCCCCAGGTGGGACAGGCGGAACAAGCCCTCGCGGCCGGGAGCGGCTGCTGCCGCCTCCGCTCCATAGATCTTGGTCAATTCCGGCAGAGCCATCAACTGCTCCACGGTCGTGCTGATGTTGGTCACCAGAGTCTTTGATGTCGGATCAGCCTCTGCCCTTGCCTTAAGGGCGGCGATGCCCTCCGCATTCAGGAGCAGCCGGGGACGAACCTTCTTCACTTTCCCCAGGATTTCGCTGCCAGCCGGGCGCTTGAAAGTCTTCACCGGCACCACGGCCACCTGGGGGCGCGGCGGCGCAGGTGCACCCGCAGGGGCCTTCGCCCCTGGTGCAGGCGCTGGCACCGCCGCCACAGGGGCGGCAGCAGGAGCTGGAGCCTGAGCAGGGGGGGCATTCAAGTTGGCCTTGATGTACGCGAGGTCCGCATCCACCAGGCGGTCCACCGACAGCGTGAAGGATTTGCCGTCCTCCCCCTGAATGGTCACCGTGCGCGCCTTCGGATCAGCGCTCACCATGCTCGCCTTGATTTGCCTGCCGGAGGCCTTGTCCGTCCACGGACGGACTTCCTGGGCCTTGACGCCAAGTGACGAACAAAGCAGAACAAGGGCGGCGAGGACGAGCGAGATCGTTTGGCGGTTCATGTGGGGCGGGAATACATTTCACGCGCTCTGCGGCGCACGTCTTACAGCACCAGTTTCAGCGCGATGGGTCAAGCAGGAATTGTACGCGCATGGCCCCCGCCTCGAAGCGCTTGGCTGAAACACGGCCATGCATCACGCTCCATTGATCAAGCCTGTCGCTTGCCGGCGAAGCCTTCACGCAAACGCTGGACAAAGGTGGCAACATCGGGCGCGATTGCCTCCGTGTCGCCGCCGTCGTGCCAGGTAATATAAACGATGTCCGGCTCCGCCGCCCCGGGCCGCAAATAGATTGGGTCGCCGTAACCAGTGGTGGCGATGGCGACGGCGTCGAATCCCAGTTGGTCACGAGAATCGCGGAGGCCCTGCTCATCGAGAGCATCAAAGGTGCTGATCCACAGGTCCTTGCTGCATTCGAATCCGCCGGAAACGACGAGGATGCGATCAGCGTAAAGATCCAGCAACGCCTGTGGAACAGACCGCTGGAGATGTTCCTCATAGAAGGCCCAGTCAGGCCGAAGAATACGCTCCTGATAGGTGTTTCGTTCGGCCTCCAATCGCACCGATCGGTCGCGCCGTTTACGTCCGGCCCCGAATACTCGATCCCGCAAACTCAGGAGGAGGAAAGGAACTCCAATGAGAAACGCAAAGCCGAGTGCAACGCCCAATATGGTATCAATCATGGGAAGCAGCTTCATCGAAAGACTTGAGACCACCACTGTCATTGCAGATCCTCTGCATGTTATTTTCCATCTTCAGAAATCCTTTGCTCGCGGGGTGACTCAGCTCTGCCATGAAGGTATTTGAACAGGCTTGATGGCACCATCATATGATAGGTCTTTTGATCGACAGTCACAGTGAGGTTGCCCCAGCTCCGGCCAGAATGGGGATAGCGGTTGAACTTGAACGTGTCGCTGCGCTCCATGCCACTTTCTGAGAGGCGAATGTCCTCGTGCGAACCGGTCAGCTCATCCTCGCCGGGTCCTTGAATGATCACGGCAGTGGAGGGTGCCTTCCGATCCACGCCATCCTGGCGGTAGAGACTCAGCTCGCAGGCGGCATCCACGGGGTTTGCCAGGCTCAGCGACAGATGCAGGCCGTTCTCAATCAGGCCCAAGTCATAGCTGACAGAGGTCCATGAAACAATGCAATCACTGTCCGGCATCTTCTTCATAGCGGGCAGGAGAGCCGGGGCGCCCTTGGTAGGCTCAGGAGGCGGCAGCGGCGACTTGGGGTCCCGCGTGAACCCATAGGGAACCTCCAGCCAGACGGTGTGGGCGGGGAATTTGATTTCAACCCAGGCTTCATCCGAGGTGTTTTTACCCCAGGGAAAAAGGTAGATGAGCGACCATGTCTCGCCCCCACCGCCACCAACACCTCCCCAGTTTTTGGGGCTTTTAAAGGGGCTGGCCGTCGTTGCATCTCCGTTGTGAAGCAGCATCGTGATGTCTTTCGGAGCGGGCAGGCTCTTGCCAGCCGGATCGTCGTTCGCCGTAGTGGACCACATGATGTCCACACGAAGTCGGGCCTTGTCATCGCCTATGCCT
>CAINXC010000106.1 GCA_903854655.1 uncultured Verrucomicrobiota bacterium | reverse complement strand
TCGAGTCCTACTACAACAACCAGCGCAAGCACTCCGCCATCGGATACCTCACCCCCAACCAGTTCGAAACCCAGCAACTCAACCTCAACTAAGCGACAAGTGGTCCAAAAAGGCGTTGCACCTCAACCGGGCGCCCAAGCACCTAACGACTGGGTTGCACCATGCACGGACGCCTCCGCCCAGTCGCTTCGCTTCAGGCAAAGTAAAGGATTCGTCCGCACTGCTCGCAATGGGTGATGCTCTTGTCGCCCTTCAAACTGGCGAGGGTGGAAATCACCAGCTTCATGTGGCAGCCGCCACAGACGCCGTTTTCAGCCACAACGATCGCCGTCCCCATCTTGTTCTTTGACAGCCGCTCGTAGAGCGCCAGACCGTCCGGATCAATCGGGGCGACCATGCTGGCGCGCTCAGCCTTTACTTCTGTGATGCGTTCCTTGATGTTTGCCGAGCGCTCGTCGAGCTGCTTGAGCTCCTCGTTCACATGACCCTGGGTGATGGCCAATTTTTCGCGCGACACTTTCTCGGCGGCCTTGGTTGTTTCCAGCGCTTCCATGAGGTCGAGCTGCTTGTCCTCCAGGTCGTGGACATCCTTCTCGTAACGCTTCACCTCATTGGCCAGCGCCTGAAACTCATCGTTCTTGCGGGTTTCAAACTGCTGATCCTTGAGCCGCTTGATGGTGTTTTGGCGGGTCTGAATGTCGATGTCCAGGTTCTTCATCTTGACCTCGACGTCGCGAACGGCCGCGTGGGCCGCATCGTGGGCCGCCTGATCGTCGGAGAGCTGGCTCCTGGCACGTGTTTGGAGTGTTGGAATGTCCTTGAGATCACGCTGAAGATTGAGCAGGCGCGTGTCGCGCTCCTGGACCTGGAGAAGATTGGCGATGATAGGAAGCATGGAAGAAATGAGGAGTAAGCAGTGCTAAATGTGGAAGGGGCGGAACTGGATGTGCTTGGGGCGCTTAGAGCGGAGAAGAGTGCATGTCAGTACAATTCCACCGGCGAGCGCTTGCCGTCTTCCACGCTCTTGTTTTTCGCTGTCTCTTCGCCCAGCACGGCGACCCTGAGGTCCCAAATGTCGCGATTGATCCGGGCGAAATGGTCGAGGTCAAACTTGGTGGGCGGCTGCAGCTTCTTCTTGGTCTTCTCGATTCTGCGCAGTGCATCATACAGAATGGGGGATTCCACACCTTCGAGGTGCTGCCGGGCAAGCTCCACCATTTCCAGCCGATGGCAGATCATGACCAGATCGTTGCCCGCGCGCACGGCCTCCTGGATGGCCTGCTCGAAGGTCACCTCGTTTAAGATCGCGCCCATGTCGAGGTCGTCGGTCAGGGCCAGGCCTTCGAAGCCGAGTTGATCGCGCAGCAGCCGGGTCACGATGTTGTGGGAAAGCGAGGCGGGCCAGCGGCCACGGTCCGGATCGAAGGCCGTGTAGTTGCTGTGGCAGGTCATCACCGTGTCGAGTTCTGGAAGCAGCGTGCGGTAGGGCAGCAATTCTTCCCGCTCAAGGGCTTCGCGGCTCTTGGTGATCACAGGCAAAAATTCATGCGGATCGCAGTCCGCCGGGCCGTAGCCTGGGAAGTGCTTGCCACAGCTCAGGATGCCCTCGGCACGCATGGCGCGGTTGAAAACCCCGGCATTGTTCACCACCTGCTGCGGGTCCCGGCCATAGGTGCGGCCTTTGAGCGAGTTGTCCGCCGTGTCGTCGTACGAAATGTCCAGCACCGGACAGAGATCGAGGTTGAAGCCAAAGAAGCGCAGAAGCTGGCCGGTGAGGCTGCCGTGCTGCTTGATCAGTGCAGGATCACCCTTGTCGCGCAGGGCTTGGGCGTTCGGCGGCTCCTCGCCAATCAGGCGCAGGCGGGAGACTCGCCCCCCTTCCTGGTCAATGGTGATGAAGGGCTCCGTGTCCGAGAGATCCCGCAGGTCGTCGCACAGTTTCCGCACCTGTCCTGGCGAGACAATATTGCGCCCGAAAAGGATGAAACCACCGGGTTGCAGCTTCTTCAAGCGCGCGGCGGTGGCCGCATCCAGTTCCGGTCCCGGAACTCCCGTCAGTAATAATTGGCCAAGCGCCTTTGAATCCATAAAGCACACGGAGTTAAGCAGGGCGAGGGACAAGGGTCAATGAGCAAGGCAACGCATTTGCCGGGCAGCAGGGCCTCGTTGAAAAGGACGCCAAAGGAGGGGTGATCTTCCATTCGACCCGGCATCATCACGGAGTCAATCCCTGGATGTATCCGCCACGTGAATTGCCGCAAAATCCGGCGACCGCTTCACTCCATGTAAAGAAACCGGTTCGAGCTGTAGAGAATCTGGCACAGGCTGGCGAGGGCATCCAGCTCAGGGTCGGGCTCGGGGGCGCCTTTGGCGTGCTGGATGCCGTGATGGTAGGCGCGCACGGCCTCGGTTTGTTCCTTGAGATAGTCGAGGCTGCGCGCGATGTCGTTCTCCCTGGGCTGCTTGCCGTAAAGGATGGCCCAGGCACGCAGGATTTGGGCGCGGCTGTCATCCGGTGCTTCACGGCGCAGTCGGGTGGCGAGGGTGTGCGAGATGTCGAGAATGAAGGTGTCATTCATCAGCATGAGCGACTGCGGGGCGACCGTGGTGCAATTGCGTTCCTCGCAGTTGGGCACCATCGTAGGCTCGTCAAAAGTGTCGAGCACGGTGAGCGGCAGCTTGCGGCGCACCTGCACGTAAATGGAGCGACGGGTGTCGTCGGCCCCCAGGCTGAGGACCTTCTGCACGTCGCGATTGGCATTGAGCTGTTCCTTGCCCACGACCACGCGACCGGAGAGATCGCGGGCGATGCCCACCGGCTCGCCGAAGGCGGCGCGGTTCATCGTGCCGGAGGCTGAAAGCATGGCATCGCGCAAGGCTTCTGCGTCGAGACGCTGCAGCTTGAAGCGAGCGAAGAGCTTGTCGTCGGGATCGGCTCTGAGCGAGGCATCACTGCGCGAGGACTGGCGGTAGGTGGTGCTCAGCACCATGAGCCGCTGCAGCGGCTTGAGTTTCCAGCCGCCTGCCACGAATTCGCTGGCGAGCCAGTCGAGCAGTTCCGGGTGCGTGGGGCGCTCGCCCAGCATGCCGAAATCGCCCGGCGTATTGACCAGGCCACGACCAAAGTGATTGAGCCAGAAGCGGTTCACCAGAACACGTGCAACCAGCGGGTGCTGCCCGCTGGTGAGCCACTGCGCGTAGGCCAGCCGCCGACCCGATGAGCCGTCCGCCACCTGGGCCGGTTTGAAGGGCTCGATCCTGGACGTGGCTAGCACGCTGAGTTCGCCGGGGGTGAGCGTCTGCTTCGGTTGATCGTGGTCGCCGCGATGGAAAAGCTGGGTGGCAGGCACATGCCCCTTCACTTCCGTGAGCGCCATGATGTGGCCCTCCACGGGTTTGGTCGCGCGCAGCGCGGTGGCTTCGGCAACCTTGTCCAGCACCTGTTTTTGCAAGGCCGCGTCGTAGAGATCCAAGGAGTAGAGGGCCAGGGCCGAAGGGTATTTTTTGATCAGCGCCTTCTGGGCGGGGGTGCGTGCGGCTTCCGCTGTGGCGCGTGCAGCGCGATAGGGCTCGCGTTCGGCCTCCGGCAGCTTGACGATTTCCTTCTCGAAGATCTGGTCGAGGAACTTTTTGGACATCGCGGTGGCCTCGGCATTGATCGCCACAGCCTTCTTTTCGATCTCGGCGGCCTTGGCCTGCTCTTCCGGGGTGTAAAGCGAATACAGCCGTTGCGCCGGCGGGCGCCAGGTCTGCCAGTCGTAGGCGGGCTCGAAGATGGCCCGCAGCCGGTAGTAGTCGGCCTGGGTGATTGGATCGTAACGGTGATCGTGGCATTGGGCGCAGCCCACGGTCAGGCCCAGAAGCGAGGAGGAAACGACCTTAAGTTCCTCGGCAATGACTTGATTGCGGGCGAGTTTGACATCTGCCACCTCGTCCCCTGTGCCGTCGGGCGCCATGCGCAGGAAGGCGGTGGCAATGAGGTCGTCCCGCCGCGTCGGATCGAGCACGGCCTGCTGGGTTGTGGTGTGGGTGGCGCTGGCGAGCTCGTCCCCGGCAAGCTGCTCCATGATGAAGTCGTTCCAAGGTTTGTCGGCGGTCAGGGAGCGAATGACATAGTCGCGGTAGCGCCAGGCCTGCGGGCGCACGGAGTCCGCTTCGGCGAAGCCATTGGAGTCCGCGTAGCCCACTACATCCAGCCAATGCCGCGCCCAGCGCTCGCCATAGGCGGTCGATGACAGCAGTCGCTCGACCACCTTTTCATACGCTCCCGGCGTGGTGTCGGCGAGAAAGGCCTCCATCTCCTCGGGAGTCGGCAGGAGGCCGGTGAGGTCGAGAGACACGCGGCGTAGGAGGGTGCGTTTGTCTGCATCGGGAGCAAATTCGAGGCCTTTGTCGCGCAGTTTGGCCTGGACGAAAGCATCCACTGGGGTGCGAATCCTTGCCTTGTCCGGCGCGTTCGGCACCGGAGGTCTGGCAATGGGCTTGAGCGACCAAAACTGGCGGTCATCGTCCGTGATCCACGGCCCGGGTGCGAGCGAGGCTGGTTCCGGCCGGGCTGTTTTTGCGCCTTCGGTGATCCAGCGTTCGAGGATGGCCAGTTCCTGTGCGGTGAGTTTCTTGCCCTTCTTGGGCATTTCACCCCCGCGAATCAGCCTCACCATTTCGCTGGCCTCGGGCTTGCCGGGAACCAGGACGTGCCCACCGCCGTCCAGTTCCTTGTCCATGAAACGCCGCAGCCGCAGGTCCACCCCGTTCGGCAGCTTCTCATCCTCGCCGTGGCAATGGGTGCAGTGCGTTTTCATGATCGCCCGCACGTCCTTTTCAAAAGTCAGCCCCGCCGCCCGGAGTTGGGCGCAGGCGAGGACGGAAAAAGCGATGGTGAGAGTCAGCTTCATGAGGCAGTGAGAAGCCGTGTTTCGAGGGGTTATTCTTTCAGGAGTAAACTCGAGAGATGTTCTCGCCACATGCGGCGAAAGCCTGTAAAAGCCGCTGCGTTTCCAAGCCCTCATGACATTTTCCATGAAAACACACCTCACGTTTATCCTTTGCCTGCTGTCCGGCAGCGTTTTGGCCCTTCCCAACAGGGTCGTTGTTCAGGGCGGGGACTCGGATCAAACCAATGTCATCGTCACCTTCGACGCACCAAAGGGATTGCTGGAGGGAAAGATCGGCCTGCTGACTGCCAAGGACGGGACGGCTATCCCAGTCCAGGAGGACGAATCGGGCCATGCGAGCTTCATAGCGCCATCCATCCCAAAGGGCACCAAGCAAACCTACATTTTCAGCCAGGCGGATGCGATCGCCGGCGTGACCGCCGTGGACGTGACCAAGGGGGCTGGCATACTCAATTTTGCAGCCTCCGGCCACCCCATTTTTTCCTACCAGATGGAGGCCGGCGAGGTGCCAAAGGGCGTGCCGGCCATTTTCAAACATGGAGCCCACCTGCACCCTGTGTATTCGCCCGGCGGCAGGTTGGTCACGGGTAATCACCCGCCAGATCATCGCTGGCATCGCGGCATCTGGATGGCATGGACGGACACGGAATTTGAGGGCCAGCACCCCGATTTCTGGAACGAAGGCAAGGGCGATGGCCCGGACCATAGCGGCGACAAGCTGCTGGCGGAGGTTCGCTTTGATTCGCTGGTAAGTTCCTGGAGCGGCCCCGTGCATGGCGGCTTTGTCAGCAAGCACCGTTTTGTTGACTACAACAGCGGCAAGCCAAAGGATGTTCTCAAGGAAACCTGGCAGGTCACCGCTTATGCGATCACCTGGGGACCCAAGCCCATGTATGTGATTGATCTCGTTTCCACGCAAACCTGCGCCGGCGATTCGCCCCTGAAGCTGCCCAAGTACTACTACGGCGGGCTGGGCCTGCGCGGCAACGAGGATTGGAACCCGGTGGACAAGGTCACCATGCTCACCAGCAACGGCGATGACCGGACCAAGGGTGATTCGACCAAGGGAAAATGGGTTTACATGGGTGGCAGTGTGAAGGGCGGGCCCACCGGCATCGCCGTGCTTATCCACCCTGGCAACTTCCGCTTTCCCCAGCCGCTGCGCCTGAACCCCAAAAACCCCCAGCTCTGCATTGCTCCCTCGCAGGACGGGGACTGGAGCATCGAGCCCGGCAAGCCGGTGGTATCGAAATACCGTTTCATCGTCTGCGATGGAACGCCTGATGCTGCGCTGCTGGAGCGGGCCTGGCAAAACTACGGCGCACCGTTGAAGGTGACGCTGGAGTAACTCTTTGCGGCGGGGCTGGCTTCTCCCACCGAATCCTGTAACCATTGCTCACGGCCCGACGTTCTCTGTGCGTAGCCCACCTCCTGCACTGACCATGGATCTTTCCCTTCGCCCCGCCACTGTTGACGCCTTGCAGCGCTTTCGTGCCCGTCACAATGCGCTGTTGTGGCGGCAAGCCCGTCTGCTTTGGCTTGTATTGGGTCTGGCCGCCCTGCTCCTTATCGCCCTGCTGGACCGGGCGATGCTGCTGCCCGAAGCGATGCGCCCGTGGTGTTCGCTGGCGGTCTATGTCGGGGGTTTGGTCGCTGCCTGGAGGCTGGCGCTGAGGTTTCTCCAGTCTGCCGAGGATCGCAAGGGCTCGGCACGTCTCGCAGAATCGGCGGCGCCCGAGGTGCGCGAGAAGCTGCTCGCTGCTGTCGAACTGTCGCAGCAGGATCCTGCCACCATCAAGGACTCGGTCGAATTTCGTGCGCGTTTGCAGGACGAGGTGTCGGCCGCCGTGCGAGGGGTGGACTGGCAGCAGCGTCTTCCTGCCTCGGCCCTGAAACCGTGGCGCTGGCGCCTCGCCATTGTCGTCGCGGCAGCGGTGGGGCTGAGCTTTGTTCCCCGGCTGCATCTGGCGGGCTTTCTGGCGCGTGCGGCGCTGCCTTTTGCCAATCTTGAACGCCCATCGAGCGTGAAGATCGAAATTGAGGCGCCTGCCCCGGCTTCGGGGCTTGCCGCCATCGCATCGGAAGTGAACTTGGCGGTGCGCATCACCGGGGAAAGCGTCGATCAAGCTTTCATCGAGTACGGCGAGGCGGGTGCGAGCACGCGCCGCATGGAGCTGGGCAAGGTGGCGCCCGAGCGGTTCGAAGGTCGCCTGCCGGTGGGGCAGGGCGATGTGCGTTACCGCGTCCGCGCCAGTGACGGCCTCACTGCCTGGCACACGCTCAGTGCCAGGGCACGGCCGCGCATCACCCAGTTCACCAAGACCATCGTGCCCCCGGCCTATGTTGGCGGCCCGCCCGCTGTTGTGAAGGAGGACCATGGCGACCTGGAGGTGCTGGAGGGAAGCACTGTCAAGCTGGCGATGCAGGCAAACCAGCCGGTCAAAGAGGCCCGCATCATCCTCAATCCCGAGATGCCCACGCATCCTGCGGCGCCCGGCATCAACGTGCAGGAGCAAGGCAAGCTGGCCGCAGAGCTCCTTGTGGACGGCAATGCTGAGGCGTGGACCGTGCAAATGAAGAGCGCCGAGACCGGCTTCTCCAATGACGAAGCCGCTTCCTGGCGCATCACCGTGGTGCCAGATCTGCCGCCTCTGGCGCAAATCACCTTGCCAGTTGAGCAGCAGGTGAGCCTTCTGCCGGACGAATCCCTGCGCATCACGGGCACGGCTTCCGATGATGTGGGGCTCAAGAGCGTGCAGCTTGCGCTCGCCTTGAACGGCGAGAACTGGAAGAACACGGATCTGCCTTTCAAGCCCGGCAAGGAGGCCATCGTGGAGCATCTTCTGGCCATGGCACCGCTGCAGGTGAAGTCTGGCGACACCGTGCTCATCAAGCTGGTGGCGACGGACTTGAAAGGGCAGAAAGCGGAGTCCTCGCCGCTGCGCATTCTCATTCTGGAGCAGACCGTTGACCCGGCGAAGCGCGCCTGGGCCGCCGAAGCGCGCCGTCTGGCCGAAATGGCAATGACCCTGGAAGAGAAGACCCGCGAGGTGACCAAAGCCATGGCCACGGTGCAAAAAGTGGCGCGGGCCGAAAAGAAAGGCAAGCCGGTGACCGACGACGCCCACGCCCAGCTCGCCCGTGCGAAGCAGCAGATTGAAAGGGCCAACGAACAGGCGGCCGACGTGTGGGAAGAATTAAAAAAGGCAGCCCAGGCGGCCCCCACCCGCCTGAATGCGGAAGAGGCGAAATTGCTCGGCGCAAAGGTGGCGCAGCTACGCCATGATTCGCTGCGCAGTCTGGAGGAAAATACTCGCGACGGCGTTGAAAATCCTGAGATCTTGAAGCGGGACGCCAGCGTGGCGTATAGCATTGCGACCACCTTGCATGAAGCTGCCAAGGCGTTCGCCACGGAGGATACCGCCCGCATCACCCAGCAGGCCACCGAACAGCTCGCCCGTCAGCAGGCCCTGCTGACGGAAACTTCGCTCAACGGCAATCGCGATCAGTCGCAGCGCTCCAAGTGGCAGGAGCAGCAGCGCGC
>CAINXC010000105.1 GCA_903854655.1 uncultured Verrucomicrobiota bacterium | reverse complement strand
TTCGAGTCGAAGGTGAACTTGGTGGTGTCCAGCACCTTCTTCACGTAGTCCACCCGCTCTTTCACCCGCTTCTTGTACACATCGTAGATGTCCGTGGCGGGTGAGATGTTTCTGAGCATCACATGGTCATCGAGCGTGGTGCTGAAGTCGGCGCGGAACTTGTCCACGTCCTCCTGGGTGAAAAAGGTGTGGCGGGAGTCCAGGTACGTCAGGTAATTCTCCAGGACCTTGCTCGACATCTCGTTGTCGAACTCCTTGTGGGAATAGTGCTGATTCTCCAGCATGTGCGCCACGTAGATCGCCACCTGGCCGAAATCCGTTTCAGCACGGGCTGGCGTGTTGGAGGCGCAGCCCAGAACCATCAGGGCGGATGCAAAGAGAGGCAATGTGCGTAGTGTCATTGGGGTAGTACCAGAGATAACGGCGCCGAAAGCGCAATTGGTCGTCAATTTTGATCGTTGCAGGTTGAAAAGTCCAACGCTTTCAGACTCAGTAGAGAGAACGATGTTGAACCTTTTTTATTTTACCGGCGGAATTGCGCAGACCAATGGCTGGGTTTTGGAGGCCCCCTCGGGGGTAATTCTAGTGGACGCCCCGGAAGGAGTCGCCGACTGGCTGGAGAAGCAGGGGCTGCGCCCGGCGGCGCTGCTGCTGACCCACCAGCACTTTGACCATGTGATGGATGCGGCTGCGGTCAAGGCCCGGTTCGGCTGCCCGATCTACGCCTTCGCCGCCTACTCGCGGCGTCTGACCCTGGAGGATTTGTTCGGCGCGGCCACTGGCGTGGGGATCACGGTGCCTGTTTATGAGGTGGATCATGTGCTGGAAGGGCAGGGCTCGATCGAGGTGGACGGCCTCTCGTTCGATCTCAAGCATGTGCCGGGCCATTCCCCCGACAGTATTTGCTTCCACTCCGCATCGGAACACCTGCTTATTGCCGGCGACGTGCTGTTTGCCGGAAGCGTCGGGCGGACTGACATGCCCGGCGGCAGTTCGCGGCAGTTGCTGGCAGGCATCGCTGAAAAGATCCTGCCCTTGCCTGATGAAACGCAGGTCCTGCCGGGCCACGGACCCGAGACGACCCTCGGCGAGGAGCGCCTCAACAATCCGTTTCTGCAGAACCTCTGACCATGGCGCGGCGGCATTTGTCTTGCCGTGGAGGGGCGTTTGGGCACAGTGGGCACGCTGGCATCCGCCGGCACTGCAATTCCAATCCAACCCTATCCTGCCTTCCATGAGCCAGATCGTTCCTCTTATCAGTTCCGGCACCGCCGGCCCCCTCGGTGTGCTGCACCTTCCCCGCCTCTGGTTGAAAGCCTCCCTCAACGCCGCAGGCAAGCTGCACCCTGACTATCCGTTCTGCGGCAGCGGCTATGATCAAATGACCCTGGATGCCCTGGGCATCAAGAAGGACGACTTCCTCGCCTTCATCAATGGCCAGCGCCCCAGCTACGCCCAGCTCGAAGCCTGGGTGGCCGCCTATCCGGGCGTGAACCTCACCAAGGCCAACCTCTACAAGCACAACGCCTCCATCATGGGCTACATCCACGGTGATGACGTGCGCAAGAGCGTTCTCGCCGCCGCCGGCCTGCCGGATGACGGCAGCGTCAATCCTGGCGCCGTTGACATCAACAACCTGGACGACTGGACCTCGTTTTGGGCGGCTGAGCTGAAGTAGCAGCGCTGTGTTGAACTCATGTCCGGCCGATCCTCGGGGTCGGTCGGAATGTGAGCCTCACTTTTTGGGGTGCTTCTTGAAGAAGTCCCAGATCACCTCCGTGGCGTCGATGTCCCGGCACACGCGGCCAATGATGGCGATGGGCTGGAACTGCGGCCCGCTGGCCCAGGTGTGGCCGCCGCCGTTGATGCTGAAGAGAGCCACTTCCAGGCCCGGTGTTTTCGGCGCCCAGCGTGTCCAAGACACGGTGCAACCGTCATCGGGATCGGTGTCCGGCAGCGTCCCGGATTCGGAGGGGCTCTTGATCCGGTCGCATTCCACCCAGCGGAGCGCTGTGTCCTCCGTGGCGATGATGCTGCCGTTGCTGTTGTAATCCACGTCGCCGCCCTTGTAGGGCACCATCGGGTCCGCTGTGCCATGAAGAATCAGCACAGAAAGCGGCACGGTGGGTTTGAACTTGGGTGCCAGGGGCACGGCAATCCCGCCGCTTACGGGAGCGATGGCGGCAAAGGCGTGGGTTGACCGGGCGGCCAGCAGATGCACGAAGATGCCCCCGTTGGAAAAGCCCGTGGCGTACAGGCGCTTCGGGTCAAGCTTGTACAGGGCTCCGATTTCCGTGATCATGGCATCGACAAAGGCTACGTCGTCCACACCGTGGGCCATCGACGGGATCGAGGGCACTTCCCGTCCGTCATTCCAGTTCCTTCCCAGCGCGTCCGGCAGGGCCAGAATGAAGCCCTCTCGCTCCGCAACAGCGCTGAAGCCGCTCATGCGGTCCATGCTCGCGCCATTGCCGCCGCTGCCGTGAAACAAAATCACCAGCGCGGCCGGCTTTTCTTTGGCGACGGAAGAAGGGGCGAACAGCGTATAAGTGCGCTCATCCTTCCCCACCTGGACGGCGTGCTCGGTCGCAATGCCCGCCCGGCTGCAGCATGGCAGCACAAAAAACAGCAGGCAAAAGAGAAGGTGAGTCCGGGCGTTCATGCGCTCATGGAGCCGCAGGGGGGAGGGGATGTCAATCGCGAGGCTAGAGCCGCTGGTCGGCGAGCGTTCCTTTGAAACTCGCATGAAGACCCTCTCCCTGCTCCTGCTCGCTCTCGGCACCGCCGCATCTCTGGCCGCCCAGCCCCCGTTGCAACTGACGCTGCCGCCAGCCTGGTATGGCGTTCCAGGAACGCCGGTCAGCCTCTACTACGACAACATTGTGCTCACCGAGAAGCCCGAGAGCTTTCAGTTTGAGGTCACGTGTGACATCGGCACGAGCGAGGCGCGGCGCTGGACCGTCACCCCGGCGGAGAAGGACGTGGGCGATCACGCCATGCAGGTCACCGTGAAAGATGCCCAGGGGCATGTGCTCGAGCAGGGCAAGACCCTTCTGCGCATCGCTCCTCGCAACGCAGGTGCCGGGCGCGAACTGAAACTGCTGATTGTCGGCGACAGCCTCACGGCCGCGACCGCCTATCCCAACGAGATCGCCCGGCTGCTCAGCGAACCGGGCAATCCCAAATGGACCATGCTCAGCGACCACAAACCCGCCAACGCCGCTCCTGGGGTGGCGCACGAGGGCTACGGCGGCTGGACCTGGGCCGCCTTCCTCTCGCGCTACGTCGAGAAGCCCAAGGATGCAGACAAAAAGACCGGCAGCAGCCCCTTCATCTATCTGGACGCCAAGGGCAAGCCGGCGCTCGATCTTCCGCGCTACTTCCGCGAGCACTGCGGCGGCCAGACTCCGGATGTGGTCACCTTTTTGCTCGGCATCAACGATTGCTTCCATGTGAAGGCGAATGATTCCGCCGCTGTCGGCAAGACCATTGACGGCGCCCTCGACAATGCCGACAAGCTCATCGCCGCCTTCCATGCCGCCCTGCCGAATGCGGTTTTTGCCTTCGGCCTCACCACTCCGCCCAATTCGCGCGAGGAAGGCTTCGTGGCCAACTACCACGGCGCCTACACGCGCTGGGGGTGGAAGCAGATCCAGCACCGCCTGGTCCGCACCATGCTCGAGCGCTATGGCGAAGGCACGAAGCCGGGCGTTTACCTTGTTCCCACCGAGCTGAACCTCGATCCCGTCGATGGCTACCCCGTCAACAACGGGGTGCATCCCAACCCCGCAGGCTATGCCCAGATCGGTGTGAGCTATTACGGCTGGCTGAAGTCCTGGCTGGCGGCGGGCAGGTGAACCCAAATCCTGGAGGTACGGCAGGGCGGGAGTTTTACTGCACAAACAGGAACTCGCGCGTGTTCATCAGGGCCCAGGTCACGTTTTTGAAGCCATCGAGGCCGCTCCCGCGAATTTGCTTGTAGGCGATTGAGCGCTCTTCGGGGGTGGGCATCCGGCTCAGGACGCTGAGAAAGACCGCCTCCACCTTGGGGCCGTCGGCCTTGGTCTTGTTGACAATCTCAAGGATGCGGGAGCCGTCCTTGGTGAGCACCTGCACTCCCTCTCCATTCATGAGCGCCAGTGCCATCGGGATGGAGCCCATGGTGTGGTCGCCGCCAGAAAGATTGCGGTCGGTCATGCCCGTCTGGCGCATGAAATGGCTCTCGCCAACAGGCTGGATCAGGTCGGAGGAGCGCACCAGGACTTCACCGTACAAGCGCCACGCGTCGATACGAGTGTCGAAGTAGATGGGCTTGCCTTCGTTGAGCGTCGGGTCATGCTTCGGCCAGCCAAAGGTGCCGCCGTCACGCTTGTCGAGTTCCTCCAAGGCGGTGAAGCGTTCGTTGAGTTCCTTGCCGCTGAGGGTTGGGATGTCAAAGGTGAAGGTCTTCTCCCATTCCGTGTAGTCGCGCTTGCCCTGGTAGTAATCGGGATCAGCCAGCACCATGGTGAGCATGGAATCCCAGAGCTGCGCCCCGGAGAGGCGCCGGAGCAGGGGGCCCTGGAAGGCATAAGGAGCACCCATTTCGACAGGCTGGCTGGTGGCCTCGCGCTGATAGGTCTGGGTGCGGTATAAGATTCGCTCGAACTGGCGGAGATCATAGTGCACGCCCTTCATGTCCTCGCCCAAGAGCTCGATAAGACCCGGCACCTGGGCGGCGCTCAGGTCTTTCAGGTCGATCACCGGCTCCACGACTGCGCGACCGAAGGCCCTGCCCCAGAGACGGTTGGCAATGGTCATGGCGAAGCGGGGATTGTCATCGGAGGTCAGCCAGGAGGCGAAGGCGGCCCGGCGGGAATCGAACTTGGCAAGGTCGGGTTCCGTGCCAAACGGCACTTTGGGCTGCACAATCTGTTTGGGCTTCCCGTCCTTGTACTCATAATCGTCCGGAAGCCTCAGGTCCGCCTTGGGATCATCCACGACCCGCTGGTTGGAACAGTTGATGAACCGCTTGAGTGCCTCCTTCATGGGACCGTCGAAATCCCTGATCTTGAAGAATTCGTCGATCGCCCGGTCCATCGGCTTGTCGGAAACACCCTTGGCCACGCACTCGGCCTTGATCATGGGACCGGGCCACGAGGTCTTGGTCTTGCCAAAGTAGGCCGCCATTTCGTAAAACTGGAACTGTGTCCAGTCGGCGAAAGGATGGTCATGGCACTGCGCGCAGGACATGTCCGTTCCCAGGAACAACTGCGATGTGAGCGACACGTTGTCCAGCGGCATGCCTGCGTCGCGCATGATGTAGCCGGCGGCGGCGTTCTGCCACTCGGGGCCGGAGGCGGTCATCATTTCGCTCACCATCTGGTTGTAGGGCTTGTTGGAGGCCAGGGCTTCCTTGACCCACTTCACAAAGGAGGCGCAGCTCACGTACTCGGACACCTTGTGCTTGAGCCGCAGCATGTCGGAGAAGTAGTTGAACAGATGGCTGGGGTGGCCTTTGTCGGCGAGCAAGTGGTCGATCAGCAGGGCGCGCTTGTTCGCCTTCCTTCTTCGAAAAACGCAACGGTTTCGTCGTATCTGGGAATGCGGCCGACGATGTCGAGGTAAATGCGGCGCACGAACTGCTCGTCGGTCAGGGGAGGATTGGGTTTAAGGCCCTTTGCGGCAAGGTTGCTTGCGACCAACCGGTCGATCTGGGCGGCCGCGATCTCTGGAGTCTGCACGGCTGCCGCGACTGCCACGCGGGCCGCCGGCAGTGATTTGGCGTAGGCCACGTCGGCGGGGCTGAGGCGTGCCATGGGCACCTCGTGAATTTGGCCGTCCGCTGTCCGCAGCAGCACCGCTGCATCAGTGCGACCGGCATACAGGGCCTGTAGAGGCCGGTTCTGGATGTCGTGCCAGACGCGCGGAGCGGCTGTCGCCTTGTCCAGGGAAGCGGTCTGCCCATGGCAGAAGCCGCAAAGAATAGCGCTGGCTGCGGCCAGCCAAAGCATGGCGGGCATGGGAGATTTTGTTTTCATCACTTGGAGGCTTTCTTGGGTTGAGCCCCGGCCCTTTGAGCGATGCCTTGGTTTGCGGCGAGCTCATTTAGCCGGTCAGCAATCTGCAAGCTGCTCTGGTGCCAGTGCGCGGACTAATCAGGCGTATGGAGGTGAATGATTTTCACCATTGTTTAAATGGGAAAGTATGTACGTCGTTGATCCTCATTCGAACACTGGAAGCCTGAGGCACACTGCCTCGCGATCATTGCGGACGAGCAGAAGATCGCCCGCCAGCGCCATGGGGTTCCAAGTCTTTGAGTTCAGCACCGGCATCCGGGCAAGCTCGTTCGGAGCATCGCGCGTGGGGTGCAGCAGGACCAGTTCGCCGGATTCGGCCATGAGCAGGTAGTTCTCGCCCACGACAAGCCCCTGGCCGTGACCATGGCGGCCTTCGCGCCAATGCCGGGAACCGTCCTGCAAATCGGCGCAGGCGAGCAAACCGTCATCAAGGCCGAAGACACAGCCATCGCGAACGAAGAGATGCGAGAACTTGGCTTTCATGCGGGTCGATTTCCACAGGCTCTCGACGGACAAGGCCACCCCTGAGCGCGTCACCTTGAGCAACTCCGCGCCCACGCCGTAGCCGCTGGAGAAAAGCACGCGATCATCGCTGACGATCACGGGGGAGGCGCAGACGACGTTGCCATTGCCCCAGGGTCGC
>CAINXC010000104.1 GCA_903854655.1 uncultured Verrucomicrobiota bacterium | reverse complement strand
GCCCAGCCACGCCGCGAGCCCAGAGCGCACCTGGTGCTTGGACAACTGACGGAGACTGGTGATTTCAGTGGGAGGGACGGTCGGGGAACTCATGCGCGCCGAGATTGTCGCAATCCGCCGCAGAGCGCAAGACTCGGCGCAGCCTTCGCGCAAGGATTTCGCCACCGCACAAATGACAAAACGATGACAACTCCAGCTCCTCCATGGCACTATCGTGGCATTAAGCATGTCTTCTCCCCGTCATCGCTGGTGGTTGTACTTCTGGCTCCTGCTGCCGCTCCTGGGCGTCATCGCGGCCGGGGGATTGCTGCTCACGGGTGAGCGGGAGGCATTGCTGCATGAGGCAAGGCTCGCGGCCCAGCGCATCGCTCCCAACCTCGCCAAGCATTTGTACGCGGAACTAGGAAACGTTCAGTCCTATCCCTTTCCGGGTCTGGACAAGGACGGGCATCTGATCGAAACCGGCTTCCTCTATCCCGATCCGCCGGTGCCACAGCCCGCTAACGAAGCCCAGCAATGGTTCGCTGAAGGCCGGTTTGTTGATGTCCTGAAAAAAGATCCCTGGGCACGATCTCCCGCAGGCCTGCCGCTGGCACCCCTTGCTGCCCTGCAGATCTTGAAAAATGAAAAGGATACAACTCAAATGCCCGCTCGGTGGCAGGAGTTGGCCAGCATTGCCATTCTGAGCCATCCCTCTGCACTCAGCATTCAGTTGATCGAGGCCGGGGAAACCGTGCTGCGAGAGCGCAATGTCGATGTCCAGGCTGCTGCAACCGTTAAAACAAAGTCGATCACGGGAACTTGGTGGAAAACGCCTGCGGACTGGCGCAAGCAATGGCGGCAGGACGAAGAGATTCGCGATTTCATGCGGACCCGGGCGCGCGCCATCGCAGGTGTGCGCCAGTCTAGGTGGGTTTATGGGCCGCATCTGCCGATGCTGGTGCGCTTCGGCGCAGGGTCGTCCTCTGCTGCCGATGAGCTTTATGTTTTGAACGGAGAATATCTGATAGGGAACAGATACTTCGGCCCTGGCGCCAAAGATTGTTGGATCGTGTCCGAGAGAGAACTAATGGACCGTCTCTGGCAGTCCAGATCGCAATATGCACTAATGTCGGACCTCCCGAAGTACACGCAGCTTCGAGTCAAGGTCAATGGCCTAGAATTGTGGAACCACTCGGATGTCATCGGACTCTCAGAATGGCTGGACACAAGCCACGCCGGGAACATCGAGGTGGTCACCTACCTGATGAGCGGTCCCGCCTTCCGTGCCGCGATTCTCCAGCGCATGCGCTGGACGGGAAGCGCACTGGTGCTGGCATTTCTGGTCTGCGCGTTTGGGTCCTTGCAGACGCTGCGCTCCTATCGCCGGCAGGAGGAGCTGAGCGAGCAGAAATCGAACTTCATCTCCAGCGTCTCCCACGAGCTGCGCGCCCCGCTGGCGTCTCTGCGCCTCATGTCGGAGAGCCTTGCCGATGGCACGGTCACCGATGCCGCGCGTGTGGCGGAGTATCACGGGTTGATGCTTGAGGAGAGCACTCGCATGACATCCCTGGTGAATAATGTGCTGCATGCCGCGCGGCTGGAGCGGGGCATCAAGGACTACGTCTTTGAAGAATGTGATCCGGCGCTGCTGATCGAGGGCGTCACTCGCGCGATGGCTCCGCGAGCGGAGCGGCAGAATGTAAAGTGGCAGGTCGATGTCGCCGAGTTTGACCACCTGCCCAAGGCGGATTCTCAGGCCTTGCATCAGGCGTTGCTCAACCTGGTGGACAACGCCCTGAAGCACGCGCCCAAAGACAGTGCTATCATCCTCACCGCAACGCCTGAGCCCGACCAAAACTGGTCGATAAGTGTGGCCGACCAGGGTTGCGGCATCCCTGCAGGCGAGCGGGAAAAGGTTTTCGAAGCCTTCTACCGCATCGGCTCCGAGCTCACCCGCGAAACCACGGGCACGGGCCTGGGGCTGAGACTGGTGCGCCGCATCGCACAGGATCATGGCGGGCGCGCCGTCATTGATGACGCCCCAGGCGGCGGCGCGCGCGTGACCCTCTATCTTCCCTTCCACATCGCATGAGGCTTCTGGTCATCGAAGACGAACACTCCATGCGCATCGCGCTGACCGATGTGCTGCAAGCGCAGGGCTGGCGCGTGCGCACCGCTCAAGATGGTTCTGCCGGGCTGGCTCTTGCCATGGAGGAAGCGCCCGACCTGATCGTCCTTGATGTGATGCTGCCCGGCATCGACGGTTTTTCCCTGTGCCGGGAGCTGCGCGCCCGGGGGCGCCTCATGCCAGTGCTCATGCTCACCGCCCGTGGACACGTCAATGACCGCGTCACCGGGCTGGACGCGGGAGCCGACGACTACCTGGCCAAGCCTTTTGCCAGCGCCGAATTGTTAGCCCGCATCCGCGCCCTGCTGCGGCGTGCCGGTGGTGCCTCGTCCGCCCCTGACCAAATTACGATTGGCGACGTATTGGTGGACTTCCGGCAGGCGAAGGCCCATCGCCAGGGCGAGCTGGTCCCTCTCACCGCCCGTGAGCTGCGCATGCTGCAACTGCTGGCCGAAGAGGCGGGCCGCCCTGTTTCGCGCGAGCGCTTTCTCGATGTCGTGTGGGAGTTCAACGCCATGCCCACCACCCGCACCGTGGACAACCACATCCTAAGCCTGCGCGCCAAGCTGGAGCCGGACCCACGCGAACCCCGATACATAAAAACCGTGCATCGCCTGGGCTACAGGCTGGAACTTGCGTGGGATGGAAGAGGCAAACGAATGGAGGCAGACGAATGAAGAACAGACATCAGAACCCATTCATCCATTCGTCTGCCCTCATTCGTTTGCCAAGTTCCGGCGATTTGACCAAACCATGACAATTTCCGTAGCCCGCCTGTGTCATTCTTACCTTCAATGAAAACACTCTGCCTGCTTCTCGCTCTGCTGCCGCTGCTCTGCTATGCCGACGAGCCCACCCTCAAAGATCTGCTGCAACAAGGCCTGATGGCCGAAGAAGCGGACGGCGATCTCGCCAAGGCCGCCAAGGCTTATGAAGCCCTGGTCACTACGGGCGATGCCCAGCAGAAGATTGTCGCCACCGGCATCTACCGCCTGGCCGAGGTCCGACGAAAACAGGACAAAAAGGAAGAAGCCACCAAGCTCTACCAGCGCCTTCTCACCGAGTTCCCCGGCCAGGAATTGCTGGTAAAAATGGCGCGCGAGAATCTTATCGCGATGGGAGCCGCTCCCGCCTCTCCCACCACCGACGCGTCACCCTCCGATGACTTCGAATCCCAGGAAATCGCCCGCGTGCAAAAGCTCTTCACCGAGAGCCCGGACCGGGCCCGGGCTGAACGACCCTTGCATTCGGCGGCGCACAAGGGCTGGAAGCGGTTCATGGAAGCGATGATCGCGAAGGGGTTCGATGTCAATCAGCTCGGGAGTCAGGAAGCGGCAGACTTTGAACGCTCGCCTTTGTCCATTGCCGCTGAGGAAGGTCACAAGGCCGTCGCAGAGCTGCTCATAGCTCATGGAGCCGATGTGAACGATGCCCGCACCAATCTCGCTGACATGAACGATCTCACAGGCAAGCTCCCCTTGATCCAGGCCATCAGCCACCAGCGGCAGGATATCCTGCGACTGCTTCTTGATCACGGCGCCTCCCTGTCGATTCGAACCAAGCTCGGAGAAAACGTGGCCGGCACGCCTTTGCATCTGGCAGTGCAGACGCCCAAAGAGGGCGATGCCCTGATCAAACTGCTTCTGGATCATCACGCGGACTTGGAGGCCCCGACCACCATCATCAACACCAATCAAGGGGTCGGCCCGAACGACCCTGCCATCGGCGCCACACCTCTCGCACTCGCGGCGAAGGATGGCAAACTGACTGCACTCAAGCTGCTTTTGGATGCTGGTGCCAGCGTAAATGCCACCGACGCATCGGGACGCACGCCCGTGTTTGACGCTTACTTCTTCGCAGAAGGCAAAGAGACTTGTGATACAATCACTCCACTCCTCGGACATGGGGCCAGCCTCGCCTGCCGCGACAAGTTTGGGCGCACGCCTCTGGCCCACCTGTTCCATGCAGCGGCATTCGACCGATCTACGACAGCCGACCTGATGGAGATGACCCTGCCAAAGGCCAGGCTGCTGCTGGCCCGGGGTTCTGATCCCAAGGGGACTGACAACGATGGCAACAGCCTGCTGCACCTTTTCCTGATCAATCGTAGCGACACCCGGCCCGGCATGACGGGGCCCTCCAGCACATCGAGAGACACTTCGGGCAGAGACAAGCTGGAAGCGCTGCTGACCTCTCTGGGGATTGACCCGGCCTTAAAAAACAGCAACGGGGAGACTGCCCTCGACACCGGTTTGCGAAACGGCACGGCGTTCGGCCCTCTGGGCTTTTGGCTGGTGGCACGCACCGCCACCAAGGACCACGGCGTTTGGGACTGTTCATTGCGCACCGACGCCGTAGTGACCTCCCTGTACATGCCGCTGGACGAAGCAGAGCCCCTGCCTTCTCTGGCGGAGTTTGCGCTGCTGCAGAGAGCCCACGCCACCCACAAGGCGCCCCCTTGGCAGGCAATGCCGCTGGCTGCCGCGCCACCACATCGAATCCAGCCTCAGCCCTCTTCATCCGGTGAGAAACCAGTGCCCGTCATGGCGCGGGTGATTCACCACGCGGCGGCGGACACCCCGCCGGAAAAGCTGGTGCAGAGCTTCGACCTCGCCAACGACAATGTCACACCCTACAAGCCTCTGCTGCCCGGTGACGCCGTGTACATCGGAAACACCGGGCAGCAGGCTTTGCCGGCGGAACCCATGCTGGCGAAGCTCAACCTGAACATCACAGTCAAATACAGCGGTGTAGAACGGCGCTTTCACCTCGGCGGCAACGACATCTGGGACCCTGCCGCTCCGGAGCTTCCCTGGGGACTTTGGAAGGAAATTCTCGCGCCGCTGGTCGCCTCCATCGCTCCGATCGATCTCACCAAGGTCAAGCTCACCCGACAGATCAATGGCAGACCGGTCGAGCGAACGATGAACCTGGCCAGCGGCATTCCTGAGTCCTGGCCGCGCCCCATGTCCGGCGATCTCATTGAGCTGGTCGCCAGCGACCTCCCCCTTCCCGCCAATGACGCAGGAGGCGCGATCATCGCCCTGCCTGACCTCGGCCTGGCCTTTGTGAATCCCTACCATAGCTGGCCTTCCTCCCTTTCAAGCCTGCTGGTCCAGTTCACCAGCACAGCCCCTCCGGGACGGGACTGGGCGCGCATCAAAATCTGGCGCCCCGGCCAGAAACAGCCTGAAACCTTCGACCTTGCCAAAGCCGCCGCCACGCTGCAGCCAGATTCTGATCCCGAAGCCTTTGGAAAAGCCGAGCCGCAGGTGAACCATGACGACCGCATCGAAGTTCCCGCACTCCCAGGGCATGCCACCGAGGCCATGCCCGCCTCCCTGACCAGCTACCTGCTGCGCGTGGCAGCAAGGGAGTCGAACCTTCCTCCCGGCGTGCTTATGCCCACGCCTCCCAGAAGGCGCGTGACCGCCGCCAGTCCGGGCCAGCAGTGAGCCCGGCAGAGGCTCTTCGTCGGTTTGCACCACCAGCCTTGCCTGCCGGTCACGCCACCACGGCCTTGATCACGTGCTTCTCCTCCACGCCGGTGAGCCGCTGATCGAGGCCCTGGAACTTGAAGCTGAAACGGCTGTGATCAATGCCCATGAGGTGCAGGATGGTGGCGTTGATCTCGTTGATGTGGACCGGGTCCTTGACAATGTTGTAGCTGTAATCATCAGTTTCGCCATGGATGACGCCGCCTTTGGCACCGCCACCGGCCATCCACATGGTGAAGCAGCGCGGATGATGATCACGACCATAATTCTTGTCGGTCAGCGTGCCCTGGGAATACACAGTGCGGCCAAATTCGCCGCCCCAGACGATGAGGGTGTCGTCCAGCATGCCGCGTTCCTTGAGGTCCTTGATCAGACCCGCGCAGGCCTGGTCCGTGTCGTGACACTGGGCGGCGATGTCCTTGGGCAGGTTGCCGTGCTGATCCCAGCCGCGATGCAGGATTTGCACCACGCGGGTGCCGCGCTCCACCAGCTTGCGGGCCAGCAGGGCGCTGTGGGCGAAGGTGCCCGGGTTCGTCACCTCCGGTCCGTACATGTCGAGCGTGGCCTTGGACTCCTTGCTCAGGTCCACCAGTTCCGGCACGCTCGTCTGCATGCGGAAGGCCATCTCGTACTGGGCGATGCGCGTCTGCGTTTCAGGGTCGCCGAAGCGCTTGTAGTTGATCTCGTTCAACTGCCCGAGAGCATCGAGCATGATACGCCGGTCGCCGCGCTCCACGCCGGGCGGGTTCTGAATGAACAGCACCGGGTCACCAGATGAGCGCAAGGCCACGCCCGCGTGCTTGGTGGGCAGGAAGCCGCTGCTCCACATGCGTGTGAACAGGGCCTGCGCCGCTGCGCCGGCGGACCAGCGTGGGGTGAGCACCACGAAGGCCGGCAAGTCGTTGCTGGCGCTGCCCAGCCCATAGCTGAGCCACGAGCCCAGGCTCGCCTTGCCCGGCACTTCGCTGCCGGTCATGACAAAGGTGCAGGCCGGATCGTGATTGATGGCCGTGGTCCACACGCTGCGCACCACCGCCAGATCATCCACCACCGTGGCTGTGTGCGGGATCAGCTCGCTGGCCCAGCGACCGCACTGGCCGTACTGCTGAAACTTGAACATGCTCGGCGCCACCGGCAGCCGCGCCTGGCCGGAAGTCATGGTGGTGATGCGCTGGCCGTTGCGAATGGAATCGGGCAGATCCTTGTCGAACTGCGCCTTCAGCCCCGGCTTGTAGTCCCACATGTCGAGCTGCGAAGGGCCGCCGTTCATGTGCAAATAGATGAGCCGTTTCGCCTTTGCCGCGAAGTGCGGCAGGCCGGGCATCGGCGGATGCACCTCGCCGCTCGCACCGGCCGCTTTGCTCATTAACTCGCCGCCGAGCAACGAGGCCAGAGCAATGTTGCCCGCGCGCAAGCCGACATCACCAAAAAACTGGCGACGGGTCTGCTGGACTTGGAAATCGTGGAGGGGATTCATGGCGTCAAATCAGGGTTTGGTCACGACTTCGTCGAGGTTGAGCAAGAGATTGCCGATCATGGTCCAGGCGGCCAGCTCGGCGGGCTTCAAAGCGGGATCGGCCTTGGAGTCGCCGAAGGCGATGAGCTGCTTGGCGGCCTCCACATTAGCACTGTAGCGGGCGAGGTGCTGGCCCAGGGTCTGCTCGACGATGGCCGCCTCATCAGCGTGCGGGTAGCGGCTGAGAGCCTGACGGAAGGCGAAGTTCACGCGCTTGTCATAGGTGTCGCCGCCCTCCTTCAGGATGCGCTGCGCGAAGTTCCGCGCGGCCTCGACCTGCTGGATGTCATTCATGAGCGCCAGCGCCTGCAAGGGCGTGTCGCTGCGCTCGCGGCGCAGGCAGACCTGCTCCCGGCTGGGCGCATCAAACGTGGTGAGGCTGGGGGCTGGAGCGGTGCGCTTGTAGAAGGTGTAGAGGCTGCGGCGATAAAGGGCCGGGCCGGTGTCGCGAATGTAGGTGCGCGTGTTGCTGCCGGAGTAGGCCACCGGTTCCCAGATGTTGTCCGGCTGATAAGGCCGCACGGCATGGCCGCCGATGGCCGGGTTGAGCAGCCCGGAGACAAACAGCGCCTGATCACGAATGACTTCTGCATCGAGGCGAAGTCTCGGGCCGCGCTCCATGAGGCGGTTCTCCGGGTCCTGCGCCAGCATCTCGGGCGTGACCTTGCTGCTCTGGCGGTACGCCGCGCTCATCACGATCATCTTGGCGAGGCGCTTCACATCCCAGCCGTGATCGCGGAAATCGCCGGCCAGCCAGTCGAGCAGCTCAGGATGGCTCGGCGGGCTGCCCTGGCTGCCAAAGTCGTTGGCCGTCTTGACGATGCCGAGGCCGAAGAACTGCTGCCAGAAGCGGTTCACCGTCACACGTGCCGTGAGCGGATGCTGGGGTGAGACGAGCCAATTGGCCAGGTCCAGGCGGTTGTAGCTGTCCTTCTTCGGCAGGGGTGGCAGGACGGCCGGCGTGCTGCGGGCGACCTTGTCGCCGGGCTTGTCGTACTGACCGCGAATCATCACGAACGCGTCGCGCGGCTGCGGCAGGTCGCCCATGACCAGGGAGGCGGGAATGAGGCTTTCCAGGGAGCCCTTCTTGCCTTCCAGCGCCAGCTTCTCCGCGCGGATTGCATCAACGACGCCCCGGGCGCCCTGGTACTCGTTTTCGAACCACCAGTCCTGCACGCGCTTCGAGTCCGCAGGCGGCCATTCGTTCGCCTTCTTGCCGCGCACCAAGGTTTGAAGGTCATTGGGCAGGCCCTCCACGCGCTTGCCCTGGTTTTTCTCGACCCACTTGCTCCAGGACCACTGGGGGTCCTTCGCCGGGTCCACGCGCGAATTCATGCTCAGGTGGTCCCAATAGACCGTGCCGTCAAACTGGGTGAAGGCATAGCCGGTGACCACCATGCCGGGCTTCAAGCCCAGCTTCTCAATGGGGAACTCCAGCCGGCCCCACTTGCCCGCCTCAGGCATCGCACCCAGATAGACGTGCTCGTTGGTGCGCACCTGGCCGAAAGGAATCGCACCCTCCTCGCCCCACACGGCGCGGTGGTTCCAGCCACCCACATGGAACTGAAGCATGACGGACTTCGGCTTGTCCGCAGGATCAATGTAACACTGCACGGAGATGCGGCCGTTGGGTGGAATAGTGAAACTGGCGCCACCGGCAAAGAAATCCTGCACCACCCCTTTGCCTTTGCGCTTCAAGGCGGTGCCGCCGCTGAAGACGGGTCCCTGCTCCTTGGTGACAAAGGTGGTGGGACCGCCCACCGACTCGGCCTTCACGCCGGGCGGAAAGCCGTCCTCAAACCACACTACCTCGCTGGTCTGCACCGGTGGCGGCGGTTTCTGCGAGGCGGGATCGCTGTACTTGAGCCCGGCTATCGCGTCATGAATTTTGGCCTGCCTGGCCGCTATCTCGCCATCAAGAGCCGCAAGCTGCTTGTTTTGGTCCGCCGTGGAGAGCTTGATCGTGGGCTGGGTGAGCAGGATGTTGCCATCCATGCCAGGGTCGGCGGCGCTGTTGAAGAAGGCGTACATCGAATAGAACTCCTTCTGCGAGAGGGGGTCGTACTTGTGGTCGTGACAGACCGCGCAGCCGCCGGTGAGCCCCATCCAGACCGAAATGGTGGCGTCCGTGCGATCAACAGCGTAGCGGAACAGCCATTCTTCGTTGATGGCGCCACCTTCGCCGGTGGTGACGTTGCAGCGGTTGAAGCCTGAGGCCACGACCTGATCCGGCGTGGCGTTGGAAATCAAGTCGCCGGCCACCTGCCAGACGGTAAACTTGTCGAAGGAAAGGTTGTCATTGAAAGCCCTCACCACCCAGTCGCGATACGGCCACATGCTGCGCTCGTTGTCCAGATGCAGACCATGCGTGTCGCCATAGCGGGCGGCATCGAGCCAGTAGCGACCAATGTGCTCGCCGTAATGGGGCGAGCGCAGCAGGCGGTCCACCACGCGCTCATAAGCATCCGGGCTCTGATCGGCAATGAAGGCATCCACCTCCTCCGGCGTGGGCGGCAGCCCGGTCAGGTCAAAGGTGACACGGCGCAGCAGTTGCTCGGGCGAGGCCGGCGGGGAGAACGACAAGCCGCTTTCCGTCAGACGTTCGACGATGAACTGATCAACGGTGGAAAGCTTGCCAGCGGTCGCAGGGACGACCGGCTTGGCAATGGGCTCAAACGCCCAGTGCTTCTTGTAGCCCGCGCCTTCGGCGATCCAGCGCTTCAGCATGTCAATCTGCGGCGCGGTCAGCTTCTTGTGCGAATCGGCGGGCGGCATCAAGTCGTCCGCCACGGTGGTGGTGATGCGCTTGATGAGTTCGCTGCCCGCCGGGTCGCCCGCGTTGATGGCCAGCAGGCCGTCCTTGTTCTTGCTGAACACGCCACCGTCCGCCACATCCAGCCTCAGCTCGGCCTTGCGGCGCTTCTTGTCGATGCCATGGCAGGCAAAGCAGTTGTCCGAGAGGACGGGCCGGATGTCGCGGTTGAAGTCAAGCCTCGTCGCCCCCTGCAAGGCCGAAGCCGTGAGGAACAGACAGAACAAACCGATGGCAGGGGGCAAACGCATATCAAGGGCAGCATACGATACGCGGGCAGCCTTCTTGCGAGCGGCGCTACTTGACAGACCTGTGGTTCCTTTGTTGCTAGCACCATGTCCGTTCTCGCCGCCCTCTATCCCGCGATCAAGCCCGTGCTGTTCCAGCTCGACCCCGAAGTCGCGCACACCGTGACGGTGAAGATGATGGTGATGGCGCACAAACTGGGCCTGCTCGGGTCGCTTGCACCGGCAAAGCAGGCACCTGTAAGCGCCCTGGGCCTTCATTTCCCCAACGTGCTGGGCCTCGCGGCAGGCATGGACAAGTCCGCCAGCGCGGTGGAGGCATGGTCGGCGCTGGGATTTGGCGCGGTGGAAGTGGGCACCCTGACGCCGCGCCCCCAGCCCGGCAATCCCAAGCCCCGCCTGTTTCGCCTGCCGGAGCACCGGGCGCTGATCAATCGCATGGGCTTCAACAATCCCGGCATCCACGCCGCCGTGGCGCGGCTGGAGAAGCGCCGGACCAAGGCTGTGGTGGGCGTGAACATCGGCAAGAACTTCGACACCCCGAATGAGAAGGCCGTTGAGGACTACCTGTACTGCCTGAAAGCGGCGTATCCGGTGGCCGACTACATTGCCGTGAACATCTCCTCGCCCAATACCAAGGGCTTGCGCGATCTGCAGGGCGAGGAGTCCATTCGCGGGCTTCTCGGCGCCCTGCAAAAGGAACAGGCAGCCCTGGAACAGCGGCAGAGCAGGCATGTGCCCGTGCTGGTCAAGATCGCGCCGGACCTGGAGCCCCTGCACATCGAAGCCCTGGCGCGGGTGTTCAACGAGCTGGGAGTGGAGGGCATCATCGCCACCAACACCACGCTCTCACGCGCCGCCGTCGCCGGTCATCCG
>CAINXC010000103.1 GCA_903854655.1 uncultured Verrucomicrobiota bacterium | reverse complement strand
GGGTGCGGCAGTCGCGCAGCTTCTTGTTATGCACCTTGGCCTTGCGGGCGGATTCGCGGGCGAGCTTCTGGATGCCGCTGATGTCCTTGCGCTCCTTCTCATTGGCCTGGAGTTTTTCCAGCATGGCCTTGGCCACGTCGCCGTGCTTGTGCAGGAAGTTGTCGAGCTGGCCGGTGATCACGCTGGTGATGTGGCCGCGCAGGTTGCGCCCATTGGGCTCCATCTGGTTGGAGCCCAGCTTGGTCTTGGTCTGCGATTCAAACACCGGTTCCTGCACCTTCACGCTCACGGCGGCGATGATGCTGCCGCGCACGTCGCCGGGCTCCCACTGCTTCTTGAAGAACTCGCGGCACTCCTGCACGATGGCCTCGCGGAACGCCGCCAGGTGCGTGCCGCCCTGGGTGGTGTTCTGGCCGTTGACGAAGCTGTAGTACTCCTCCCCGTAACCATTGCCGTGAGTGAAGGCCACCTCCACCTCCGCACCCTTGAGATAGATGATCGGGTACAGCGGTTCCTCGCTCAGCTTCGCCCGGATCAGGTCCATGAGGCCGTCCTTGCTGCGGAATTTCTCGCCATTGAGCACGAGCGTCAGGCCTGGATTCAACCAGGAATAAAAGCGCAGCATTTCGCGCACATAATCAAGCCGGTACTGCACCTCGTTGCCGAAGCTCTCGGAGTCCGGGCGGAAGACGATGCGGGTGCCGTCGGTCTCTTCCGTGTCCTTCGGATTCTTCATCTCGCTCTTCACGAGGCCCTGGGAGAAGGTGATGGCGCGGGTCTTCTTTTCCCGCACCGCCTGGATCTCGAACCGCTCGGACAACGCGTTCACCGCCTTCAGGCCCACGCCATTGAGGCCCACGCTGCGCTTGAACACTTCGCTGTCGTACTTGCCGCCGGTGTTGGCCTGCGCCACACATTCCATGAGCTTGCCCAGGGGAACGCCACGGCCGTAGTCACGCACGACGACCGTTTGGTCATCGCTGATGTCGATCTCGATGGTGGTGCCGTAGCCCATCATGTGCTCGTCGATGGAGTTGTCGATCACCTCCTTGATAAGCACGTAAATCCCGTCTTCGGGCAGGGAGCCGTCGCCGAGCTTGCCGATGTACATGCCGGGCCGGTGCCGAATGTGCTCGCGCCAGTCGAGGGACCGGATGCTGTCTTCGGTGTAGTTGTGGGCGGGGGACGGTGTTGCCATGGTATCAGATACGGGTCAGGGCGGGCCAGTCAAGAGGGGGGATGGAGGCGGTGGGAACGACGCCCCTGGGGAGCTATTGCACAATCACGGCCAGTTTGGTAATCTCCGGCAATGGATGTCCCTGCTACAATCGAGTCAAAGGCCCCAGCCATGAGGTTTACGTCGATTCCTTCCAGAACGCAGCTCTTGCGGACCGTGTTCGGGTTCTTGCAGGCTGCCAATGTTGTCCTTTGGGTCTTCGTTGAGATGTCCACTCGCTTTGGTATCCTGAGGGGCGTGCTGGATCTTTATACCCGAGCCCATCCGCAGGGAGAATTACCCTACTTGTGCGCTTTTGTTTTGTTCGCCATCATGTGGATCGCTTCTGGTGACCTACCATCCCGGCGCAAGTGGTTGAGCTTCATCATATTGGTGATGTTTTTGCAGGCTGTTGCAATGCCTGGCTAGATCAAACAACGGGGCCGCTTTCAATGCTTCTGCGCTGGCTTCACCACCGGCGTGCTGGGGCCGGAGATCACGCCTTGGCCGAAAGGTTTCGCGGGCTGCTTGCCCAGCAGTTGCAGGTCGAACCATTCGGTCATGCGCGGCGTGTCCTCGGTCGCCATCTCCTGCCACCCGCCGTGGCCGGCGCCCTGGCGAATGAACAGCTCGCAGGTCACCCCGACCTCGCCGCAACGCTTGAGGAAGCGCTGGGATTGGGTCAACGACACCTGCGGATCGGCATCGCCATGGACGATGAACACCGGCGGCTGGCCCTTGTGCACCCAGTAGATGGGCGACAGGTCATGACCCAATTGTTGACGACCTTCCTCCGTGGCGGACTTCGGACCGAAAGCGCCCGCGTAGGCGGCGAGACGGCCAATGCCCACGGCGTTATCGCCATCGGCGAACCAGTTCAGGTAATCCGTGGGCGGATAGAAAACGGCGGCGGCATTCACGGCGCTGCTTTCATGGTCAATCGGATCAACCGCCTTGGGATCGCCGGGACCACCGCGAGTCACCAGCATCAGACTCAAATGACCGCCCGCGCTGCCTCCCGTGACGCCGAGCTTGTTCGGGTCCACACCGTACTCGGCCGCATGGGCACGCACAAAGCGCACCGCACGGTTCAAATCCGCCACGATTTCCTCGACCTGGAAGCGCGGCTGCGAGCCATGCACGACCACAAAGGTCGTGTAGCCCGCCTTCGGCCAGGTGCCGTCGTTGATGCCGTTGTGGTTCGACTTCCAGCCGCCGCTGACAATCTTGATGATGCCAGCGCCGTTGGGCTTCTCAGGCTTGAAGACGTCCATGGTCAGCGCCACGCCGTCGTGCTTGGTGTAAATCACGTCGCGAACGCGCTCGGGCTCCTGAGCGTGGAGAATCGTGACGGCGAGCAGAGGGAGAGCAGCGAGTGCGAAGTGTCGGTGCAGAGCGTGGAGGAGGTGCATGGTGAGGCAGTCTATGGTGGGAGTTTGTGGAGGGAAAGGAAATCTGGGCGAGGATGCCCATGCGTTGATTGCCACTCCTCACCTCACAAAGCCATGCGCCGTTTTTCGTTTCGCAGACCGATGATGGAAAAGCCCAAAGCCGCCGCCAGCCACGCATGAGGCAGCAGGAAGCAAATCGAAACCCTGAAGCCCAGAGCAAGAGCAAAAGGGAAAAGCGGCAGGGTCACAAGCAGGTAAAGGGCGTGCCAGACAATTGAGACCCACCAGCCTGCCACCGAAAGGGAAGGCGTGATGTTCAGGGCACGAAGATACCAGATTCCAACAACCAGATGGCCCAAAATGAGAACTGGGATAATGGGTTTGCCAGCGAGTCGCTGCCAGCAGTCAAAGCCAGCCACGATGGTGCCTCCCAGCGCCAAGACAAGAGCAATCCAGCGAGGTGACGCTCCCGGACCATGAGTAGGGGCGCGCCATCCGCAGGCAGGAGGTGTATTGGTCGGCTCGGCATCCATGATCTTTGGACCTGTCTGTAAACAATCCATCACCACAGGGGGTTTGTCAGCGGGATTACACCTGACAAACGGAAGCCCCCCATTTGGAAGTCACCTCGGCCCCTGAGTGTGCCAATGTCACTTGAGAGGTTTGTGAGCTTTTCGCCGAGATTAGTCATTGGCTTCACTCATAAAAACCACAGCGAGTCATTTTTCTCTATCGCTTTGTGCTGCCTAAATCGTACTTCTCTCGACCCCGCAGCGAAGTAAAACGCGGGAAACATTTGAATTCCCTTTTCCGATCGAGATGCTAGAAAGTTGAATATAAGCGTCTATTTATCAAATTTGCAGCCATGACCTGTCCCCGCTGCGGCGTCACTTTTTCGCGAACCCCCACCGAATGCGGCTCCTGCGGCTTCTCGGCGGGTGAGCTGGAGAAGCGCCTGGGGGCTCACGAGGTGGTGGTGAACCGGCTGGTGGATACAGCGCACGGGCTGCGGTTG
>CAINXC010000102.1 GCA_903854655.1 uncultured Verrucomicrobiota bacterium | reverse complement strand
GTGATGATGCCCTGCTTGGCATACCAGAGCTGGGTGACGGGGTGGCCGGTGGCCTTGAGGGGGCGGCGGCGCTCGCCGTGGAGGCCGGGGAATTCCACCAGGCGGTTGCGCTCGGCGGTGCTGGCGAACTCGGCGTGCTTGCCGGAGAGGTAGCCGTTGTCCTGGGGCTTCACTTCGCGGCCGTCGTAGGCGATGACGTCGCCACGATCGGCGATCCATTTTTCGCGCAAAGCGGGCAGGCCTTGATCAGAGGAGCCGGTGAAGGCGGGATCGCCCCAGGGGCCGGAGCAGTCATAGACACGCACAGGCTCATTGATCTCGATGCGACCATTGAACGCCTTGGTGGGGCTGAGCTTGATCTCGCGCATGGGGACGCGGATATCAGGGTGGATCTGGCCAGGCACGTAAACGCGGCTGCTGGCGGGAAGCTGCTCGCTGGAGTGGCCTTCGAAGGAGGTGGTGGGGTCGGCGATCATAAGGAAAAGGCGCTGCGCGCCGAAAATGGAAGATTGGAGATGGGGAAATAAAAAAGCCATGCGCGGCAGGCGGCATGGCTTGGTGGTGAGAGATGCGCTTTGCTCCCTTCGGCGGCATTACCCGGTTCAGGTTCAAAGGGTTCCTTCTTGCGAAGGTCTCAGCCAGCCCAGCCAGCGCCCCTGTTAGCGGGCTTAGTTTCGGGGGGGAAGGACGGAAGTCAACTGAAGACCCATCCGCGAAAGCCAAGCGGGCGAATGAAGCTCTATTTATCAAAAAAGAGTTTTTCTATTGAAATTATAATTTCGTAATGCTAAACTGTCCATTAAACCATCATGAAAATCATCCGCCGCACCTTCCTTCTCTCCGCCGCCACCCTGGGCGCACTGGCGCTGCCGGCGAATGCGGAATTGATTTTGGACTGGAACACGGCGGCGCTCAACGCGGTTCAGACCACCGGGCAGGAAGCGCCCGAAGCCGCACGTGACCTGGCCATCATGAGCACGGCGATTTACGACGCGGTCAATGGCATTGACGGCGGATACACCCCCTACATGAACGGGAACACCGGAGGCCCCGCCGGAGCAGACGAGCAGGCAGCGGCGGCGGCGGCGGCCAACACGGTGCTGGAGAGCTTGTACCCTGCCCTGGGCAGTTCCTTCGCCACGCTGTACGCAGACGAGCTTGCGACCATGCCGGCGGACCAGGCAACAACGGACGGCGTGAACTGGGGCAACCAGGTGGCAACGGCAATCCTGAACTCACGGGTGGGAGACGGGGCTTCCAATGCGGCCACCACCCCCTACAGTCCTTCCGGCCAGCTCGGACGCTGGGCACCGACTCCCGTTGCCAATGGTCCAGGATACCAGAATCCGCCGACGCTGCCCGGCTGGGGCAACGTAAAGCCGTTTGCGATGACCTCCGGCAATCAGTTCGTCCCGACGAACACGATCGACATCACCTCCGCCGCATATGCCACGGCATTCAACCAGGTGCAATCGCTGGGTTCGATCAGCAGCAGCACCCGCACGTCCGACCAGACCGCCACAGCCTATGCATGGAACGCCCCGGCAGGAACCGTCACGTCGGCGGGCCAGTGGAACCAGATTGCGACCCAGATCATCCACGCCTCAGGGGTGGACACACGCACCCAGGCACGCATCATGGCCCAGCTTAACATCGCGATCGCGGATGCATCGATCACGGCGTTCAGCGCCACCTACGCGAATGACAACTGGAGGCCGATCACCGCCATCGCCTATGGCGGTGACAATGTGAACGACTATGACGGCAATCCCCTGACCACGGGCGACGCGTTCTGGAGTCCGCTGATCGACACGCCTCCCCTGCCCTCCTACATGAACGTGAACACGGCCATTGCCGGGGCGGCCACTGCGGTGCTGAAGGCATACTTCGGCAATCACAGCGTATCCATGCAGGCCGACACCACCGGCACAGGCACCTTCACGACGCTGACCTACCCCACCCTGGACGATGCGCTCGCGGCGGCAGGAATGGCACCGATCTACGCCGGCACCGATTTCAGCTATGCGACCGACGCCGGACTGACGGCGGGCGGGCAGACGGGCGCCCTGGCGCTGACGTTGTTCCAGCCGATTGCACCGGTGCCGGAGCCCTCAGTGTTTCTGCTGCTGCTAATCGGCGCCATGGCGATGGTGCGGCGCAGGCGCGCGGCTTTCTGACCACCGCCGGAGCGGCCTGCCGCTACAGATAGGCTTTCAGGCGCTCGCGGACATCATCCTCAAGATGGCGCACGTAGTTGAGGGTGTACTCCTCCACGCACAGGGTGTCATCCTCGGCCAGCGGAGTCAGGTCCATGGCAAAGGTGAGCAGGCTGGTGTTGTCAGTGGTGTGGGAGTCGAAATAAGTGGCGTTGGCGTGGCGCAGGCCCTCCTCCGCAAGGTCATAGCGCTTGCCGCCGCTGATCTGGGAATCGAAGACACCGAGAAGCGGGCGCAGCAGGTGGGAATGCTTGTCCACCTTGAGCATGACCTTGTCATGGGTGAGCAGCCAGTCGAGCTTGCGCCAGACTTCGCAGCCATAGACTTTTTTGGGGCGTTTGTCCTTGGGCAGGCTGCGGATGGCCTCCAGGCAGCGCAGAAAGGTGGCGACATGGGTGTTGTGCCGGTCGCAGGGGTTGTGAACGTAAAGGATCTCAGGCTGGGTGTGTTCAAGGACCTGCGCGATGTCGGCGGCGACGTTGGCGCGGCCCTCCGTTTTGAGGTCATCGCTGGGATAGCCGAGCTGGATCATGACGCTGTATTCGCCCACGTAAGCGGCCTTGCGCTGCTCGGTCGCACGCACCTGCTGCATTTCTTCATCGGTGTAATCGGCGTACGGGCCTTTGCGCGGACTTCCGGAGCCATTGGTGACGACGACGCCGCCGAACCATTTGTCCTTGCTGTGGAAGCACTCGGTGATGCCGTGGTAGGCGGCGATTTCAAGGTCGTCCTGGTGGGAGACGATGCCCAGGTGGGTCACTCGCTTGAGGGCTGAATCGGGATCGGTTTGATCAGGGACAAAGACATCGTGTTTCTCGTGACGGAACTGCATGGTGCCCGAAGCATGGCAAGATGCATGGTGTGCGCAAGCCTCAGTCACTCCGGTCCTGGCTCCTCCGGTGACGCGAACTGGCCGGTGGAAAGCCGGTCATGCCCTACTTCTGATAAATCGGCAGGAAGTGGTGATACACGCTGAGGCTGAGCAGCGCCAGCGAGGTGGCGTACACGGGGCCCGCGCTTTTTTCGTTGCCGTTGCGGGGCATCCAGGAGCCGTCGCCGGCCTGGCTTTTGACGAGCGTGTCCTCGGTCTTGCGGCGGGCGGTGGCGGCGTAGTCACCGCCGCGCTGGTACATGCTCTGGGCGTAGTAGTAGTTGCCGTAGAAGAACCAGGGCTCGGTGATTTCGGGAGGGCTCTTCATGAGGAAGTTGGAGGCGCCGATGGTTTCGGGGGCGTCGTACTGGCCGCTGGCGAGCAGGCTGAGCAGGCCGGCGGCGGTGGTGGAGAACGTCTGGCGGCCGCCATAGGGCTCGTAGCTGAAGGCGGCGGCCATGTCGCGGGGCTTGCCGAGAGAATCACGCTCGCTGCGGTAGCTGCGTTTG
>CAINXC010000101.1 GCA_903854655.1 uncultured Verrucomicrobiota bacterium | reverse complement strand
GTGCAGGGGAGGCATGGCAGAGGGAGGCTCAGGGGTTCTTCATCTCGCCGTCGATTTCCGCGTCGATGACCCGGTCCGTTTCGCGGGCTTTGCGCCGGGCTTCCTCCCTGGCCGTGGCGGCGGGGGCTGGGTCCTCAGCCTTGGCAGCGCTGGCGCCGGGCTCTTGAATTTTCAAAGGCGATGACGCGATGCGCGCCAGGTCCTCCGCAAACTTTCTGCTCACGCCGCCCACTTTCGCGACGGCTGCCTCGACTTCATCGATGCGCTCTGACATGAGCTCCGGAACGCCGATGTCGGCGAGCGCAGCCGCCTGGGAGCTTACGGCGGCGAGCTTGAGGTCGCGCAGCTTTTCCTCCATCAGCACCTTGAGCTTCTCATCCTCCTTCCACCGCTGCGGCAGGGAGCGGCCCAGGGGGCCCACGGTCACCTGCAGACCGAGGTCTTTTTGGATGGCGGCGGTGGCCGCGCTGAAGATGGATTCGATGAGCATCTCAGGCGGGGCGGCCACAAGGCTGAGCATGGCTTTCTCCGTCATCATGCCGCCGGTCTGCAGAAACTGCAGGGCATGGCCGGTCAGGAGGTCCTCGATGCGCTGCTTCACCGAATCCACCTGGGTGATTTCCCGGAAGCAGACCTGGAAGAAGGTTCCGAAACCCTGTTCCGAAGGGGCGATCCGTGTGCTGTAGCCGGCGTTGAAGTTGATCTCGTCGGGTGTCCCGGGCTTGTACTGGAATTTGACCGAGCCGTGGCAGGTGCGGGTGATGTCGCCGCGAAATGCCGAGAGCTTGTCCTGGAATGAAAGGGACACGCTGAAATCGCTGATCGTCGAAAGGAAAGTGTCCTTCATCACCGAATTGATCTGGTTCCTGACCTTGTCCTGCACCCCGGTGGCAGCGACGGCGCCTCCAAACTCGGAGAGCAGGCTGTAGGTCTCGACTTCGGCCAGGGCTCTCTGAATGGCGGAGCGCACCTGCGTGGTGATGTCCTTGCTCGCGTGCTCGATCACATCGCGGTCAGGAAAGGCCGGGTCCAGCCACTTGCGCTCGATGGCGATCGTGAGATTGCCGATGGTGACCTTGAAATTGGTGATGAGGGAGAAGTTGCCTTCATGGAAGCTTTTGGTGCGGTATTCGCCGTCCACCTCCACAGTGAAGCCGCGGCTCAGCCCGCCCATGCCCAGCTCGGGCGTCGCGGTGTAGAGATCCACCTCGTAGCCGAGCATTTCGCGGGCCTTGGCGGACACGTCCTGCTTGATCAGGTCCTCCAGCGGATCGCTGTCCATGCCGTCTGCGGCGCCACCGCCATTGAGGAGGGATGGCAGCGGGCGGGCAAAGCGTTTCACCACCTGATCGATGGTATAGGTGGCAAGCTTGTCCTTGGTGATGACCTCCAGGCGCTCCGTGGCCCAGGTGCTGAGCTGCTCTTTGGAAAGCCCGCCGGCAGTGGCCGCCCGCTCCGGATCGACTTCGCGCAGGCGGATCTCATGGGTGATGTCCACAGGGCGGGGCCAGCCGCGGATGGAGCAGGGCACGGTGACCTTGGTATGCACCGTATCCGGCTGATCGGCCATGATGGCGAGGGTCATCACCAGGCCCCAGGTGGTCCGGATTTTATCCCGCACCTGCCCGGCCAGCATGTCGAGGTCCTCTTTGAGCTGTTTCTTGAGGTACTCTTCGCTGGTGTCCTGAAGATCAAAGCCTGCCGCCAGCTCCTTGGTTTGCTCGATGATGTCGTCCTTCAAATCGGTCAGGCCGCGGGGTTCGCCCACCTTGGGGTATCGCTTGTCCGCCAGCTTGATCTGGTTTTCGGGGTCATAGCGGGTCACCGCGCCCTGGATGCGGATGCGGCGGGCTCCGACCACCATGCCGGAGGGGAACACAATGGGCTCAGGTTTCAGCGGATTGCGGAACACAAGCTTGATGCTGGACCAGAGGCCCTGCTTGTGAACGAATTCTTTGCCGGTCACCGTCTTGTCGGTGTGCTTCTTGACGAATTGCTCAAGCGGATCGGGGATGGATGGAATGGCCATGGCTTGGGGGAGTGTGGAGGGTGGGGCTGGATGAAAGGGGTAAAGGAAGCGCGCGGGGGATTTTCCGGTTATTTCGGCGGGGCGGCCTACGCTGGCTTGCCGAGCTGCACCCAGCAGATCTTGAGCACTTCACGGTGCACTTTTGCTTTTTCACCGTCACGTTTTTGCGAGACGCTGCTGGGGGAGCGGAAGGCGGCGTCGGCAGCTTTGAGCCAGCGTTTGTCCGCCTCCGCGAGCATCTGCCCCAGGACTTCGCGCACAACGCGCTGCTGGCGCATGGAGCCGTGGCTGCGCAAGGCATTGATGATGACCAGGCAGCCGGTGGTGCCGCTGCGCAGCGCCCAGGAGGCAATGCAGAAGGCCCGGTTGTGATCGCCGCAATCCGGGGAGGCCTCCATCTCCTGCGGCCAGAGATGGGTGAGCACCTCGTCGAGCTTGGGATTGCAGAGCCATTTCACGAGTCTTTCCCAGCGCTGCGCGCTGGTTTCATTGCCATCGGCCAGGGCGGGGTCGCGCTCCGCTATTTTGATCTCGCCGTGAAACCTCAGCGGCAGCAGGGTGGCGAAGATCTCCGATTCACTGAGGTTGGCGGCGTCGCGCGCTTCATCGGGCAGCCAGCCCTGCACGGCGCGCAGGATGAGATCCAGCTCCACCGGGCCTTTCTGGGCCAGGCTGAAGATGGCCTCCTCGGCCTCTTCGCGTTCTTCCTGCGGCGCCTCATTGAGGCAGCGCTTGAGCCAGCGGTAGGCCGCCTCCGGCTCGCGGCTCCACAGCCGCTCGGCCAGCCTTGCCGCCGTGCCAAAGGCCGTCTCGTTGATGAGGGCTTCGATGAACCTCATCACCACCGATTTCGGCGCGGGCTTCTCCATCAGCCCGCTGCACAGCGCGGTGAGCCGGTAGTGCAGGCGGTTTTTCAGGCGGCCATTTTTTTCCAGCGCCTCCGCCAGCTTCCTGAACAGGTCGCCCAGCAGTATCTGTTCCGGGATCTCCACCTGCAAGGTCATGGCGCAAACATGGGAGATGGAGCCCAGCACGGACCGGAGCCACGTCTCGCCAAAGCGCCCGGGATAGAGCTCGCATATCTCCGCCGAGACGCGGATGAGCTTGTCCACCAGCGACTGGTTGATGGACTGGTCAAAAATCATGGTGCGGCTGATCGCTTCGAAGGACTCCATGGTGAAGGTGTCGCTCAGCTCGGTGCGCACGATTTCGGCCATGCTTTCGCTGCTGAACTCGACAAACCGGGCGCCTTCGCTGCCGGTGACCCGCCGCACGCCGCAACGCTCCATGACGATCAGGCTTTCGTTCTGCCAGTACTCGAAGGCGAGCTCGCCATCCTCTTCCGGCGGCGGCGGGGTGGCGGGCACGCCGGCCCTGGGGCGCACCGGCGCCGGGGCGCGGTTGTGCACGGGCTTCAGCTTTTTGGTGCCGAGGATGGCCTTGATCACGTCCATCTGCTCATCCACGGAGCAGCGGCCCAGGAAGGCGGCGGTGAAAAGCACGGCGCGCTCCACCAGATTGCCGGTGCGCGCCAGCTCGCTGCGCTCCTGCACGGGGCGCGCCAGCGAAACGGTGGAGGCGATGGCGCGGCGGTCCGCCTCCGCCTCCAGTGCATCGAGCAGGTTCTCATCGCCCAGCGCGCCCTGCAGTTCGCGCAGGAACGCGCTTTCGCTCGCCGCCCAGCGCTTATCCCGTCGCTGCGCCTCGATGCGGGCCTGCAAGGCGCCCGCCTTTGCCACGCGCTCCGGCTCGCCGGGCGTTGCGCCCAGCACCCGCCTCAGGAGCATGGGCAGCACGGGCAGGATCCACAGGCTGGCCGCATTTTTCAGCGGATCGCGCGGCAGCGAGGTGCAGGCCTCCGCGTACAGCAGAAACAGCAGGTGAATCCCCTCGTTGGCCAGGGCGCTCTTGTACGAGGGCAGCGAGCCTTTCGCATCGGCCAGGGCGGCGGGCAGCAGGCTGCCATCCACGTGCAGCACCACCAGGAGCTTCTCCGCCTTGTCTTTCTTGGAAACCCGCAGCCAGTCGATGTACCCGGTGAGGTTCAGCCGTTGCGTGTTCTCGAACAGGGCCTCGTTGTTCTGGTCGATCAGCAGCCGCCGGTCGTAGCCGCCGGTCGTGGCGATCCACGCCGCCAGCTCATGGAGGAAGTACGTGTCCGCGCAGTCCACCGCCAGGAGGCCATGGGTCCGCAGCGCCTGCAGCTTGGCCGCGCTGTCGGGGAAATCCGAAAACTCCGCCTGCCGCTCCGGCAATTCCTTGGCCCAGTCTCCGAAGTTGTTGGTGGGCCGCTCCGGTTTGGAGGCCGCATCCAGCACCGTCTTGACCGTGGCGCCAAAGAAGTTGTTGTTGATCTGGGTGTTGCCCTGCCCCCCCGCTTGTGCCGCAAGGTTGGGGGCGTCGATGACTTGTGGATTGTCGCTCATGACAAAAAGGGGATGCTCAGTTGCTAATCTTCTCCTAGGTCCGCAAACGCGATGCCGAAGCTATTGATTACTCACGTGGGGACGAATGATTTCTCTTCGAAAAAAACTAGGGTGCTTTTGCGATCAGGGTGTTTTCCGGCATAAACTGTGATTTCCACATCACCTTGGTCCCCGGCCCGATCAGGCGGGCGAGGCGCACCACGTCCCAGTTTGCCAGGCGGATGCAGCCGCTGCTCTGGTTGCGGCCGATGTGGGCGGGATCGCTGGTGCCGTGGATGCCGATATGCGCCACGGGGCCGGACACGGGCTGGAGCGCCATCCAGATCACGCCCACAGGATTGTTAGGCCCTGGGGGCAGGAGATACTGCTTGTCACCCTGGCGGCCGTTCTTCAGCATCTCATCATCCCACATGAAGGAGGGGTTGGCGGTGATGGACTCGACCTTCCACAGGCCGGTGCGGACGTGCTCGGGCTTGCCGCCCACGGTGATGGGGAAGGCGGCCATGAGGACGCCGCCGCGACGCACCTCCAGCACGTGCTCCTCGTGCAGGATCTGGATCGAGGCGCCGGCCAGGCGCGCGGCGGTGGAGGACTCGATGCGGGGGGCCTCGATCTTGAAGGGGGTCACATTGGGCACGCGCACGCTGTCGCCGGGGTTGATCGCCCCGGTCTTGAGCTCGGGGTTGAGGCGTGCGAGGGTGGCCTCATCGGTGTGGAAGCGCTCGGCCACGTACTCGGCCAGGGAGGTGTAGGACAGCCCCTTGGCGGCGGCTTTTTCCTCCAGGGTGGCGGGCATGGGACCAACAAAATTCAGGGCTTCTGCAGGCACCTCGAAGAGGATGGTGGTCTCACCTTCCATGGCCTGCGCGGCCTCGAACAAGGCGGCGGCGGTGCGCCCCTCCTCGGCGCTGATCCAGCGCCGGGCGGCCTTGAGGCTGAACTCGCCGGTCTGGCCGTCCACCTTGCCGGGCACGAAGGCATTGCGGTCGAGGAAAACCTGGAAGCGCAGCCGCCCTTCCGCATCGAGGCCTTTCACGCCTTCCTCAAGCGACACCGGGCTGGTGTGGACGAAGATCTTGGGCTCGTCGGGCGTGGACTCCGGGGAGGGATCGTCGTTTTGCGGCTCATCGGCCTTGGGTGTGGGATCGGGAGGCGTGGGAGCGGGCTTGGGCTTGATTTTGGTTTTGCCGCTGCCTGCGGACTCGTGCCCGGGCTTTGGCGCTGGCTTCGGTGCGGGCTTGGGACCGGTCTTCTTCCTGGTCGTGGTGCCGGCCCCGGCCTTTTTATCCGCTTTGGCGGCAGTGGTCCTTGCCTTGTCTTTGTCCTTGGTTCTGACCTTCGTTTTGGCCGTGGCAGGTGCTGCATCGCCGTGGGGCCTGGACTTGGCGCCTGCTGTGGCGGCGGCGGGTTTGGTCTTCTTTTCCGTTGCCGCGCCGGCAAAGGACGGGGCCATGAAGGCGAGGGCAAGGAGGGCGAGGAGCGTGGTTTTCATAGAGGTGGATGAAGGGGCTTGCTGACCCCCAAGTGAGAGTGGGGGAAAAAATCCGATCTTTCTGATCGAGCCCGAAATCTGGGCCGCGGCCGCCTTCGCAAGAAGGTGGAAGGGAGCGTCGCCGTGCTTCGCGAAGTCCAGCGCCCCACGCATTTGCATGCGCGGCTACTTTGTGTCCCTCGTTTCGACCGGCCCACTGCCTGTCAAGTAGCCGCCTTCGCAAGAAGGTGGAAGGGAGCGTCGCCGTGCTTGGCGAAGTCCAACACCCCACGCATTTGCATGCGCGGCTACTTTGTGTCTCTCGCCATGCCGGAAAAAATCCGGAGGCTCTCGCTTGGAGGGTGGCATATGAAAACGATCCTCGTCCTTCTCCGCCGCCTGATCCTGGGCCTTGCTGTCATGGCCCTGGTGCTCGTCCTTCTTTGGAAGTCCGGCCTGGCCGTGCGCCTGGCCACGCAGGCCGCCGTCATCGCCTCCGCCGGCCGCGTGGCGCAGGATCCCGCCCAGGCCCCGCCCGCCGAACTCGCGCTGGTGCCGGGCACCTCCCTGCGCGGCGAACTGCTCCGGCAGCGCATGCGGGCCGCAGCGGCGCTCTACCACGCCGGCAAGGTGAAGCGCCTGCTGCTCAGCGGCGACGGGCGCAGCGCGAACTACAACGAGCCGCGCGCCATGCACCGGATGGCGCGCGAGCTGGGCGTGCCGGACACGGCGCTGACGGAGGATCCCGGTGGTCTCACCACTTATGACAGCGTACGCCACGCCCTGGACCTGGTGCACGGCGCCGCCTTCACCATCGTCTCACAGCCGGCGCACTGCCGCCGCGCCCTCCTGCTCGCCCGCGGCATGGGCGCCGACGCACACGGCCTCGCCGCGCCGGGCGGCGCCGCACCCGATGCGGTGAGCCCGCGCGAGGAGCAGGCCGCGCTGCGCGCCGTGCTTGACCTGATGGGCCTGCGCGGCCTCACCAGCCAGTGGAAAAACGACGGCCACATCACCGTCGCCGGAGTCCGCGTCGCAGCGTTGTAATGTCAAGCGCCCTGGAAATTCGAGGCCTCTGGTCTCGCAAGCAATTTTGGGTTGGAACGATCTTGGGTTGAACGGTGCAATCCTGGGAAACTGCCTCTCCGGGAGTCAAGCGGTCAGCTCATTTTGGCATTACCTCTCGTCGGCCAGATCTCCTGCCCTCCGCCGGTCGATCACCGCATTCGCCATGCCGCCTACGACGCCGCCTTCGACATTGCCGATCACCAGGGTGCTGCCTTCGCCGCTCAAATGATTGTGGTGGATGTACACATCGCCGCGCGACGGGCGGCCATGCCGTCAGGCGTATTCGCTTTTGGCGATGCTTCAGTGAGCCAGCTCTTGATTGTGTTCCACATGACTCAGGCATTAAGACTCTCATCCCCGCTCACCACCCCAGCCAGTCGGTGAGCACGTCGATCCGCTGGGCGAAGTTGATCATTGCCGCGCTGGGAATGACTTCCAGCTTGCGGGTGTTGGGGTTGACGATGCGCTCGATGTTCATCGCGCAGATGATGCCGACGACGTTGCCCTCGCCATCCCACAGAGGGGAGCCGCTGGCGCCGCCGGTGACCCCCAGGTCGTGGCGGATGAGCTGCGCCTCGGCAGCGGGGGTTTCGCGCTGCAGCCAGTCCGTCAGCGCGCTGATGGTGCCGCTTTTGGCCACCGGGCGCGGGCTTTCGAGACTGGTGCCGCCGCCGGCAAGGGCGCGCATGGGGTAGCCCACGTAGGCCACGGGCTGGAGGTCGCGCAGGGCCAGAATCTTGTGCTTCGGCGCGATGGGCACGCCCGCATGGGGCGGCGGGGTGCTCAGGCGGATGATCGCCACATCGTGGGTGACAACCGTGGCGCCATTCCCCGCGCCCTGGGTCTGGCGGACGTACTGCGGATGCAGGTCCACGCTGGCGATGGGATAAGGCTGGCCCGCCGTGCCTGGAAACACCACCCAGCCGCCGCCGTTGGCCGGGGCCACGACTTCGGCCACATGCGCATTGGTCACCAGCACGCCGCGCCCCTGCGCCAGCCAGGCTGTGCCCACGCCTTCCACCTTGCCATCCGCCGTCTGCCTCAGCACCAGGCCCACGGCGGGAATGTAGCGCGGCACGATGTCCTCGAGCTTCTGCCCCGGCGCAACGGACGGGGCGGCGACGGCCGCCTGCGCGCTGGGCGCCATGTAAACGGGCTGGGGCAGGGGATTGAGCGCCCGCAGAGCGGCCACCACGAAGGGTGCCATGTCCGCGCCTGCGGCGGCCACCTGGGCGGTGGCATCGGTGCCGCTGATGCTTTGCGCAAAGCGTGCCCGTGCCTCCAGGCTGGCGCTTTCCGCCGCCGCCTTGATCTGCTTCATCCTCTCCAGCGCTGCTAGCTGGCCCTCCCGAACCACCGCCAGGGTGGCGAGATCATTGTCATCCACCTGCTTCTTGCGTTGAATGCGCAGGCGCTCCTCTTCGTCCTGGGTCTGGAACCGGACGCGGTTCCGCTCCGCCTCGGCCTGGACGCGCTTGCGTTCCACCTCCGCATCATACTCGGCCTGCGAGATGCGAATGCGGCCGTCGGTGTCTGTTTCTGCAATGCGCTGCTCGCGCCGCATGAACTCCTTGCGCATGGTCACGAGGTGATCGCGCTCCAGCCGGGTGAGGTTGCGGTCGTGGGCGATGCGCTCGATCTCGGCGGTGAGCATGTCCTCGCGGGTGAGGTCGCCGATGTCGGCGGTCATCTGCATGGTCTGGCGCAGCTCGCGCTCCGCCGCCTCCATCTGCGCCGAGGCGCGCCCCGTCTGCAACTGGCGCTTGCGCTCCAGCGCCTCGCCACTGAAACGCACATCGACGACGCTATGAAAGGCCAGCCCCGTGCCCTGCAGCAGTTTGGGCAGCTCGCCGCCCAGCTCCGCCTCCACCGCCCGGCGCGTGTCCGGATCGGTGAGCAGTTGATCGCTGGTGCGGCCGATGGCGAAACGGCGCAGGACCTCCGCCACGCGGGCCGTCAGGGTGAGGGACGCCAGCTCGTCATCCC